>JAKVOB010000001.1:1950858-2276002 GCA_022483015.1 Atopobiaceae bacterium | reverse complement strand
GTCCCCCAACCGCGTCGTGCCGTTCGTCCGGTACGTCGGCCCCGTGGGCGACGCCTTTGCTACCATTCGACGTGGTCGGGGCAGGTTGGTTCCTCTCGGCTGACGGAACGGGTCTCAGCGGAGGGGCGGCCATGGCAAAAGGTGCGTTCGCCAAGAAGGCATTCGAGATAGGTACTCCCATCGTGGCCGGCCTGGCCTCCGACCTGGCGACCGAGGCTGCCGAGAAGATCCGTGACCCCGAGTTCCAGAAGCAGGCGGCCGACGCCGTGGGCAAGGCCGCCGGTGCCGTGGGTGATGCGGCCAAGGGCGTGGGCAACGTCGCCAAGGGGGCCGTCGAGGGTGCCGGCCAGGCGGTCGGTGCCGCGGGTGGCTTCGTTGCCGGTGCGGTCGGTGCGCAGAACGCCCGACACCAGACGGACGAGCGTCGCCATGCCGCGCTCGCGGTGGTCGAGGGCAACGTCCATGTGGACACCCCGACCTTCGAGAAGAACTACATGGCCGCCAAGGATGCTGGTCTGGAGTACTTCGCCATCCCCGGTTGCTACGTCATCGTGCTCCTCGGCTCGCCTGCACGGCACGATGCCGACCTCGAGCGCTATCGCGAGGTCTACGTGGGGTCGGATGACGCTTCCATCAGCGAGGGCGTCCATCGCCACCTCATGGGCTTCGGGAACGTCGACGTCTATGCCGACTACAAGTATCGTCGCACCTGCCAGTACGTCTTCATGGTCCCGGCCTCCGGTGCGGCCGCGATCGAGGGCATGCGCGGCAAGCTCACGGACCTCTTCGGGGCGAGCGCCTCGTACAACGCACCCTTCGTGCGTGGCGGCGACGCGTCCTAGCATGGCCGTATGGCGAAGACGATGACAGATGGTGCGAGGAGGCGCCGGGCGCTGCTGCGCGAGGTCGATGACGCGCTGCTCATGGTGGGCATGCTGGCGCAGATGCTGCGTGGGTACGTGCCGCCCCTCGTCCACGAGGTCATGGGGCTCGTGCTCGGTGCGGCCGTGGCGTGGCACGTCGTGCTGCACCGCAGGTGGTTCGCTGCGTTGGCGCACGGCAGGTGGGGCGTCTTCCGCGCGGTCGACGCGGTGCTGGTGCTGGGATGTGCGGCCAGCCTTACCGTCATGGTCGTGAGCGGGCTCCTCATGGCGGACCTCACGGGCGGCTTCGGGCTCGGCCTCGCTGGTCCGGCGCGCGCTGCACACCTGCTCTCGGTGCACCTGGGATTCGTGCTGATGGCGGCGCATGGCGGCTGGGCGGTGCGCGTGTCGCACGCGGCCGTGCTCGCGCGGCGGGGACCCGTGTCGCGGCGACGTAGGGCGGTGACCTGGGCACTCACGGCTGTCGTCTGCGTCGCAGGTCTCTGGGCCTTCGTCGACCTGGGTTATGTCGGCTACATCGCAGGTATCGTCGGCTTCGCCCCGGCGTATGCGGCGAAGCCGCTCGCGGCCTATCTGCTTGAGGTTCTTCTCGCGAGCGTGCCCTGGTGTTGCGCGGGATTCTCCTTGGCCGCGGCCCTCCTCCCTCGTCGAGGTAGCGCATCCGGCACCTTTTGAGGGGTCAGAAGGTGCCGAACCCGCTATCTCGACGGGATGGGAGGGGACCAGGCGGCCGGCTTGGACCAGTGGCCGAATAGCGGCTCAACCTTAAAAGCAATCTGAAACATCGGCGTATGATGGGTCGCATCGTAACAAGGGCCTGGTCTGGGCCATCCTACGAAAGGGTGTGCCATGGGCATTCGTAGAAGCCGACTCCTCACGCTCGTCGTCCTGACCGCTTTGTCGCTGTTGTCCTTCGGGTCGGCAGCCCATGCCACCAGCAATGTGGTCGATACCGACGCGGACGATGGCTATGCCGGCAACCTGACCCTGGTCACCAACACCAACTTCGACATCTCTACCAACGAGCAGTACGAGGCGACCCTGCCCACGGGCGAGGCCATGGGTGCGGCCTCGCTCCGGAGCCAGCTTGACAGCTCCCTCACGACGGAGGGGGCCTTCCAGGAATGCGGGACCCTGGCGTTGGGCACGGGAGATGTGACCCTTGACGAGGTCCAGACGGCTGCTGACTCGACGCCGACGGCCGCCTACCAGGTGGGCGACACGAAGGACCTCACGATACTCACGTCCGTGGACGACCAAGGCGTGCAGACGAACACCAAGATCACGCACACCTGCCTTGCGACAGGTGAGCACTGCACCATCTGGTACGAGGATGCGACCAAGACTGCGGAGGCCCAGAGTCTGGCCCAGAGGTTCGACGGATACTACGCGAACATGGTCAGCGGGTTTGGTAGCCCCAATGCCGTGGACGTCGACCACGACGGTAAGGTCGCCGTCGTGGTGACGGGTATCTCTAGGTACTATAAGGGCTACTTCTGGGGCGATGACCTCACGCGTGCCGGCGAGCAGATGGACCGTGTGAACCTGAACCAGAGCATGACGGACTCCATGATGCTCGAATCCACCCTCTGTCACGAGTTCCAGCACCTGATCAACTTTGCGTTGGTCGGTAGTGACAGCGATTCCTGGCTCAACGAGACCTTCTCGCAGAGTGCACCCACCGTGGCAGGGATGACGGAAGATGCCATGAGAACCTATACCTACTACCTGCAGCTTTACATCTCATCAAAAGGGACGACCGTCCCCTTCATCTTCTCAGGCGAATACGTGCCGAACGATTATTTGGTCTATGCCCAGTGGTACCTCTTCGGCCGTTACCTCGCTGCCCAGACCGTGGGCCATTCCAGCGGAGGGGACGGGATCTATCGTGCCGTCCTGAACTATGACGTGGGCGACGGAAAGCACGCCTGCACGAGGGAGGTCCTGACCAAGGTCCTCAAGGGGAAGGGCGTGATCGGCAGGGAGGGCTTCGAGGGGTTCGTCCGTGACTACAACGTCGCCCTCGTCCTGCAAGAGGAATCGGGGAACTACGGCTTCAGGGGACTGGACCTCACCGGGTTCACCTATCCCGTCTCGAAGATGGGCACCACGCTGCCGACGACCCTGGCAGGAGGCGGTGCGGCGGCGCTCTCGACCGGACGCGTCGGAGGGACCTTCACGCCTGTGGGTGCCGACGCGGCCATGCACTTCGCCGGCATCCAGCAGGACGTCCCCGACCAGGTGACGTGCGACCAATCGAACGAGCAGGTCATCACCATCGGCGATACCATCTCGCTGGCCGCCGAGGACGGCATGGAGATCTACTACACCCTTGGTGCCGAGAAGGACGATGACCTTGCCGCGCCCACGCCCCAGACGGGCACCCGCTATGACGGCCCCATCACGCCCACGGAAAACGTGCGGATCAAGGCCATCGCCTACGACCCGACCGCGGGAACGACCTCGAATGTGGCGTCATGGACCATCTATGTGGCTCCTGCCGCACCCACGGCCTCCGTGGATCCCGGCAACGTGGCCGCCGGACAGCCGGTCTCGCTGGGCTCCCAGACCTCGGGTGCGACCATCCTCTACACCACCGACGGCAGCGACCCGGCTGTCAGTGCCGAGGGCGAGGTCGCGAACGGCACGGTCTACACGGGACCCCTTACCATCGAGAAGGACGTCGTCATCCGGGCCCTTGCCTATCTGACCAATCGACCAGATACCGAGACCTCGCAGGTATGTACCTTCACCTACTCTACCCACTCGGTCAACCAGGACCGCTATGAGCACAACGACGTCATCGGCCAGGCGACGGCCCTGAGCTTCCCTACGATGATCGAGGCGCTGGTCTCGACCTCGTTCGACGTGGACTGCTACAGCTTCACGTTGGACGCGACCTACAACCTCAACATCAACATCGAGACGGCCTCGAGCGACCTGTCCTACTCGGCGACCCTCCTGGACGTGACGGGCAACGTGGTGGCTATGAGTCAGGGAGATGGAGACCAATCCATCACCACGAAGGGAACCCTGGCTGGCAAGTACTACCTCAGGGTCGAGAGCGAGACTGGCTCATCGGACACCCGGCCCTATACCCTCGACCTCGAGAGGCAAGCCACCGACCCCAGCATCCTCGACCTCTCCGAGATGAACATGCTGTCGGCATGGTATGACACCGCGGGTGTCGACAAACGAAGCTACGCCTATCTCGGAGGTGCTGACGGAGGCGGTCACTTCCTGATGGCCACCCAGTACTACAGCCTGCTCGATGGGCCAGTCACCGAGGCGGACCAGCCCTACTCTGACGCGACCTCGAAGGTCACCTATGTGCCGGGGACGACGACGACACACCTCACGACGGCGCTCTTCCTCCCCAACTGCAACAGTGATGGCTACATCACCCAGATCAAGAATGCCGTCATCAACTATGGTGCGGTGTTTGCGAGTCTCGGGGTCCATAGGACCGCCTACGACTCGACAAGCACGAACTACTTTGCCTGCACGGATTATCCGTATGCCACGAGCGCTGATGGCGGACATGCCATCACCGTGGTCGGCTGGGACGACACCTACTCGAGGGACAACTTCACGGGCAATGCTGCGCTCGCGAAGGCGTACGGCTATTCTGACTTCGACTACCAGAAGCCTTCATGTGACGGGGCTTTTATCGTTAAGAACAGTTGGGGTACCAGCGCGGGCGACGACGGTTACTTCTACCTCTCCTACGAGACGGCCGATTTCGCCTACAATCTGCCCGCTGTGTACCTGGCCCAGGAGGCAGCCTCGGTCACCGAGACCCAGTACTACAACGACCAATATGGCGCAGCGACCAACTCAGTGGTCGAGGGCCCCCAGAAGGTTGGCCAGGTTTTCATGACCGGGGATACCAAGGAGCAGCTGGACGCCGTCAGCTTCACGGCCCTCGCTGCCGATGGCATCTATGACGTCTATCTGCGCCTCGGGGACTCGACGGAGACGACGCACCTCATGCAGGTGAGCGAGAAATATGCCGGCTACTACAAGGAGACCCTTGCCCAGCCCATCGAGCTGCCGGCGAACACGCGCTACGAGGTCATTCTTCGCGCCGACTCGACCAAGGGAGGGAAGACCAAGATCGGTTTCACCAGACCAAACCGGAGGGAGGCTCAGCCGGTCCAGGCCCTCGCTGGCATCAGCTACTACTACAACAGTGACGGTAGCGTGAGCGACATAGGTGCTGAGGGTGGGTACTATGCATCGCTCCGGGCCTTCACCACGGGCGGGTCCGGTGACGACCGGCTCCTCTCGGCCGCCTCGGAAGGGGTCGACACGGCGGCCCAACTCGCGTTGCGAGGCATGCCTGCGACTGCCACCGACGCGACGATGGAGGATATCACGACCGAGGGCCCCTCCCAGAGCGGCGAGCTGACCATCACCTCTGACCTCTCCGCCTGCAGCACCAGCGCTCCTGATGTCAGCCTGCCGTCCTCCTTCGACCTACGTGACATGAATGCCGTCACCAGCGTCAAGAACCAGGGCAACCTCGGGGCCTGCTGGACCTTTGCTGCCACGGCCTCAATGGAGAGCGGCATGCTGCGCCGGGGCCTCAACGCCTATGACCATCCCACGGGCGTCAGCCTCGACAAGGCTGACGCCGGCATCACCTTGGGCGAGGGCGACCAGTCGCTCGACCTCACCGCGACCGTCCTTGGCGCCGAGAATCCCACCACCACGCGGATCAGCTGGAGCTTCTCGGGAGACCTTGACAGTGTCGACATCCAGGCCAACGCGAGCTTCTCGGGTGACGAGATGCCGGTCCTCACGGCCAAGGGGGAGGGCACCGTGGTGGTGACCGCCACCAGCGACGCGGACGTGAGCAAGTCCGCCAGCTGCACCGTGACCATCGCTAAGAAGAAGGAGCCCGAGAGCCCTGATACGCCTGCGACGCCGACCACCCCGACGCCCACGACGCGAGCTGCGTCCTCGTCGGGCGGGGGCGAGAATGGCAACCTCACGCAGGCCAGCGCCACGTCGGTCGGCGTCGCGCGGCTGGCAGACACCGCCGATCCCCTCGTGGATGCTGGCCTCCCGCTGGCAGCTGGCTCTGCGTGCGTGGTCGTGGGGGTGTCCCTGTGGGGCCTCCGACGCAGGCGGCAGGCGCGGTAGTCTCTGGTGGTCCCTGCGGTCCCCTCGTCGAGGTAGCGCATCCGGCACCTTTTGAGGGGTCAGAAGGTGCCGAACCCGCTACCTCGACGGAATGGGGAGGGGATCCGGCGGCCACCATCGAGACAAACGAGGGCCCCGACACCCACATGGATGCCGGGGCCCTCGCGTCTGCCGTCGACAAGTGACGGCGAGAAGTACCTCTTGCTTACGCGGCCTGCTCGAACTGCGAGTTGTACAGCTTGGCGTAGGCGCCACCCTGCTTGATGAGCTCGTCGTGCGTGCCCTTCTCGATGATGTCGCCGTCCTCCATCACGAGGATGAGGTCGGCGTTCTTGATCGTGGAGAGGCGGTGCGCGATGACGAAGCTCGTACGGCCGCACATGAGCTTGTCCATGGCGTCCTGGACCTTGAGCTCGGTGCGGGTGTCGACGGAGCTCGTGGCCTCGTCGAGGATGAGCAGCGGCGCGTCCTTCAGCATGGCGCGGGCGATGGTGAGGAGCTGGCGCTGGCCGGCGCTCACGCTCGTCTCGTCGGTGAGCACGGTGTCGAGCCCCTTGGGGAGCTGCTTGACCCAGCTGCCGAGCCCGCACGACTCGCAGACCTCCATGAGGCGGTCATCGGAGATGTCGGGCGTGTCGAAGACGAGGTTCTCGCGCAGGGTCCCCTCGAAGAGCCAGGTGTCCTGCAGCACCATGCCGAACAGCTCGTGGACGTTCTCGCGGGTGAGGTCGAGGGTCGAGGTGCCGTCGATGGTGATCCTGCCTGACCCGACCTCGTAGAAGCGCTCGAGGAGGTTCACGATGGTGGTCTTGCCGGCGCCGGTGGGACCCACGATGGCGATCTTCTGGCCAGGCTGCGCCGTGGCGGTGAAGTCGTTGATGATGGTCTTCTCGGGGTCATAGCCGAAGTGCACGTGGTGGAACGTGACCCTGCCCTGGATGTCGTCGAGGCGGGTCGTCTTGGCGGACTCGTCCGAGAGCTCCTCCTCGTCCAGGAACTCGAACACGCGCCCACAGGCGGCGGCCATGGTCTGGACGGAGGTCGCGGCCTGCGAGAGGTTCTGCAGCGGCTGCGTGAACAGGCGGATGTAGATCATGAACGAGACGACGACGCCGAAGCCGATGCTCCCCTGGATCACGAGGATGCCGCCGACGATGCAGACGGCCACGTAGGCGAGGTTACCGATGAAGATCATGAGCGGCATCATGAGGCTCGAGAGGAAGTTGGCCTTCCACGCGGCACCATAGAGCGCGTCGTTCATCTTGTGGAACTCGGTGCCGGCGGCCTTCTCGCCGTTGCAGGTCTTGACCACGTCGAGCCCGCCGAAGACCTCCTCCACGTGCCCGTCGATCTTGCCGATCTCGGCCTGCTGCTGGGTGAAGTAGCCCTGTGACCTCATGATCACGAAGATGACCAGGGCCACGCCCAACAGCGTCGCGATCACGCCGGCGAGCGTCATGAGGACGTTGGTCGCGAACATCATGACGAGCGAGCCGATGAGCATGGCGACCGAGCTCACGATCGTGGAGAGGGACTGGTTCATCATCTGGCCCACGGTGTCGACGTCGTTGGTGACGCGGCTGAGCACGTCGCCGGTCGGCGTGCCGTCCAGGTACTTGAGCGGCAGGCGGTCGATCTTGTGCGAGATGTCGCGACGCATGTTCTGCGTGACCTTCTGGGTCACCGTGGCCATGATGAAGCCCTGGATGTAGTTGACGATGAAGCCAGCCGCATAGAGGATCACGAGCAGGGTGGCCAGGGACGTGACGCTCGTGAGGTCGATGGTGCCGGTGAGCCCGTTGCTGATCATGTCGGTGATCTCGCCGAGCTTCGACGGTCCGATGAGGTTCAGCACCGCGCCCAGGAGCGAGAGCACGCAGGCGATGATGACGGGGGCCTTCTTGCGGCCCAGGTATGAGAACAGGTTCTTGAACGCGCCGCCGATGTCGGCATTCTCGGTCCCCATGGCGACGGTGTGGTCGGTTCCAGGCATGCTGCTAGGCATTGTCCAACTCCTCCTTCGAAAGCTGCGAGAGCGCGATCTCCTGGTAGGCGTCGCACGTCTGCATGAGCTCGTCGTGCGTGCCCGTGCCCACGACCTCGCCGTGGTCGAGCACTATGATCTGGTCGGCGTTCCTGATGGTGCCGATGCGCTGGGCGACCACGAGGCGCGTGGTCGAGGCGCACTTCTCGGAAAGGGTGTTGCGCAGGGCCTTGTCGGTCGCGAAGTCGAGCGCCGAGAAGGAATCGTCAAAGATGAGCGTCTCAGGCTTGCGTGCCACGGCGCGGGCGATGGCCAGGCGCTGGCGCTGGCCGCCAGAGACGTTGCGGCCGCCCTGGTCGATGCGCGCGTCCTCGCCCTTGTCCATCTTCGAGACGAAGTCGGAGGCCTGGGCGATGTCGAGCCCCTCGGTGACGTCCTGGCGCGTGATGTCCTGCGCTGCCTCGCCGTAGCTCACGTTGGAGGCAACGGTCCCCGAGAAGAGCGTCGCGGTCTGGGGGATGTAGCCGATGCGGTTGTGCAGGTCGTCCTGCGAGAACTCGCGCACGTCGTGGCCGTCGACCAGCACGGTGCCGGTCGAGGGGTCATAGAGGCGGTCGACGAGCTGGACCAGGGTGGTCTTGCCCGAGCCAGTGGCGCCGATGAAGGCGACGGTCTGGCCGCGCTCGGCCTTGAACGAGATGTGCGAGAGGACCTCGGCGCCGCCGTCAGGATAGCTGAACGAGACGTCGCGGAACTCCACGGTGCCCTTCTCGGCGTCGGTCACGTCGGCACCCTTGCCATCCTTGATGGACGGGTCGGTGCTGATGACCTCCATGATGCGGCCGGCCGAGACCTGGGCGCGCGGCAGGAGGATGAAGATCATGTTGAGCAGGACGAAGGCCATGACGACCTGGATGGCGTAGTTGGAGAAGACCACCATGTCCGAGAAGACACCGAGCTTGGCACCGGGGAGCGCCGCCTCCACGAGGTAGGCGCCGATCCAGTAGACCACGAGGGTGAGCACGCTGGTCACGAAGGTCATGCCGGGGCTCATGATGGCCATGACACGATAGGCGACCATGTTGACGTCGGTGATGTCGTCGTTGGCCTCGTCGAAGCGCTTCTGCTCATAGGCCTCGGCGTTGTAGGCGTGCACCGGGCGGATGCCCACGAGGTGCTCGCGGCAGAGGCGGTTGATCTTGTCGGTGATGCCCTGCACGCGGCGGAACCGCGGCACGGCGAAGATGAGGGTGAAGACGAGCATGATGATGACCACGAACGCGGCGACCGCCGTGGCGGCCGACCACTGCCAGCCGTGGCCGGCGATCTTGCAGACGGCCCAGATGCAGAGGACCGGTGCCTTGATGATGGCCTGCAGGCCCATGATGACCAGGGTCTGTACCTGCGTGATGTCGTTGGTGCAGCGGTTGACGAGGCTGGCGGTCGAGAAGTGCTCGACGTCGCCCTTGCTCATCTCGAGCGTCTTGTCGTAGACGTGGCCGCGGAGCGTCTGGGCGAGGCCGGCGCCCACCTTTGCGGCGAAGTAGCCCACGATGCAGGCGGCGATCATGGAGCCCACGGCGCAGAGGAGCATCCAGCCGCCCTGCTCGAGGATCTCGCCCATGGTGGAGCCCTCGGTCTCGACGAGGGTGGTGATGTTGCTCATGTAGTCGGGCAGGGTGAGGTCGAGCCACACTTGGATGACGATGAAGACGAGGCTGATCGCGACCATGCCCCACTGCTTCTTGTCGAGGTATCTCAGGACCTTGAGCATATGGTTCCCCTTTCTATAATGGTACTAGCTGCTAGTGGTGATAGATATCTGAGACGGCGAGGCGCCAGCCTTGCCGGGATTGCCTGTGCGGGGAAGGCGACTTCGGCCGCGATCCCGCGACGTCGTGCTACGCGATGTCCCCGAAGTCGATGAGCGGGGGAGGGTAGACCTGCTCGCGCTCGGAGATGAGGCCTTCGATGCGGCTGGTGATGCGCACGAACTCGCGGGCGTCGTCCATGCCGAGGTCGCGCACCATTGCTGTGAGCCCCAGGACGGCACCCTTGAGCTGGGTGCGGAACAGCTCGCTGCCGGCCGGCGTGATCGAGACCTCCACGCGGCGTCGGTCGGTCTCGTCGTGCGAGCGCTCGATGAGGCCCTTGCGCTCGAGGGAGTTCAGGGTGTTGGCGATGCGCGCCGAGGTGAGCTTGAGCCTCTCGGCAAGGTCGGAGGGGGCCAACGGGTGGTCGGTCGACTCGAGGAAGCCCAGCAGCGCCATCTCGCCGCGCGTGGCACCCTGGATCTGCTGCATGGGACCGCGCGACATGAGGCCGAACGAGCGGAAGAGGTGCTCGGCCAGGTTGAGCTCCTCGGCCGTGTAGGGGACGTCGGGAGTGGCGAAGTAAGCCGCAGCGGACTCGTTCTTCTCGACATCACGGTTGTGTGAATCCTTGGTCGTGCCCGTGCCCATGTGACGTCCTCCCTCACTCCTGTGACCTGCGCCGTGTGCGTGAGCTACTTCTACCGATAGATGTCCGGGCGAAAACCTATCGTCAATAGCTATTAGTGATAGTATCTCCGCTTCCGAGAAGGACAACCTCTCGACCGGCCCCTTCACAATGTGCACACATGTGGCTCCTGCGGCCCGCTGACGTGTCGCCAGCCGTCTCCACGTCGAGGTAGCGCCTTCGGCACCTTCTTGGGGGTCAAAAGGTGCCGAAGGCGCTACCTCGACGAGAAAGAGGCGAGCCTGACTGCTGCCGGGGGATTCCTGTCATCTGGATGGCTATGCGCGAGGCACGCCAAACGTGGTGAGGAGCCGCTCGAAATAGGCAAGATTGTAGGTGTCGCCCACCGAGAAGCGCATGATGGGTGCGCCATCTGCCGCCAGCGAGAGGTGCGACTCGCGCAGCCGCTCGTCGGCGAGCACGTCCACGACGCTGCGCCCTCCCGTCATCGAGGGGTCCACATATTTGGTACGGCCATCGAGCTCGCCGATGACAGAGCTGCCGTCCGGACGCACCCAGAGGAAGTCGACGCGGCGCCGCCTGCCGTCAATGGGGTCCGTGAAGGTGGCCTGCAGCTGGGGGATCGCGAATCCGAGCTCGATCATGGCCGCGCGTGCGATGGACTCGCCGCCGCTCTCGGCTGCGGCGTCGGCATAGCTCGCCGTAATCCGTGCCTGACGTAGCCCGCGATAATGGTGCATGGAACCAAGCAGCTCGAGGAGGAAGCTCTTGTCGAGGCCTGCTCGCAGGGCGGAGTCGGCAATCGCGAGCCCATCACGAAACGTCGTGGTTCGTAGGCAATCGAAGGTCGTGCGTTCGAGGGACGTCACTGTCAGACCATCGACGGTCTGCCAGAGGTCGCCTCCCATCCTATGGCGGCAGAGTAGGGATGTGCCGCGGTCATGTCCGCGGCGCCGTTCGGCAACATGGACCTTGTCGAGGAGGCTGTACGAGACAGACAGGCCGCGCGCGACGGCAGCCGTCACATTGCAGAACCGTATGCAGGGCATCTTGCTCGTGAGCGTCCGTGCGAGCCAGATGCACCGGACATCGGGTTTGAGGTCATCCCAGACGGAGGTGCGTATGAACATGCCAGGATTCACGCGTGTAATCTCGCCGCGCGACAAGCGTTCGAGGACCGCCTTGTTCATCGAGTGGTCCCGGAGGCAGAGGAGCCGCCTGTCTGCCTCGCACTCCGTGAGTCGCGCGTTGATGGTCTGCTCGACGTGGGCGCTCATGGCGACGCTCCTCGGGACAAGGGGCCAACCGGGACAGCATTGTCTCATGGGAGTCGGTCCTGGCCGCCGGGAGCGTGGGACGATTCGGCGACAGGCGAGATGCATCTCCTGACAGCTGACGCTTTGCTCTCTACGTCGAGGTAGCGCCTTCGGCACCTTCTTGGGGGTCAAAAGGTGCCGAAGGCGCTACCTCAACGCAAGACGGTGGCTGGCGAGAAGAACCTCCCGCGCCCGGCGGCCTGCTACAGCCAGAGGCGCGGCCCCTGTCGCTCGCGGCCATACTTCGCCGAGAAGACCTTCTCGGCGGCGGCCAGCTTGATGCCGCCGAGGCTCCTCGCACCAGTGGGGCACACGCGCGAGCAGGCGCCGCAGTCGAGGCAGTCGGGGCCGGTGTAGCAGAGGTCGCCCGGGTCGATGGTGCCGACGGGACAGACGGCGGCGCATCGCCCGCAGCGCACGCAGCGTCCGGCCTCGATGTGTGGCTTCATCGGCACGTTGACGTAGTCGCGGCAGGGACGGTTCCCGGGCAGGTCGGGCGTCGCGAGGTCGGAGACGGTCGATGCCTTCGTGACCTTCTCGGCAAGCTGGGCCGCGGCATCGCGCAGCCAGGCGAGGTCGTCGTCATCGGGCCGTCCGGCGGCGACGCTGCGGAAGATGGAGTGCTGACACACCACGATGGCGGCCCCCATCACGCAGAGGCCCTGATCGGTGGCCACATCCGCAAGCTCGGCCAGGGTGTCGTCGATGGCACGGTTGCCGTAGGTCACCACGAGGAACGCCGGCGTGAACGTGCCGTGTACCCGATGCAGACGCTCCACGAAGGGCACCGGCACACGACCGCCGTACGAGGGGCAGGCCAGTATCGCAAGGTCGTCGGGCGTCAACGGGCCAGGGACCTCGGCACCCTCAGGAGAGGCGTCCCATTCGGTCGTGGGGCATCCCAACGCCTCAGCCGCCGTGCCGGCGAGCTCGTGGGCGACCGTGAGCGTGGTTCCTGCGCCTGAGAACGAGATGCTGACGAGCGAGTCGATCTTCATGGGGGGCTCCTTCGCAGTGGGCCGGCGGTGCAGCGACACCTTGGTGGCGCAACGACTTCCCCGATGGTACCGCACACCCATTTCCCAAGTACTTTGGTATATCTAACGTTCCCGCCGGTCCGCATAACGCATAGACTAGGGGACCATGCGGCGGAGGGGGTTCCACATGGTAGAGAGGCACGCGACCAAGAAGCACGCGGCAGGCGTGCACGCGGCCGAGAAGCACACGGCAGACAGACACATCAGCCTTGATCACGCACGCCACGCGTTCGCGCGCTACCTCGAGCGCTTCGACACGGGCGATCCCAAGATCGCCCTCAAGGTCCGCCATACCTACGCCGTGGTCGACGCGGCCACCTACCTGGCCGACTCCGAGGGCCTCTCGCCCGAGGACCACGACCTGGCCCAGCTCATCGCCCTTCTCCACGACATAGGCCGCTTCGAGCAGCTGCGGGTCTTCCACAGCTACGACGACCGCAACGCGAGCCACGCCTCCATCGGCCTGCAGGTCCTGTTCAACGACGGCCGCATCCGCGACTTCATCACCACGGATGCCTACGACAAGATCATCTACGAGGCCATCCGCGACCACAGCCTGCTGGCCATCGCGCCCGACGTGACCGGCCGGGCCCTGTTGCATGCCCGCCTGGTGCGCGACGCCGACAAGCTCGACAACTTCCGTGTGAAGACCGTCGACCCCGTGGAGTCCATGCTCGACGAGTCGGCTGCCGACCTGGGCCGCGAGAGCGTGAGCGACAACATCTACCAGGACTTCATGGCCCATAGGCCCATCCGGCGTGAGGACCGCCACACCAAGCTCGATATGTGGGTCTCGTACCTGGCCTTCGTCTACGACTTCAACTTCCGCTCGAGCTATGCCTACGTGCTCGACCACGACTACCTGCACGCGTGCGTGGCGCGCATCCCGTATGCGACGCCGCAGACGGCCGAGCGCATGGCGGCCATCGAGCGCGAGGCCACGGCGTACTGCCGCGAGCAGGCGGAGAGGTAGACGCGGGACTGCCTTACCCAAGCAACATCCATGACGAACATCGTAGATGTGCTCTGAACATCGTAGAGGTCGGATACGTGTCGTGGCTCCCTGACCATCCGCTCTTGTAGGCCCTCCTTTCCTGTTCTAGAAGAATTAAGCAAACTTAATAAATAACGAATTAGCATGGTAGAATTAGGCAGAACTTATAGATAGCAGAACATGATTGGGGGGCACGATGATAGAGAGAACGATGTACCTCGAACGCATGCGCCCATTCTATGACTCGCAGTTCGTCAAGGTGATTACCGGCGTTCGTCGTTGCGGCAAGTCTGTGCTCCTCGAGCAGGTTGTCGATGACCTCATCGGTCGTGGCGTCCCATCGGATGACATCACCTATGTCAGCCTCGAGGACTATGCGAACAGGTCGCTCTTGAGCCCCGACGCGCTCGACTCGTATCTCTCGGGACGTATCAGTGGAAGGGGGATGGCCTATGTCCTGCTCGATGAGGTACAGCTCGTTCCGGGATTCGAGGCGGTGGTCAACTCGCTCCAGTCCAAGAGGAACGTCAGCGTGTTCATCACTGGGTCGAACTCCAGGATCCTGTCTGGTGAGCTTGCCTCCCTCCTCGGAGGGCGAACGCTCTCATTCCAGGTGATGCCCTTCACCTTTGCGGAATACCGTCGGTTCATGATCGAGTGCCATGCCGATGCCGTCCCTGATGACCGGAGCCTTCTGCAGACATATCTCACCTGGGGTGGCATGCCGCTTGCCTGTGCGGAGCCAACGGACGAGACCCGCGCGGTCGTGCTCGACAACCTCTATAGCTCCATCGTCCTTCGTGACATCATCATGCGCAACAGCATAAAGTCCCCAGTGACGCTCGAGTGCGTGCTCGACTATCTCATCGGCAACTCCTCGCTCACCGTGTCGGGGAATACCGTTGCCGCTGCCCTGACCGACAACAATCGCAAAGTGTCCTCGCCGACGGTGTATGACTACATCCAGGCGATCACGGACTCGTACATCGTCAGCAAAGTGCGCCGATATGACATCCAGGGGAAGAAGGCATTGGCCTTCGAGAAGAAGGTCTACGCCTGCGACCTGGGCTTCTTCCATCTGAGAAAGAGTCGGGTCAAAGACGAGCTCGGCCATATCGTCGAGACCGCCGTCTACAACGAGCTCGTCGCACGAGGATACAAGGTCTACGTAGGCAAGACCCATAGGGGTGAGATCGACTTCATCGTGGAGGGTGACAAGGGGAGATGCTATGTCCAAGCTGCCTATCTCCTGAGCAACGATGATGTCATAGAGCGCGAGTTCGGTGCATATGATGCTGTGAAGGATTCCTATCCGAAATACGTGGTGTCCATGGATCCCATCACGCTCAGCAGGGATGGTGTGAGGCACCTGACCCTGATCGACTTCCTTCTGCACGACGACCTGTCGCTCTCATGAGTCGAGAACGGCGCCCTTGGCCCACAGGCAGCCTTTCCCCTTCTCAATTCCCGTGAGAGGTCGAACGTCTCATACCAGGCCTAAAACTCTAAACTGCTCATTGAGCACGGGCGGCAGGCTAAGGTTGGGGCGCGGCCGGCACGGTAGTGCGCGGTGGCCACCAGGGGCGAGGGGCAGGGGAGAGACCCATGGACAAGCTCGAGGCGTTCCTGGACGAGAAGCTCGGACCGGTGATGAGCGTCATCGGCACCAACCGCTACCTCCTGGCGGTGCGCGACGGCGTCATCTCGGCCCTGCCGCTCATCATCGTGGGCTCGCTCTTCCTCATCCTGGCCAGCCCTCCGCTGCCGCAGGAATGGGTCATCACCCAGGTCCTCACGGCCAACTCGACCAAGATCCTGATGGTCTATCGCATGACGATGTCGATCATGACGCTGTATGCGGTGTTCGGCATGGGCAACAGCCTGGCCAAGTCGTTCAAGTTGGACGGCCTCACGGGAGGCATCCTCTCGGCGATGGCGCTGCTGCTCACCATCACGCCGGTCAACATCCCGGCCGACCTCGACGCGGGCGTGTCGGGCTACGTGCTGCCGCTCTCGACGCTCGGCGGCGGGGGCCTGTTCGTCGGCATCCTCATGAGCTTCCTTGCGGTGACGGTCTACCGTCTCACGCAGCGCTCGCGCTTCAAGCTCACCATGCCCCAGCAGGTGCCGCCCGGCGTGGCCCGCTCGTTCGAGGCGCTCACGCCCACGCTCGTCATCATGGTGGTCGTGGGCGGGATCACCTACTGGGCGGGCTTCGATTGGTACGGCACCATCCTGGCGGCGGTGTCTCCGCTGGTCACGGCCACGGACACCCTGCCCGGCGTGCTCCTTCTCGTCTTCCTCACGACCTTCTTCTGGTTCTTCGGCATCCATGGGGCCTCGATCGTGGGCTCCATCGCACGGCCGGTCTGGCTGATGCTGCTCGACGAGAACACCGCGGCGCTCGCGGCGGGCACGGCGGCCACGCAGCTGCCCGCGACGAGTGCCGAGCCCTTCTACCAGTGGTTCGTCTGGATCGGCGGGTCGGGCTGCGCCATAGGTCTGGCCATCTGCCTCGTCACCGTCTGCCGGTCGCACTACATGCGCAGCCTCGGCAGGATCGGCTTCGCGCCGGCCCTCTTCAACATCAACGAGCCTCTGGTCTTCGGCACGCCCATCGTGCTCAACCCCATCGTGGCGGTGCCCTTCGTGGTGACGCCCATGATCTGCGCGACCATCGCCTGGCTCGTCACGGCGGCGGGGCTGGTCAACCACGTGTCGGTCATCGCGCCCTGGACGCTGCCTGGCCCCATCGGTGCCTACGTCTCGTGCGGCGGCGACTGGCGTGCGGCGGTGCTCTGCGTGATCCTCATCGGCGTGTCCGTGCTGTGCTACCTGCCGTTCGTGAAGGTGTACGACCGTCGTCTCCTCGCCCAGGAGCAGGCCGACCAGGATGACGCCGGCTCCCAGGACGGCGCCACCCCAACCCCAGCCGAGAAGGACGCCGGGCTCGCGGACGCGTAGCGTCGGTGGGGCCGCTCCATGATCCGGAAAATGGTCGTCGCAGAGTTCGGATTCTGGACATAAGAAATTCGGATTCTGGACGTAGAATATTCGGATTATGGTAGAAACCCAGGTAACGAAGGTAGGTATCTCATGGCATATGGGAACCAGCACAGCATCAAGCCAACAGGTTATCTGAGCCGTATCGTCGATGCTGAGGTTGACGAGTGCCTCGAGACTTATGGTGCCACGGAGATCGCTGGGACCAAGTGGTGCGGCAAGACCTGGACTGCACGCGAGCATGCGAGCAGCATCATCTATCTCGACGAGGGACAGAACCTTGCTATGGCCCAAGCGGACCCGACCTCCGTCTTGGAAGGGGCGTCGCCGCATGTCATAGACGAGTGGCAGCTGGCTCCTCGCATATGGGACACGGTGAGGCATGCGGTCGACGATGCAGGTCGCACTCGTGGCCTCTGGATCCTCGCCGGCTCCTCGACCCCTCACAAGGACGAGGTCCATCACAGCGGGGCCGGGAGGTTCGGAAGGGTGCGTATGCTCCCGATGACCTTGCAGGAGTCTGGTGACTCTACGGGAGACGTCTCGCTCGCGGGTCTGTTCGAGGGGAAGTTTGAGCGAGTCCACTGTGATATGGACATCAAGCGGCTCATCTCACTGTGCTGCAGGGGAGGGTGGCCAGAGACCATAGACCTTCCGCCGGCCCGTGCCCAGAGGATAGCCCGTGACTATCTCGAAGCGACGTTTCAACAGAGCGTTCCGGCACAGGGTGGTCGTCCTGATGTCGCGCGACGTCTCCTGCTCTCGCTATCTCGAAACCTCGGCCAATTCGTCACCTATAAGGTACTGGCGCGCGACATGTATGGTGACGAGGACGCCGATGCCATGCTGAGCCCGCGAATGGCTTCCCGCTACATCGAGCTGCTCGAATCACTCTATGTCATTGAGCCGGTGCGCGGCTGGGCACCACCTGCGCGTTCCCCCAAGAGGTTCCAGACAAAGGAGCGGCGCTACCTCGCAGACCCGTCGTTGGCGGTCGCAGCGTTGCAGATGAGCGAGAGGTCGTTGCGTGATGACTGGCAGACGTTCGGTCTCGTCTTCGAGAACCTCTGCATGCGAGATCTCATCGTCTATGGCCGAGCCTTACCCGACGCATCCGCGTCGCCAGTTCACTACTATCGTGATGACTCAGGCCTCGAGGCGGACGCCATCATCGAGAAGGCAGATGGCACCTGGGCTGCCATCGAGGTCAACCTCGGCGAGGACAAGGTCGAGGAGGCGGCGACCCATCTGAAGAGGCTCCAGGCGAAGGTCGTCGGCAACAAGGCGTCGCATACCGTTCCCCCATCGTTCCTCGGTGTGCTCGTGGGTCTGGGCAAGCAGGCCTACCAACGGGAGGATGGCGTCTACGTCATTCCCATAGGGTGTCTGGGGGCATAGCCGATCAACGGGTCTTCCAGCCGAGAAGGACGTCGGTCTCGTGCGTGCCTGGCATTGCCGCCCCACCCTCGGCCCCTCCCGCCGAGAAGCCCGACCCGCTCGACGCGTTCGTGGCACCGCTGGCAGACATAACGCCTGCACGATGCCAGAATGATAGAATCGCCTGAACAAAGGCTTGAGTGCCTCGCCCGTCAGTGAAGTGACACGGTCCTCGTCTTGAAGGGGAATGCCATGGTAGTCGGGAAACGCGTCCGCCATCACCATCGCCTGGTCCGTCGGTGTGCCTGCGTGCTGCTCGTCGTGGCCCTGGCGGGCCTGCTCGTGCCCGTCATGTCGGCTCGTCAGGCGAGCGCGGCCTCGGCGGACACCGGCTCGACCACCTTCGGCTACGAGTCAGGGACCTATGCGGAAGGCGAGGCCATCGCGTTGGTCGTCTCCTCGGTGGGCGGCGAGGGGCTGAGCACCCAGGCCGACGACCTGCTCTCGTCGGCCACGACCCTGATGGACGTATCTGACGACGCCGTGACGAGCGAGTGCGATACCGGCAACCTCACCACCCAGGAGCAGGCCGTGGTGCAGTCTGCCACGGCGGATGCGACCCAGCGCCTCGTGCTGGTGCGCGACGCCTCGAAGACCACCGAGCAGCTCATCGACGAGCTCCAGGCCGACTCACGCGTGGTCTTCGCGGAGCCCAACCTCTACGTCTCCTCCGATGACGAGGACACGTCGCAGACCACCTCGCAGCTCACCTTGCAGGAGACGCTGGACCAGACGGTCACGGGGGAGGCCGACGAGCCGACGACCGTCGACGGGCAGGGCCTGACGACCTGCTCCGACCTGACCGCATTCCAGTGGGGCGAGAAGAACGACGGCCATTGGGGCGGAAGCGGCACGGCAGGCATCGACATCGACTACGCCGCATGGGACTCCACGACGGGCGTGGGAGACGGGCCCGTCGTCGCGGTCATCGACACTGGCGTCGACGAGACCAACCCCGACCTGACCAACAAGATGTGGCGCGATGGCATGAGCTATCCCAGCCTGGTCGCCTTGGGTGGTGACGCATGCGGCTGGTCCGACAATCCCAGCGTGACGTCTTCCACCACGGGTCTGCAGATCAATCATGGCACCCATTGCGCCGGTGTCATCGGAGCCGAGTGGAACGGTCAGGGCACCTCGGGTGTGTCACAGGACGCACGCATCATGGCGCTGGTCCCTGAGGGGACGACGGCTTCCTACATCCAGGCGTTCGCCTATGTGAGGACGGCGCTGGACGCGGGCGTGAACGTGAGGGTCGTCAGCAACTCCTGGGGCACGGGGCTGGACGGATCGCGCAGCATCTCCGTCGCCGTCACCCAGATGGGGCAGGCTGGTGCGATATCCGTCTTCGCGTCGGGTAACGATGACTCTGATCTCTCGTCCACCTCGACGAACGCGACCAACCTGGCCCAGAACCCCTATGCCGTCGTCGTGGACAGCATAGGACCCACGGGGGCGCTGTCCGGTTTCAGCAACTATGGGGTCTCGACCACCGACGTGCTCGCCTCGGGTGCCACCGTCCTGTCCACGGTGCTCTCAGCTGAGCCCAGCTTCCTGGGCGAGGCGAACCTGGCTGACACCACGGTCTACGAGAGCTTCGACGCAAGCAGCCGTTTCGATGCCTCCGTCCAGCCCTCGGCCGGCAACCTCTTCTCGTTCCCGGGCGAGACCACCGTGACCACACGGTCGTTCGAGGGGGACAGAAGCATCGGCCTGGCCTACGATCCGGTCACCAGTCCTGGGTTGGCCGATGCGACCTCCAATGAGGTGGACCTGTCCGCTCTCTCCGCTAAGCCAAAATACCTGAGCATTCGCTACTCCGCCATCCCTGACGATGCGAACACACCGCTGGAGATCGGTTTGAAGGTGAGCGTCCGTTGCACGGACGGGTCCTTCAAGGACTTGGCTGCGGAGGGTGCTTTCAATATGTCGGGCGATGCCTGGGGTGGGCAGTACGTTGACCTGCCGGCTGACACCGACTGGGCGCATTTTCAGATCGAGATATCGTACCTGATGGTCGATGGTGCCAAGGTCGGCGGGGTGTATCAGGAAAACAAGGTGGCAGGAACGCTCTGCGTGGACAGCATCGGGCTGGGATCGACGCGCGTACCGTATACGTACGATCAGGGCACCTCGATGGCATGCCCTGCTGTGGCCGGAGTGGCTGCGGTGCTGGCGGAGGACAATCCGACCGCCTCAGCAGAGAAGCTGGCGGCCCTGGTCAAGGGGTCGACCACCTACGATTCCCGTTATGAGAACCTTTGCCTGAGTAGCGGCAGGATTGCGCTGGACGCGTCCGCCGACCCGACGGCCACGCCGACCTCTGCGACCTCGACCGGCTCGACCGCCACCATCACGGGGTACTTCTTCGGGTCGAATCCCACCGTCAGCATCGACGGCACGCAGGCGAGCGTCCTGTCCTGCACCGACCTGGGCGACGATAAGTCCAGCGTGGAAGTGGCACTGCCCGCCGGCTTCGAGGGCGGTGATGCGCGCATTCAAGTGGTCGGCACCAACGGGAAGACCGGCAACCTGGTCGCATATCTGAACCAAGCCAAGGACCTCACCTATTACGACAACGTCGAGATGCCCTATCCCGACGAGATGGCCGATTGGACCGGCTGGCAGCTGGTGGGCTTCGGCGGCTATGTCTACTGCCTGCCGCAGACGGCGACGTTGAGGACATATGATCACCTGCTGCGTTATGACCCCGCTTCGCAGTCCTGGGAGCAGGTCGATATCCCTGTGAGCGGCGACGGGGCATATATGTATTCCGCCGCGGTGGTCCGGGGACGGATGTACGTGTACGTAGAGGCGCTGGTTGATGACAACTATGTCAAGAGCATCATCACCCTGGACGCGGCAGGCAATTGGGCACAGACGGGTTGGACGTTCGAGGGATGCGAGAGCATCCATTATGCGAGCCTGGCCTCGGATGGAACCTCGCTCTATCTGTTCGGTGGCCTGGACAGCTCCAAGGCGGTAGGCTCCCAGAGCTACGACGGCATCTGGAAGGTGGACGTGAGGACCGGTGCGTTCACTCAGGTGGGCACGTTGTCGACTCCAGGCCAATGCCCCCGTGTGGCATACGACAACAGAGGGACGTTCCTGGTGACGAACGGTTGGAACGCCGACAACCAGGGCGCGGCCGTCAACGGCATGGAGAGGCAGGTCGTGCAACCTGACGGCTCCCTGGCGAGCGCGAAGGCGGAGGCCTGGAACCTGATAACCGACACCGGACAGCTGTGCTTTGCCCCGGCGACCGTGACCTCCGGATTCATCTTCGCCGGTCCGCTGAGCAATGAGGCCGCGGGCACGCCGACGGCGGATACCTACCTGATGTCGGCCGATGGCGCGGAGCCGACGAAGTATGCCAAGCGCGCCAGCGACAAGGCGCTGCTGATACCCGCGGCGTGCGCCTATGACGGGACCCTCTATGTGCTGGCGGGCACCGTCGAGGCTCCCAACCGTGTCTTCTCCTCCACGGCGGCGGACACCTATGCGGTCGACATGGCGGAGGCGACCATCGACGCGATCGCCGACCAGGGCTACACCGGCAAGGCGCTGACGCCCGCGGTGAGTGTGAGGTTTGGTTCCCAGGTGCTCACCGAGGGAGTCGACTACACGGTCTCGTATGCGGACAACGTCGAGGCGGGCACGGCCAAGGTGACCGTCACGGGCATGGGACGCTTCACCGGCGGGCTGTCGGGCACCTTCGTCATCACCGGTGGTGCGGCGCCCACGTCGCCCACCACACCCACGTCGTCCACCACACCCACGACACCCACGACACCTTCTGCCGAGACGCCGGCGGCGACCTCGGACGCTTCGTCTGCCGAGACGCCCTCGGCGGCGCCGGTCTCCTCGGCCACCGTCCTGCCCACTACGGGCGAGAACGACCATTCGGCGGCAGGCGTCGCGGTGCTCGGTGCGCTCATGGCCCTTGCAGGAGCGGCACTGGCCCGTCGCAGGGCGTGAGGTGGGGCTTATCTAACCAGTTCGGTCGAGGTCGAGATCGGCTCCCAAGAGGCGGGCGAGAGGAACGGCGGGCTTGGCGGCTCAGCCGTCGATGTCCACGATGCCCTTGCAGTCCGGCCAACGGCTGCGAGCAGTTCCGTTTCAAGCGGGGCGGTCTGGGTATGAATGGTTCATAGTTACAGAGAATCGCTTATATTGAAACGAGTGATACAACCGTACATATACTGGAGACGTCCGACGAGAGCTGGATACCATGGCGAACACGATGGATACGATGAGCACCATATGCCAGTGCTACGAGAAGCTCTCTGATGCTGAGCGCAAGGTTGCCGACTTCATCTTGAACAACAAAGAGGACGTTCTTCACCTGTCGGTTCGCGAGATTGCCGACAAGAGCGGGGCTTCTAGTGCCTCCGTGTCGCGTTTTGTGAGGGACGCTGGTTTCGATAGCTTTGCGACTCTGCGGCTCGCGCTCGCTCGCGAGGATGTAAATGAGGACGGAGAGCAATCCGTTCCAAGCGACGGGGTCTCCCTGGATGCAATCCCGGAATCCATCTCCTATATCGTCACGAACAGGGTGCAGGAGCTTAGGACGACCGCCTCCATGTTGGATGAGAAGTCTGTCCTAGAAGCGGTCAAGCTCTTGAGAGAGGCTGATACCGTACAGTTCGCGGCTGTGGGGAACTCCATACCTCCTTGCGCAAGCTTTGCTTTCAAGCTCGGGCAGATTGGTATCCGCACGGTGTGCCCGGCGAACACGGAGCAGATGGTCCTCGCTTCCATGTCTCTGACGCACAAGGACGTACTCGTGATCGTCTCCACGTCGGGGTATTCCAGGCGCCTAGAGACCATTGTTGACAATGCAGAGGATAACGACGCGCCCATCATCCTGCTGACCTGCGCTGTGGACTCTCCACTTGCCTCGCGTGTCGATGACCTGTTCTTGCTCGCGACGCGCGACCAGAGCCTGTCATCTCGGCAGTTCTCATCGCACATGACTGCGACCCTTGTCATGGACATCCTCTTCTTGCTGCTCTTCCATGGGTCGAGCGAAGCTCTCGAACATGCAAAGATTGAGATGAAGAGTCTGAGTGATGACAAGGAGCGTTCTATTACGCTGAATTAGATAGCTCCTTGGTGTCTAGGAGCCCATGCCTCAAAGAGGATGACTCTGTCGCTTTATGGACTATAAGAAACAATATTTCAGTCTAGAACAATAATAGAAACTGAGAACCATTCACCGGAGCATAGCGTCCGTTCATGGCCCATCTTCCTATGGTGGTTGAACAAACCAAATCACGTGACATTATGAAACGCAGATACACCCACTCGCGAGGTGTGGGCGTCTACTCGGAAGGCCAATGGAGGGAGAGGTCATGCGGATAGTCGGTGTTTGCGCTTGCTGTAGCGGAATTGCTCACACGTATATGGCGAAGGAGGCTCTTGTCAAAGCCGCAGGCGCTCTGGGTCATGAGATTCATCTCGAGACACAGGGGACCATCGGCGTGGAGAACGAGTTGACCCCTCAGCAGATCGCCGACGCGGATGTGGTCCTGCTGGCGGTCGACGTCCATATCGAGGGGCGCGAGAGGTTCGAGGGCAAGCAGGTGGTCGAGGTCCCGACGGATCTGGCCATCAAGGCCCCGAAGGCCGTACTCAACAAGATCTCGACTCAGCTTGGCATCAAGTAGCTCTTAGGTCTGTCCTGCATGGTTCATGTGTCGCACCCATCAGAAAGGAACTGAAATGGCTCAGGAGTCGGTCCTCAAGAAGATTCATCCAAAGCAAGCGGTGCTGACCGCAATCAGCTACATGCTTCCCCTGGTCGTGGCCTCTGGTCTGCTCATTGCCATCGGTAATCTCACAGGTGGTAGCACCATCACATCAATCGATGAGCTCACGGTCCCCAACGCGTTGACTTCCCTTGGCGTCCTGGGCATGGGCCTGCTTCCCTCGTTCATCGCAGGCTACATCTCGTACGCCATCGCGGACCGTCCGGGTCTGGCACCAGGCTTCCTCATGGGGCAGATTGCCTCGTTCCTTGGGGCAGGGTTCCTTGGCGGTATCATTGGTGGTTTCATTGCCGGCGTTATCGCACTCGTTCTTGAGACTTATATCAAGGTACCTCGCTGGGCTAACGCGCTCATGCCCATGATGATCGTGCCGACACTCACAGCCATCGCTGCCGGCCTCATCATGTACTTCGTCTTGGGTACCCCCGTTGTATGGATGACGAATGCTCTCACTGCCTTCATCACGGGTCTTGACCAGTCGCAGAAGGCCCTGTACGGCTTCATAATCGGGTTTATCGGATGCATCGATTACGGCGGCGCAATCTCCAAGGTCCCTAACCTCATCTGCGATGGTCTGCTGCTCCAGGGCATCCAAGGCCCCGAGGGCATCAAGGTCCTTGCTGCCATGGTCCCGCCTCTTGGCGTCACGCTCGCGCTTGTGATCTCCCGTGTGATCAAGAAGCCGATCTTCAATGCGGAAGAGGTCGACAACATCGGTATTGCGTTCCCCATGGGGCTCTGCATGATCTCCGAAGGCGTCATCCCCATCGCCATGAACGACCTCGTTCGTACGGTTATCTGCACGGCTACGGGTTGCGGTGTGTGCGGCGCGCTGAGTTTCTCGATGGGTGTCAACAGCCCTGTGCCCTCCGGCGGCGTCTTCGTCATTCCAGCCATGTCGAACCCCCTTGGAGCGGTTCTCGCCCTTCTTGCAGGGTGCGTCGTGACGGCCGTGATGCTCGTCCTGATCAAGAAGCGTCTTCCCGAGGGAGCCGACAAGGTCGCGCCACCCGAGGAGGAAGAGGCAGACGTCGACCTCAGTGCACTGAAGTTCGACTAATGCCACGGTTGCGGAAGGAGGTTCATCGGCATGTACGTACCAATGCGGGGAATGCTTGATAAGGCACGCGCGGGCGGATATGCGGTCATGGCCATCAACGCCTTCAACCTTGAGAGTGCTCGCGGCATCATACAGGCGGCTACGGAGCTTCAGGCACCCATCATCATCGACCTCCTCCAGGACCATCTCAAGGCATACTTCGATTGCGACGTGCTGGTACCGGCCATCAGGACGCTCGTCGACCAGACTCCCGTTCCCATCGCCATCAACCTCGACCACGGTCATGATGTGGCGCACCTCAAGCGCTGTCTCGCTATAGGATTCTCGAGCGTGATGGTGGATGCATCCATGAAGCCGTACGAGGAGAACGTCCATACCACATCTGAGGTCGTAAGGCTGGCCAAACGTTACGGCGCGAGTGTCGAGGCGGAGGTCGGCTGCATGGGTTGCGTGGATGATTCCGGCCTTACCAGTACGGGGATGTTCACAGATCCGGGCACGGCTGTTAGCTTCATCGAGGATACCGGCATCGACGCGCTCGCGGTCTCTTATGGCTCCACGCACGGTGAATACGCGGCAGATTATGTGCCGACCTTCGACTTCGACATCGTGAGGAGCATCGCTGCTCGAACCAACTGCCCGCTTGTCCTCCATGGTGGGTCTGGGGCTGGCGAGAAGAACATCCTTCAGTCAATCGAAGCCGGTATCAGCAAGATCAACGTGGGGACGGACTACATGATCGCCCAGCGTGAGTATCTGGCGCACGAGCTGGCTGAACGGCCGAAGGCGGACTATCCCTCACTCATGAACGAGTCTGCGGCGGCTGGTGCTGCGGTGGTAAGGCATTACATCAAGGTATCTGGGTCGAGCGGCAAGGCCAGGGATTAGGCCTCGGTTTCGACGGGACATAGACAACGAGAAAGAGGAGAACCATGCTTATCAACATGAATCAGATGCTTGAGGTCGCCAAGGAGAACCACTTTGCGGTCGGAGCGTTCAACGTCGCGGACAGCAATTTCATGCGCACCGTGGCCGAGGCTGCCGAGGAGAACGACTCGCCTGCCATCATCGCCATCCATCCCACCGAGCTCGCATATGTGAAGGATGACTTCATCGCCTATGTTCTCGACCGTGTGAAGAACAGCCCCGTGCCATTCGTGGTCCATATGGATCATGGCGACTCGCTAGCAAGTATCGTGCGTGCTGTGCATGCGGGCTTCAGCTCTGTGATGATCGATGGGTCGCTCCTGCCCTTTGAGGAGAACATCGCCACCACCAAGCAGGTGGTTGACGTATGCCATCTGGTCGACGTCTCGGTCGAGGGCGAGCTCGGTACCATCGGCACCACTGGCACGTCGGTCGAGGGGGGCATGACTGAGGTCAAGTATACGGACCCCGATGATGCCAAGCGCTTCGTGGCCGAGACGGGTGTGGATACCCTGGCGGTCGCCATCGGCACCTGCCATGGCCTGTATCCAAAGGGCGTCACTCCCAAGCTGCGCATGGACGTGCTCGAGTCCATCAAGGGTGTCGTGGACATCCCGCTTGTGCTCCATGGCGGATCGGGGAATCCGGATGCCGAGGTCGCGGAGGCTGTCAGAATCGGCATCCAGAAGGTGAACATCTCGTCCGACTACAAGTACGCCTTCTTCAAGAAGTGCCGCGAGGTTCTTTCCACCACGGAGCTGTGGGACCCCAACTGCATCTACCCTGATTGCATCGTGGAAGCCAAGAAGGTCGTCACGCAGAAGATGCAGCTCTTCAACTCAGTTGGCAAGGCTGCAATCTATCGCGAGCAGAAGACGCCGCAGTGGCGTCAGGAGCAGAATTAGTACGGGTACACAGCCGCTTGGTCTGAAGGGAGAGGTCGTGTCTGACTTCGTCGAGGAGAGGAACGTGTTCGTAGGGCAGGACCTCGGGAGTCGCGAGGACGTGCTTCGGTTTATCTCGGGCAAGGCTGTCGAGTTGGGCTACGGCGCGAGCGTGGCCGATGTGCTCAAGGCGTTTGAGGTCCGGGAGAAGGAGGGGCCCACCGGCATGATGGACGGCATTGCTGTGCCGCATGCCAAGTCGAATGCGATCGGCAGGGTGGGCATAATAGTCGTACGGACTACGAAGGCCCTTACGTGGCCGTCCTTCGATGAGGCCCCCATCGACGTCTCCATCGCTCTGATGGTGCCAGAGGACAAGGCATCTACCACGCATCTCAAGTTGCTTTCGAAGCTCGCCGTGCTGGTCATGGACGAGGACTTCAGGAGCAACCTGAGGCAGATGCAAGAGCCGGGCGACATTGCTCGGTGCATCAATGCGGGGCTGCCGGAGTAGGGCAAGGTAACTTCGGAGGGTCGAGGTGGGGATACCGGACATGTCGGTATCCCCACCTTCGTTTATGCTGGTACGATGGCCGTCAAGTGAGATTGACTCTGCCAATCTCACTTGACGATGTCTACGATGCCCTTGCAGTCCGGCCAACGGCTGCAGCCCCAGAAGGGCTCGCCGGCATGTGGCCCCTTCTTGGCCGTGCGCCTTACCATGGGCGCACCGCAGTCGGGGCAGAGGGGGACGCCCTCGGCTACGGCAACGCTGCCACTGGTGGCCGGCATGTTCGTCTGCGCCACGCCCGCGGCATCGGCCAGCTGGTATCCCGAGGTGACGTTTCGATTGCTGGGGATGTCATGCGTGAGCCAGCGCTCGGCTTCCTCGCGCATGTCCTTGTCGGAACTTCTGCCGTTGCCAGCCTTCTTGCCTGCTTCGTTGGCGCGACCCAGGTAGTCGATGAGGGTGTCGGCGCGGATGATCTGGTCCTTGATCTCGCGTGGCGCGTAGCGGTCGTTGAGGACGGTCCTGTCGTTAGCCAGCACCACGACGGAGTCGTAGAGGTCATCGAACCAATGGTCAAAGGCGATGCGGCCGATCGTACCCTTCTCTGAGAGACGGATGGACCTCAGAAGCTCGAGGTGTCGCTTGTTCTGCGAGATGGGCGACTCGATGCCTTCGCGGACGTGCCGGTGGTCACGGTCGAAGTTGCGGATGAACTGCCCTTGGTCGTCGACCGTGATGTTACCGGTGAGTTTCTTGCACTCGATGACGACATTGACGTAGGGCGCGATCACGAGGAAGTCGATCTGGCTCGAGAGGTCGCCGTGCTCGAGGTTGAGGTCGTGGATCACATAGATGGGGAGGTGCGAGTTCCTGAGTTGGAAGGTGATCTCATCCTCGCCGTCGATGCCTGCCTTCTTGATGTGGATGTCACGTTCGAGGCGCCAACGGTCGGACGGAGCAATGCGGGGGAGAAGGGCCTGCATCTGGGCGAGCTCGTCGGTGGCCGAGGAACCCTCCTTGGCGAAGACTGGCTCAGGGTGTGAGAAGAGGGACATGGGGAACCTCCTTGTGAAATCCGCTAAAGATGGCAGAACTGGGCTGGCGCGCGGACGTCGTAACCACAAATTCAGTCTATCGGAATAGACCTGAACCAAAGGGCTACGATAGGCGTATCAACGACGTCTTCCATAGGGGATGACTTGTATGGCCAAGAACGATGAGGTGCGCCCATATTATGTTCTGGGTCTCGACCCAGGTATCGCGAGCTGCGGATTCGCGCTCCTTGATATGGATAATCATAAAATTCTCGAGATGGGCTCCCATCTTTTTGATACGCCGCAAACGGATAAGACCCATACGAGCCTTGCCGTCGTACGAAGGAATGCCCGGAGCATTCGAAGGAACAACGAGCGTACGAAGAACCGTCAGAAGCACTGTCTTAAGATCCTTGTTCAATATGGGCTCGTTCCACAAACGGCTGACAAACAGTGGTTTCAAACTAAGCCGGGAGATCGACCCACTCTAAAGCTAAGAGCTCGCGGTCTTGACCAACTTCTCAGCGACAGAGAGCTTGCCCAGGTCCTCTATTCCCTATCTGGTAGGCGTGGTTATATTCCGCACGGTATTGGACATGTTGATGCAGCAAGTGCTGACGAGGGTCTTGTAAGCGAGGAAGATGGCAAGGTTCTCAAGGCTGTTCAAGAGAATGCTGCCCTAATGAAGGCCAATGGATATAGAACCGTCGGCGAGATGCTCAACGCGAGGGGCGAGTCTCGCAACAAGTCTGGCAAATATGAGTTGTGTGTCCTCAATAGCCAGTTGGCAGAAGAGGCGCGACAGCTTCTGCAAGCGCAGGAGCGGCTGGGAAACCCCAAGGTTTCATCCAACTTGGTAGATGAATACATCTCCTGCATGCAATGGGAAAAGGAGACGCTTGGCCATGATGCCAAGGTGTACTCACAGGTAGGGAAGTGCGTCTACTTCGAGGACGAGCGCCGGGCCGCCAACGCGGATCTTTCCTCAGAGCTTTGCAGGGCCTATGAGCGTCTCGGTCACCTTGTGATTGTTGAGGAGTCTGGAGACGAGAAGAGACTCACTTCCGACCAGAGGGATCAATATCTCGAACTGCTATTCTCTCCTGCCTTCATAAAAGGCAACAAGGACTGCAAAGTCACCTATAGCAGGATTAGAAAGGACCTTGACCTCTCTGAGCGTTCCCTGTTTAAGGGGATTGCTCGAGATGATGAGAAGAAGAGTGAGGTCTTCATTCCAAAGGCGTGGCGCTCCATGAGAAAACATGGTATTCCGACCGCACTGATGGAGAGGATGCTCCAAGACCATTCCTTTGCCGATGCCATCGGCGAGGCCTTGACCTATGCGAGTACGGAAGACAGTCTGAGGGCGCAGCTCGAACCTCTTGATCTTGGTGAGGCTGACGAGAACGCGATATCCGCGCTACCTTTTTCAAGCAAGGTGTTTAGCGGTTATGGCAACAGGAGTCTCAAAGCCATCAGGCTCCTACTCGATTCCTTTGACGATTCTGCGGTCATGACGCTTACCGAGGCTGAAGAGGCATCGGGCTTGTTGAACCTTCGTCTTCACCATGAGCAGACAAAGAGTACGGTGCTGGAGCCGTACTACCTCTATGACCCAACGTGTAATAATCCCGTTGTCCTTCGTGCCATGGGCCGTATGCGTCGCATCGTAAATGCGATTATCAAGATTTATGGTGTGCCAGACGAAATTCATATCGAACTTGGTAGGGAGCTCAAGCAGTCTGGCAAGGAAAAGGCCAAGATTGCCAAGTCGAACCTAAGGAACCAAGCAAACAACAAAGCCTGGAGCGAAACCATCGGAGAGTCGCTTGGCATCGCACCAGAAGAGGTGCGAGGAAAGCTGCTCAGGATGTATGGTCTGTGGCTCGAGCAGGGCAACAAGGACATTTATACCGGGCAGACAATCGAGTATGAGCGCATGATTCGCGAGGACCACTATTGTGAAATCGACCATGTCCTGCCTTATTCACGGACATGCGATGACGGTAGGGCGAACAAGGTGCTTGTACTTGCCAAGAGTAATCAGGACAAGCGCGAACGTACTCCCTATGAGTGGATGGAAGAAGACTCGTCAGCACCAGATTGGGAAAATTACCGTGCTCGCGTAATCGAGCAAGTGAAGGATCCAAGAAAGCGCCGCAATCTACTTAACGATGATTTAGCAGAGGGTGACCACGAAGCCGCATTTCTGGCGCGAAACCTTAATGACACCCGGTATATGTCACGTGCTGTGAAGAGTTACCTTGAGGACACCCTGTTGTTCCCTGACGATGGTAGAACGAAGCACGTGCTGGCGGTGGCAGGCGGAGCGACCGGTAATCTGCGATGGGTTTGGGGCCTGAACACGGGCGAGAACAACAGCAAGGACCGCAGCGACGATCGGCACCATGCGGTTGATGCCGCAATTATCGCCGCCTGCAATGAGGCGACGGTACAGAAGGTGGCTCGAGAGCGAGCACGCGGAGCCAAGGCATTCAAGGCAAACAGAGAGAGCCGACTCGCAGATACGCAGCCTTGGCCGACGTTTGCGGACGATGTTTTGGCGAGGAGGGAAGAGGTCATTCCTACCCGCATGGTCAATCATGGAGTAACGGGGCGTGCTTTCGAGGATACTCTGTACCACTATGAAGGTAAGGCGGATGAGAAGACCGGGCTGAGCCGCTTGAGGTCAGGGGGCAAGACGGTCAAGAAGGGGAATGTAGAGATACTTGAGGATGGGTCTGCTCGTCTGATCGACGGCATGGCCTTCCTACGGCTCTGGCTTGATCCCGACGCTCGGCCCAACGGGAAGGTCAAGGGTAGGTACTATGCAGAGCCTGTCTATTACGCTGACATTCCTGCGATAAAGAACGGCACATATGTGCCGAGGGCTTGCAAAAATCACGTTGCAAGGACCGAATGGGAGCCCATACCTCTTGCTGCTATGGGGCATAAACCCGTGACGTTGTTTAGAGGAGACGTTATCTCGCTGGATGGCGTGCTTCTGCGTTTCTGGTCATTCGGTATTACCAACTGTAATATGGAGCTTCATGACATGCATACGGGCGAGGCCATTACTCCGTTATTGACAGTCTCTTCTCTGGGGAGGGACTCTGCGCTGTTCGTCATACAAGAAGACGTGCTGGGGCATCGTTGCTGAATCAGCGTCATCGCACAAATGAGTAATGAATCGGTAGGTCGTCTTGGCGCCCGCTCAATTCCCCAGTTGGTACAATGGACCGAGGCGAACCCTTACGCGACGCTCGGTCTTGGCGCCCGCTCAATTCCCCAGTTGGTACAATCGAAGCAGTCGGAGTTCATCGACCTCTGCCGTCTTGGCGCCCGCTCAATTCCCCAGTTGGTACAATGTCGGCGCGGTGGCCTCTCTGCGGCCTCTGGTCTTGGCGCCCGCTCAATTCCCCAGTTGGTACAATCTGCTAAGGGCGCCCGCTCAATTCCCCAGTTGGTACAATCGGTTTCCCCCGAGCTCGTGGAAGCTGTAGGTCTTGGCGCCCGCTCAATTCCCCAGTTGGTACAATTCCACTTGCGCATATCGGGTCGGTGGTCGTGTCTTGGCGCCCGCTCAATTCCCCAGTTGGTACAATCATATGAGACGGGAGCTTCGTAAACGGCGAGTCTTGGCGCCCGCTCAATTCCCCAGTTGGTACAATGGCGACTCAGAAGCAACGCTACCTCGAGCGGTCTTGGCGCCCGCTCAATTCCCCAGTTGGTACAATCGAGGTCCTGTCACCCGTCCGCTTTAAGGAGTCTTGGCGCCCGCTCAATTCCCCAGTTGGTACAATTTCCGAGGTCACGGCATGAGGAAGGCCCCCGTCTTGGCGCCCGCTCAATTCCCCAGTTGGTACAATGGTAGTGCTGCTTTGCATCCTCAGCGTCAGGTCTTGGCGCCCGCTCAATTCCCCAGTTGGTACAATCAGCTCGCATGGCAGGCCGCTCTCCTTGAGGTCTTGGCGCCCGCTCAATTCCCCAGTCGGTACAATTCGGCGGGAGTGGATACCTCGCATTCCTGCGTCTTGGCGCCCGCTCAATTCCCCAGTTGGTACAATTGAGGTCCGGCCTGTCCTGTGCCTTGATGGGTCTTGGCGCCCGCTCAATTCCCCAGTTGGTACAATCGCGACCTTCGATGACCAGGATGACCGCGAGTCTTGGCGCCCGCTCAATTCCCCAGTCGGTACAATTCACCGACCCAGACGACATCAACGTGCTTAGTCTTGGCGCCCGCTCAATTCCCCAGTTGGTACAATCGCGAAGCTACTCAGAAGGAGAAAGCATAGTCTTGGCGCCCGCTCAATTCCCCAGTTGGTACAATTTGCATGGAGCAGGCCCGCGAGGTCGCAGAGTCTTGGCGCCCGCTCAATTCCCCAGTTGGTACAATCTTCTGCCCGTCGGTGTATGCCACCGTTCCGTCTTGGCGCCCGCTCAATTCCCCAGTTGGTACAATGCCGATGGCGGCGGTAACGGACGGAACCTAGTCTTGGCGCCCGCTCAATTCCCCAGTTGGTACAATATCGCGCGTCCTCCTCGGGATCTACGGACCGTCTTGGCGCCCGCTCAATTCCCCAGTTGGTACAATACGTGAACGTGAGGCGCTGACCAGCTGCGAGTCTTGGCGCCCGCTCAATTCCCCAGTTGGTACAATCGACTGCGCAAACAACGCCCTGAAGCACATGTCTTGGCGCCCGCTCAATTCCCCAGTTGGTACAATCCGCGAACATGTACACGAGCGACTGTGTCAGTCTTGGCGCCCGCTCAATTCCCCAGTTGGTACAATGATACCAGTTGCCATCTATGCCACCACCTTGTCTTGGCGCCCGCTCAATTCCCCAGTTGGTACAATGACGCTGCGTGTGCTGGGTCCATCCCGTGTGTCTTGGCGCCCGCTCAATTCCCCAGTTGGTACAATGCAGGTAGTCAGACCTGACCGAGAGCGTGTGTCTTGGCGCCCGCTCAATTCCCCAGTTGGTACAATCCTCGGCCTCGGTACTGTCATCGTCGACTCGTCTTGGCGCCCGCTCAATTCCCCAGTTGGTACAATTTCATGGCAGCCGACGATAAGGTGGAGGAAGTCTTGGCGCCCGCTCAATTCCCCAGTTGGTACAATAGTGGATGGCCGCACCGATGGGCTGTTCCGGTCTTGGCGCCCGCTCAATTCCCCAGTTGGTACAATCTGACCAGCTCGGCTACGACTGCCCAAGCGGTCTTGGCGCCCGCTCAATTCCCCAGTTGGTACAATCGCCACCACGGGAAGCAAGACCTACACGCTGTCTTGGCGCCCGCTCAATTCCCCAGTTGGTACAATCGTCGCAGTTGCAGAGTACGGAGGCACCCTGTCTTGGCGCCCGCTCAATTCCCCAGTTGGTACAATATGCAGACGTATGACTGCTGCTTCACGCCAGTCTTGGCGCCCGCTCAATTCCCCAGTTGGTACAATTGTTATCGCTCGTAACTGCTCTTTCCGACGGTCTTGGCGCCCGCTCAATTCCCCAGTTGGTACAATACGTGTCGCGGAGGACGTTCACCAGCTACAGTCTTGGCGCCCGCTCAATTCCCCAGTTGGTACAATGCAGATGATGGGGGCTCGCTTACTTGCTCGGTCTTGGCGCCCGCTCAATTCCCCAGTTGGTACAATTGACCGCGAGCACGCCGGGCACTACGTCTGGTCTTGGCGCCCGCTCAATTCCCCAGTTGGTACAATGGCCATGGTGTTTGCGTATGTGAACTTCACGTCTTGGCGCCCGCTCAATTCCCCAGTTGGTACAATCCCTGAGCGTTCGCACGAGCCCGCCTGGGAGTCTTGGCGCCCGCTCAATTCCCCAGTTGGTACAATTGGGTCTTTAAGACGTGTCGCTAGGTCTTGGTCTTGGCGCCCGCTCAATTCCCCAGTTGGTACAATTCAAGGTGGAGCTTGGCTCGACCGCTACCCGTCTTGGCGCCCGCTCAATTCCCCAGTTGGTACAATCGCGAGAAGCACGGGGCCGACTCATGCTGAGTCTTGGCGCCCGCTCAATTCCCCAGTTGGTACAATCGAAGGAGGACGAATGAGCGAGACAATCGAGTCTTGGCGCCCGCTCAATTCCCCAGTTGGTACAATAGAGCCCGGTCACGTCGCCGATGTCGCATGGTCTTGGCGCCCGCTCAATTCCCCAGTTGGTACAATGCGCGGCGCGTGCGGTGGAGCTTCGCAAGAGTCTTGGCGCCCGCTCAATTCCCCAGTTGGTACAATCTTCGAGACATAGACGGACCAGCCTTGGAGGTCTTGGCGCCCGCTCAATTCCCCAGTTGGTACAATCGGACCAGCTCGGCTACGACTGCCCGACGAGTCTTGGCGCCCGCTCAATTCCCCAGTTGGTACAATGGTCGTCCAAGGAGGGAACGGCACGACACAGTCTTGGCGCCCGCTCAATTCCCCAGTTGGTACAATCGTGACCACGATCAGCATCGATGATGCCAAGTCTTGGCGCCCGCTCAATTCCCCAGTTGGTACAATGGACTGGGACAACTTCGCGAAGACGTTCCAGTCTTGGCGCCCGCTCAATTCCCCAGTTGGTACAATGGTCGGCTGGCAGCGCGTCGATGGGTCACTGTCTTGGCGCCCGCTCAATTCCCCAGTTGGTACAATGCCTGACCCAAAGAACCCTCTGCGAACAGGGGGTTCTTTGGTATGGAACGAAGATATTCTGTAACTAGAAGGCTCAAATATGACTCCTACAGCCCGGAATTCAGGGAATGGTGCCTAGAAAAAGGATCGCCCGCCCCATCCAGAGGATGAGACGGGTTAACCTTGCGGGTAATCATCGGTAAACCGAAGATTCCCTTGTCTAGGCGCTTGTTCCGCTCAACTCCCCAGTTGGTACAACTATCGCCTAAACTGTGATTATCATACCTCTTTCTGGAGGTGCAGTAACGATGCCTAAACGAACGATCTGCATCCAGTCTCCCGCAAAACTTTCTGCTTGTGACAAAGCTCTGCTCATCATTCAGGATGAGCGACAGGTAAGAGTGCCCTTCGAGGACATCTGGGTCGTAATTCTTGAAACGCATCAAGCACAGATCACAACGGCAGCCCTGTCCCAACTTGCAGACGGGGGAATTGGAGTGATGCTATGCGGAGATGACCATATGCCGAACGGTTTGTTCCTACCCTTGGGCGCTCATTCACGTCATGCCGATATCGTTGAGAATCAGCTTGCGATTTCGAAGCCGATGCAGAAGCGTCTGTGGCAGAGAATCGTAAAGGCGAAGATTACGAATCAAGCAAGTGTGCTGGAGCTTTGTGGGAAGAGCCCATGCTCTGTAGGGCGCTATGTAGCTGAGGTCAAGTCTGGCGATACTGATAATCGTGAGGGCGCGGCTGCGGCAGCCTACTTCAAGGAGCTCATTGATGATGGCAACCGACGCATCGGGCCCTATTCTGGTCCTCTAAACTATGGCTATAACATCCTGAGGGCGGGTGTCGCCCGGGCTGCAGTTGCTGGCGGGTGGCTCGTCTCTCGTGGCCTAAATCACCATAACGAGCTCAATGCCTTCAATCTTGTCGATGATCTCATCGAGCCGTTCAGACCGCTCGTAGACTTGATCGTGGTAAAACAGCACCTGGCAGGCGATCTCACCCATGAGAAGAAAATCGTGCTCGCTTCTGTTTTTGAACGACTCGTCAAACTTGATGGGAGACTCGTCACGTCGCAGACCGCCATTGAGTTGATGCTCGTTTCGCTCAAAGCCGCTGTCTATGACGCCGATTATTCAGAACTTCTTCTTCCTTCAATTGTGCCGCTACAGATGTTCTCGGACGAGTAGGAGAGGTCATGAGGTCAATGAGGCTTCTTGTGATGTTCGACCTTCCGACTGGCAACTCGACGGAACGAAAGACCTATGCCCAGTTCAGGAAGTTCCTTATCAAGGATGGCTATTACATGGAACAGTTCAGCGTCTATTCGCGGGTACTCTCCTCGAGAGATCGAGCCCAGTCTCACCTCCAGAGGCTAAAGGCGAACTTGCCTCCAACGGGCGCAGTAACAGCGCTTCTGTTAACCGAGAAGCAGTATGAAGAGAGGGCCATTCTCATTGACACAAGACCAGCTCAGAAGTATGAGGAGCTGGGACCTCAGTTGACCATGTCCTTCTGATGGGCGATTGCTTCGCAGCTCCGACAATGCCTACGAGGACATGAAGGAGCGTGTGGTAGGTCGGCTCAAGGCGTTCTTCTCGAGATTCAACGGGCTGGGGTAGGAGCAGCGTACCTCATCAATCAGCACGTTGTGGATGGCTCCCATAATTCATGTTGCTTGGAGTACCTGATGGAGCCACTAATGAAGCCCGCCAATCTTATGGGTGCCTATCATATTGCGTGGAAATTGCTGGCAATCAAAAGGACGGATGAGCGGCTTGATCTCAAGGGCACGGATTGACCAGGTTCTGCATAGCGATGACGAGGACGACAAAGTCGGAGTCTTCTACGGCCGTGCGATGACCATCATCATCCTGGTAAGCATGTTGCCCCTATGCTTCAAAGAGGACAATCTTGGGTTCTCGATTATCGAATACGGAACGGTCACGATATTCATCGTCGATTATGCCTTGCGCTGGATGACATCAGACCTACGGCTTCATATGGGAGCGCGTTCGTTCTTCCTCTATCCGTTTACGCCTATGGCCATTGTCGACCTGCTGACTATCCTGCCAGCCTTCAACTTGCTCGGTTCGGCCTGGAAGGTCTCAAGGCTTCTGCGCCTTGTGCGTGTGATGCGGGCTTTCAAGCTGATTCGTTATTCAAAGAGCCTCCGCGTCGTCGTAGACGTGCTGTCACGGAAGCGCCAGGCGCTTCTCGCTGTACTTGGTCTTGCGGTGGCCTACATTCTCATCTCTGCGCTTGTCGTCTTCAACGTCGAGCCCAACACGTTCAGAACGCTCTTTGATGCCATCTATTGGGCAGTCATAAGCCTGACTACGGTCGGCTATGGGGATATCTATCCCACCACGATGGTCGGTAGAACTGTCGCGATGATCTCGTCTCTCATGGGTGTCGCTGTTGTAGCTCTGCCATCCAGCATCATCACCGTGGGGCTTCTTGAGGAACTCCATACTGAGGCAGAGATGTAAAGGCTGGAGCTGTTTGCGAGCCTGATGTGTCCAGGAGGTGCCCATGTCTCGTTTCTTCGTCACTGGTGACTACCACGGAGGCCTCGACAGGTCCAAGCTCGAGGAGGAGGTGTTCCCCGAGGGCTATGGGCTCACGCGCGACGACTACGTCATCATCCTCGGCGACTTCGGCCTGCCGTGGGACTCGGTCGCGGACAACTCGGACGACCTTGGCTGGCTCGAGTCGCGTCCCTGGACCACCCTCTTCGTCGACGGCAACCACGAGTACTACCCCGCGTTCGAGGACCTTCCCGAGGACGACCTGTTCGGTGGCAGGGTGCAGTGCTACGAGGACTGGCCGCACATCATCCATCTCATGCGCGGCGAGACCTATCAGCTCGGCGGCACGACCGCCTTCGTCATGGGTGGTGCCACGAGCGTGGACAAGGCCTGGCGCGTCCCTGGCGAGACGTGGTTCGCCGAGGAGCTGCCAGACGAGTACGAGTACGACCGTGCCCTGGCCTCCCTTGACGACGCGGATTGGAAGGTTGACTACGTGCTTACGCACACCTGTGCCGACCGCATGCTCGGGCAGGTGCTGCGCTCGGACGAGGGCCAGATCGACCATGATCAGCTCACGGGGTTCCTCGACAACCTCGAGGACCGTCTCACCTACCGCCGTTGGTACTTCGGCCACTTCCATTACGACGAGGATGTCGATGACCGGCATACGGTGCTCTACCAGGAGGTCATCGAGCTGGGAAAGGCCCTGTACGACTGGGATGAGTGACCGGTGTCGCGAGATGCCACCTGGGGATTCCTATGCTCATGCGTTGGGGAAATCGATGAGATGAGTTGGGGAAATGCGCGCGAGGGTCGTGCATTGATGTCCCACCCCTCCCGTACGCTGTCCTCGAAGGTGGGACACGTCCAAGGAGGACATCATGTACGAGCCATCGCGTGAGTTCATGAGCTTTCATGTGGCAGGGTTCTCGCACTGGTACGGGCTCGAGGTGGCGGACGAGCTCAAGCCCGGCACGTCCGTCTCGCTCGTGGCCGAGCCCGACAACCCGTACGACCCGCAGGCCGTCGCCGTCATGCGTGGCACCACCAAGATCGGCTACGTCCCGGCAGACCGCAACGCGTCGATCGCGCAGCTGCTCTTCTTCGGGCATGGCAGCGCCTTCACGGCAAAGGTCGCCCAGGTCGATCCTACCGAGCACCCCGAGCATCAGGTCCGTGTGACGGTCTTCGTGGTCGACGCGCGGTAAGGGGCTACGCTTGACGGCGCCCGGCATGTTTCGGTGGTGCCCCGGCAGGTCGTGAGCCTGAGCCTGCTATCGTTTCCTTGGAATGGCGGGAATGCCTTATACGGCACTGATTCGCTGCGGATATCGGCGGGGGAGGGACATGATGGACGAATCTGGCGAGATAGTCATGTACGAGGCTGCTGATGGCACTACCAAGATCGAGGTATCCCTCTTGGGCGAGACCGTCTGGCTCACTCAGGCTCAGATGGCTGACCTCTTTGGTGTGTCAGTGAGCACGATATCGCGGCATCTCATGCATATCTACGATGAAGGTGAACTCGATGAGCCCAGCACAACCCGAAATTTGCAGAAAGTGCAAATGAATAGCGCTGGTACTCCTATGCGTCCAAAGACGGCGTATAGCCTCGATGCTGTGATATCCGTGGGATATAGGGTGAACTCCAGGCGTGCCACGGCTTTTCGACAGTGGGCCACAGCGGTCCTTAAAGAGTATATGGTCAAAGGGTTCGCCTTGAACGATGAGCGCCTTAAGGGTAGCGGTGGTGGTTCCTACTGGCACGAGCTCCTCGACCGCATTCGTGATATCCGATCTTCCGAGAAGGTGCTCTATCGGCAGGTCCTGGACCTCTAAGCCACAGCGGTCGATTACGACCCGAAGGCTCAAGAGTCCACAGAGTTCTTCAAGTTGGTCCAGAACAAGCTTCATTTTGCTGCTCATGGCCATACTGCTGCCGAGGTCATATTCGAGCGTGCCGATGCCGAGAGACCTCTTATGGGCCTCACGTCATTCGCCGGCAAACAGGTGACCTTGGCTGATACACGAGTAGCCAAGAACTATCTCGAGGAAGACGAGCTCAAGCGTTTGAATAACCTCGTGTCAGCGTTCTTCGACCTGGCTGAGTTCCGTGCCCAGAGTCATCTGCCCACTTACATGGCTGACTATGTCGAGCAGCTCGACAATACGATTCGTACCGTAGGCGCAGATGTGCTCGAGGGTGCGGGAACGGTGAGTCACGAGCAGGCCATGACCAAGGCCGAGCGGGAGTACCGTCGCTATCAGGTGCAGGAGGTCTCCCCTGTCGAGCGGTCATATCTTGACTCGCTCAATGAGGCCGAGAAGGTTCTTTCCAAGCGTAGGGAGTAAGCGATATAGGTCACGTGACGGTCTTCGTGGTCGACGCGCGGTAGGGAAGGAGCGGCTCGGCATATGGGCCGGCCTGGGCTTCCCCCTCATCCCCTCTTCCTGCCGCTGACCGATGCGCCGCCGGTGCTTGGGTTCGCTTCAGGTATCCTCGTCCCAACCGAACGGCAGGGGAGGGGTCTCCATGGCCAGACACGGGTTCAAGACCAAGGGTCTCGTGGCGGTCGTCGTCGGCGTGTGTCTCTCGGCAGCGCTGCTGCCTGTGGCCTCGTATGCCGAGGGCACCTCCTCGATTCCGCCAAACGACTCGTACGACTATCCCGAGGGCTCCACGGAGGCTGAGCTCTCCGTCCAGAGCAGCTACCCCTCGTGGTTCGACCTGCGTCATGTGGGCGGCACCAGGACGGGCGCCGGAGAGTATGCGGGCGGCACGAGCTACGTCACCTCCGTCAAGCTCCAGAATCCCTGGGGCACCTGCTGGGCCTTCGGGGCCACTGCGGCCTCCGAGGAGAGCATCCTCAACGAGATGGGGGTCTCCAGCACAGACCTCGACCTTGACCTCTCCGAGCTCCATCTTGCCTGGATGTCCCACACGCCCCTCCAGATTGGCTCGGACCAGGACGGCGAGGGCTGGATTCTCCCCGACGACTTCGACAGCCTCTCCAACGCGGAGAAGGGCGATTGGGTGCTGGATGGGGGTGGCGGTGCGTCCGTTGCTTCGTCCGTCTACGCCTCAGGGGCGGGTCCCGTGCTCGAGAGTGTGGCCCCATACAAGGGAGTGGGGAGTACCAAGGACACGAGCAAGGGCGGTGGCATATGGTTCTGGTCCAAGGATGGTGACTGGTCCGTGGACCAGAGCCTGCGCTTCACGCAGACCATCCCGCTCGAGCAGAGCTGTATCCTCCCGTCCGCCTATGGAACGGTCGACGCCCAGACCGGCACCGTCACGCTTAACCAGTCCGGCATCGATGCCATGAAGGACGAGCTCTCGCAGGGGAGGGCCGTGGAGATCGGCTACTGCGCCGGAATCGACGCGAGGGACGACGTCACGAACACGCAGACGTGGGCCAGCTATGCATATCCTGTCAAATATGCGGGCTACGGGTATATGGGCAGCCTGGCAAACCATGCCGTCTGCGTCGTCGGCTGGGACGACGACTATCCCAAGGAGAACTTCGCCCAGGGCACGACCTCTGATGGGGCCAGCATGTCTCCTCCGGGCGACGGCGCCTGGATCGTGAAGAACAGCTGGGGCTCGTCTACGGAGGAGGCTCCCAACTACTCCACCTGGGGCGACGACGGGTACTTCTATCTCTCCTACTACGACACGTCCATCGCTGGCGCGGAGTCCTTCGACTACGATGTCAGCTCCCTCGAGGGGGAGGCCTCCGACGAGGACTATTCCTTGGTCGACGAGTATGACTTCATGGAGTCCTACATCCGCTCCTTCGACGCTGATGACACCACGTCCATGGCCAACGTCTTCACGGCCGATGAGCGTACGAGCCTCGAGGCCGTGTCATCTGAGACCACCACGCCCGGCTCCGCGGTACGCTACCAGGTATTCCTCCTGGGAGATGACGCTGCCGACCCTGTCGATGGCACACGTGTCGCAGACTTCACCAAGTCGTACACCTACGGTGGGTACCATCGTGAGCCCCTGCCGATGTCCGTCACCCTCGAGAAGGGCCAGAGGTATGCGGTCGTCGAGACGGTCACCTATGAGGGCACGCACAAGCTCTTCTACAAGGAGGCCGGCACGGCCATAAGGGGCATCGTCAACAAGGGTGAGAGCTACGTATGCCAGAACGGCCAATGGGTCGACTACACGGATGTGATCGACAGCTTCAAGAAGACCGCGGGCTATGCTGCCTCATATGACAACCTTCCCATCAAGGTGTTCGGCAATCCCCTCGCAGACGAGAAGCCATCCATCACCACGGAGTCGCTTGCGGGGGCGACGCAGGGCACGGCCTATGACGTGACGCTCGTGGCCACCGGCACGGCACCCATCACCTGGTCCGTCTCGGCAGGGGCGCTGCCTGACGGCCTCACGCTCGACGGCACGACCGGCCGCATCACGGGCACGCCCACGAAGGCGGGGACGTTCGCCTTCACCGTGGCGGCCACCAACGGCGGTGGCAGCGCGAGCAAGGAGTACACGGTCGTGGTGGCGGCCGCTGCCGCGACCACGCCAGCGACACCGGTGACCCCCGTGGTACATGGGGGCACGGCCGATACGGGCGGCGCGGCCACGACGGAAGTCGCGACGGGTGCCGTCCTGCAGGCGAGTTCCGTGACCAAGGTCGGCACGCCGTACACGGCCGACGAGGGGACCTCCGCGGCTCCGTGCGCGCTTGGGGCGGTCGTGCTTCTCGGCCTCGCGGTCGTGGTACGGAAGGTCGCCGCGTAGGGAGGCATCCGGCCTGACGGCGCCGAGGGTCAGCCTATGAGCGCGATCCCGTTCGAGAGCATCTTGAGGCCAAGGGCCAGCATGAGTATCACGCCTACCCGGAGCATCCACTTCGACCAGCGCCGTGGAACCGCCGCACCCGCGCAGCCGAACGCGACCATGAGCGGGGTCGTGCCCAGTGACCATGCCAACATCGAGAGGGCGCCTGACGCAGCCGAGCCCGTCCCCATGGCAAAGAGCCACATCGTGTAGGACGCAGCGCAGGGCATGAGGGCCGTCGCCGCGCCGACGAGAGCGGGCCATCTCCATACCCTCCCATGCCGGCTCGGGAGGTTCGTCCCCTTGGGGCGTCGCGGGACGACCTCGAGCCTCCTGAGGGAGGGGAAGAGGCCCCACATCTGCAGGCCGACGAGGACGACGGCCGCCCCAGCCAGCGTGAGGACCATGCTCCGCATGTCCTTCGTGTAGGTGAGCACGGTTCCCAGGCCGCCGAACGCCGCTCCGAGCGCACAACAGAGCGCGACCCGTCCCGCGTTGTAGGCGAGGGCCGAGACGAGGGGCCGGGCACGGGTGGGGGCGGGGTTCCTCCCGGCGTCGGTGCCCTGTGGCGACTGGGCACGCAGCAGGTCGGTGCCACAGGTCTGCGAGAGCAGGATGCCTCCGCACATCGTGAGGCAGTGGACGCTCGTGAGGAGGCCGATCACGAAGAGGAGCCCCATCGACGCACCCTGTTCGGCCTTGGGGACGTCGGCCAGGTGGAGGTTCTTGAAGACGAGGAACAGCGCGATGGTCGCCACGATCGACGCGACGTCGCTTATGACGCCCGAGCGTCCCCGTCCCTGTGCGGACCGGGTAGCCGGCGTCCGCCAGCGTGCCCTCTATTGAGGTGACGGTGGTGAGTGCGGGGTCATAGGTCACCCTCACGACACCCTTCCAGTAGCTCGCGTCTGCCGATACCACGCCTCGCTTGAAGAGCAGGGCGGAGGCTACGACGTCCTCGCACTGCCGACAGATCATGCCCTCCACGCCCGTCTCGTAGGTCTCGGTCGTGAGGTTCTTGGGGGACATGTCGTCCGTGTCGCTCATATGGTTCCTTCCTCTGCCTTACGTAGTGCCAGCGAATGCATGAGCACGGCGATCGAGGAGGCTGACATGGCTGCCGCCGCAATCGAGGGGTTGATGAGCCCGGTCGCGGCCAGCGGAATCGCGACCGCGTTGTAGGCGATGGCCCAGACGAGGTTCTGCCGCACGTTGTGGTAGACGTCATCGGAGAGGCGCAGCGCGAGCGGCACGGCCTCGAGGCGGCCGCCGAGAAGCACGACCCCTGCGCTCTCGATGGCGACGTCATGCCCGCTTCCCATGGCGATGCCGATGTCGGCCGTGGCGAGCGCGGGCGCGTCGTTGACGCCGTCCCCCACCATCGCCACCGTACGTCCGCCGTCCTTGAGCCGGGCCACGTTCTGGGCCTTCTCCTGGGGGGAGATTCCCCAGAGCACATGGTCCTCGTCGATCCCCGTCTCTCGTGCGATGTCCTTGACGTGGCGCTCCACATCGCCGCTCATGAGCCATACCTCGCATCCGGCCTTGGTGAGCTCGCTCACCACGTGGGCAGCGGCGGGACGGACCACGTCGCTGGTGACCTGGGGGAGGCGAGGGCCTGCGTCCTTCTCGGCCGTCCCGTCGTCTGCCACGACCACTCCCGAGGTGAGCGTCCCGGTCTTGTCGAAGACGATGACGTCTGCCGACCTGGCCTGCTCCAAGGTGGTGGCATCGCGAAAGAGCACGCCGAGCTCGGCCGCCCTGCCGGTGCCCACCATGATGCTCGTGGGAGTGGCCAGCCCCAGCGCACAAGGGCATGCCACCACGAGCACGCCGCAGGCGATCACGGTCGCATGCCCGACGTCGCCTGGGTCCGCAAGGCACCACCAGGCGAGGAACACCAGGACCACGATGCCCAGCACGATGGGGACGAAACGCGAGGCGATGCGGTCAGCGAGCTCCTGAACGGGTGCCTTCGTCTCCTGGGCACGTTCCACGACCTGGATGATCTGCTCGAGGACGGAGGGGGACCCCACGTGCGTCGGTGTCAGGCGGACCTGGCCGTCGCGAAGGAGCGTGCCGCCCACCAGCTCGTCCCCCTCGTGCCGGAGCACGGGGTCGCTCTCTCCCGTCATCATGGACTCGTCCACGAGGCAGGTGCCGCTCGCGATGCGGCCGTCTATGGGCACGCGCTCTCCGGCGCGCACGAGCACGACGTCGGTCGGAGACACCTCCGAGGCGTCGACCTCGCGGATGTCCCCGTCCCGCTCGAGACGGACCTGCTGGGGCTGGAGGCGCATGAGGCCGCGGATCGACCGTCCCGTCTCGCCCTTTGCCGCCACCTCGAGGTAACGCCCGAAGAGGATGAGGCAGACGAGCACGCAGCCCGAGAGGAAGTAGAGCTGCACGTCCTCGTGCTGGGTGAGTGCGATCACGACGCTGTAGGCATAGATGACCGAGGTCGAGATGGACACGAGCAGGTCCATGCCCACCTGATGCTCGCGGACGGAGGATGCCGCGGCACGGTAGAAGACCATGCCAGGCCCGAACTGCACGATACCGGCGAGGACGAGCTGGACCATGGCCGGCGGGCTCCAGACCAGCGGCATGGTGAGCAGGCAGGCGAGCACGAGCCTCCGAAGCAGGTAGAGCTGCTGGGCATCGGTCGTGGAGGCGTCGGTGTCGATGGACGAGCAGCAGGGGCAGGCCCCGGCGGCTCCCGTGTCGGGCGTCCGGACGGGGGCTTCGGGCCGATCAGGCATCGGCGCGCCTCACGGCGAGGAAGCGCTTCCAGGCGACCCATGAGGAGGGCAGGCACAGCACGGGGACCTCGAACAGCGCCACCCAACTGATCCAGTCGACGCCCTGATAGAAGGTTCCTTGGTAGGTGACACCCTTGATGAGCTCGAAGTAGGAGTAGTTCCAGACGCCCCACAGGCCCGTGGCCGACCCGCAGAGGTGCAGGATCAGGAAGGCGGCGGAGGTGAAGATGCCGGCAACGGCGCAGACCGCGGTGGCGCTCATGCGTCGGAGGCGTACCAGGAAGATCGAGACGACGGGGAGCACATAGACCGTGAGGTTGAGCACCCAGAGTGACATGGGGATGGTGTAGCCCCAGTTGAGGGCTTGCCGGATATGGTCACCGTCATGCAGGAGGACGGATACCACCATGATGACGGCGCAGGTCATCGTGGTCTTGCAGGTCTTCTCGTCGAGCTGCCTCGAGAGGAGGCGCACCACGTCGGCGTCGTGGGCGGAGGAACCTGGGCGCCCTTGGGCCCTGTCCTTGGCGGCGTCCTCGTCCGTGCGTTCCAGGTCCTGCTTGTCCATGATGCCCACCTCGTTTATATTTACCAATTGGTCAGGAAAGATTCTACCCAATTGGGAGGGAGTGGCCAACCCATGCCACTGATCGTTGACAAGGAGCAGGTCCGTGGGCAGATCCTCGATGCCTTCGAGGCCTGTCTGCACGACAGGCCCATGAACGAGGTCACGCTCCGTGACATCGCGGCCGTGGCGGGGATGTCACACCCCAAGCTGCTCAACTACTTCGGGTCGAAGGACGAGATCGTGCTGGCCTACTGCCGCTACGTGCAGGGGTACATGACCGAGCACTGCAAGGCGTGGTTCATGGCCCATGAACGGGCGGACTATGCCTCCGACCTCGACTACCTTGACGACTTCATGCGGTATGTGATGGTGGGGGACCCGAAGGAGCATCGGCCTGACGCGACCGTGCAGACCTACGTCCTGGCTCACTACGACACGCGCGTGCACGAGGTCGTCTCTGCGGAGTTCGTCGGGTGGCGCAAGACCATGGAGCGATGCCTTCGCGACTCGTTGGGCGAGGGGGTCGGGGCCAAGGAGGCCGAGGCGATGATGGTGCTCGTCTCGGGCGCCTTCGTCTGCCACTACAACGGGGCCCTCACTGGTGCGATCGATGGCGAGCTGCTGCGGCGGCTCGCCGGGCTGACGGGCGCGCTGGTGCCGGGTCAGGGCCCTACGGCTCCGTGAGCTCCTCGATCGTGCCCACGCGGTAGTTCTCGAAGATGGCCTCGCCCTCGTCCTGCGAGGCGTCGAGGTCCACGTCGGCCGCGATGCCGAAGTCGCGCGCGGCGTCGGAGTCGTTGAACATCTGGCGGACGTGCCAGAGGTGCGCGCCCCTCTCGTCCGACTCGTCTGCCGAGAAGAACTCCCAGGACCGGGCGTCTGCGTCGAAGACCAGCTCGTCGTGCTCGGCATGGAAGCCGTCGAGGGCCCCCGACCAGGCACGGCTCCCGAAGCCCCATGCCCCGTCGGCCTCGCCCAGCTTGTCGGTGTAGCCCAGGCTCGCCAGGCGCACGCGCCACAGCAGGGCGTTGTGCACCAGCACGCGCAGGCCCCGGCGGTCGTGGACCACCTCGTCGGCCGCGTCGGGGGCCGCCACCGAGACGCCCTCCTCGCTCTCGGCGCCGGCCGCCTCCCACTCGTCAACGAGGCTCGAGTCGATGGTGCGCACGATGAGGCCCAGCCAGGAGATGATGTCCGCCAGCCGGTTGTCGACCTTCTCGGCAGGCACGGTGCGGTCGAGCGCGCGGTATGCGTCCGAGAGGTAGCGCAGCAGCGTCCCTTCCGACTTCGCGATGCCGTAGCGCGCGATGTAGCCCTTGAAGTCGGACGCGGTCTCGACCATCTCGCGGACCACGGACTTGGGCGCGAGCACGTAGTCGGCGGCCCAGGGCACCTCGGCGCAGTAGCGCTCGAAGGCGGGCTCGAGCAGCTCCTCGAGCGGCTTGGGGTAGGTGACCTCGGCGATTCGTTCCATGCGCTCGTCATACTCCACGCCGTCGGCCTTCATGGCGCTCATCGCGCGGTCGCGGGCGGCACGCTCCTGGGCGCGCAGCACCTGGTGGGGGTCCTCGAGCGTGGCCTCCACCATCGAGATGACGTCGAGCGCGTACGTCTCGCTCTCGGGGTCCAGAAGCTCCAGCGCTGCCAGCAGGAACGGCGAGAGGGGCTGGTCGAGGGCGAAGTCGTCGGGCAGGTCCACGTGGGTCTCGTAGGTGGTGGTGCCGTCGCCGGCCTCGCGGCGCTCGATGACGTCGGCGTCGATGAGGGTCGCCAGGATCTCGTCGGTGCGTGTGGCGAGCGCGACCTTCTCGGGCGCGGTCTGGGCGGAGGCCTCGATGAGGTCCATCACGCGGGCGCGCGCGTCGCCTCCCTGCTCGACCTCGGCGAGCACCATGGAGTGGGTGATGCGCAGGCGCGGCACCAGGGTCTCGGGCGCCGAGCCCACCAGGTGCTCGAAGCCCTGCCTGTTCCAGGTGACATGGCCCTCGGGGGCCTTCTTGCGGTGGACCTTGCGCTGCTTCTTGGGGTCGTCGCCCGCCTTGGCGAGCATGCGGGCGTTCTCGATCTCGTGCTCGGGGGCCTCAACCAGCACCAGGCCCTCGGTGTCGAAGCCGGCACGACCGGCACGACCGGCGATCTGGTGGAACTCGCGCGAGCGCAGGCGGCGCATCCGGTGGCCGTCGTACTTCACGAGCGCGGTGAGCACCACGGTGTGGATGGGCACGTTGATGCCCACGCCCAGCGTGTCGGTGCCGCAGATGACGGGGAGCAGGCCTGCCTGGGCGAGCTTCTCCACGAGCAGGCGGTAGCGGGGGAGCATCCCCGCGTGGTGGACGCCGACGCCGCAGGTGAGGAGGCGGCGCAGGGTCTTGCCGAAGGCCGTGGTGAAGCGGGTTCCCTCCATGGCCTCCTTGATGGCACCGCGCTGCTCCTTGGTGGCGATGCCGAAGTTGGCGAGCGACTGGGCGGTGGCGAGTGCCGCATCCTGCGAGAAGTGCACCAGGTAGAGGGGGGCCTCCTGCTTGCGGAGGGCGAGCTCGACGGTGGCCTCGAGCGGCGTGTCGACGTACTCGAAGCTGAGGGGTACCGGGCGCGGCGCGTCGAGCACGAGGTCGACGTCGGCATCCGTGTTCTTGTCGAGCAGGTCCTTGACCTGGCCGACGTCACCCAGGGTGGCGCTCATGAGCAGGAACTGCGTGTGGGGAAGGGTGATGAGCGGGACCTGCCAGGCCCAGCCGCGCTGAGCGTCGCCGAAGTAGTGGAACTCGTCCATGGCCACGGCGGCCACGTCGGCGTCGGCACCCTCGCGCAGCGCCTGGTTGGCCAGGATCTCCTCGGTGCAGCAGATCACGGGAGCGTCCGTGTTGATGTGGGTGTCGCCGGTTATCATGCCGACCATGTCGGGGCCGAGCACGTCCACGAGCTCGAAGAACTTCTCGCTCACGAGGGCCTTGATGGGGGCGGTGTAGTACGAGCGCCTATGCTGGCAGGCAGACATGAAGAGCAGGCCCAGCGCCACCAGCGACTTGCCGCTTCCGGTGGGCGTGCCCAGGATGACGTGGTCGCCGACCATGAGGTCCATGAGGGCCTCCTCCTGGTGGGACCAGGGCTGGATGCCACGCGAGTCGACCCAGCCGAGGAAGCGCTCGAGGGCCTCGTCTGCCGAGAGCGCCGGCTCGGGCTCGTAGTCGGGCCAGGCCTCGGCGTCGTACCACAGGTCGGGGACGAGGGCGCCCAGGGTGGCGGTGGCGGCTGCCGCGATAGGGTCGCCGTCGGCGGACGGGCCGGAGGTGGCTGCGGTGTTGGAGGGGTCGTTCTTCTCGTCTGGCATGCGTGCGGTCCTTTGCGTGGTGGCTGGCATGGGCCCATGCGGGTCCCGTGCCCCACCACTGTAGAGGATGCCGCGAGGACGACCGGCCGGCGCGAGGCCATCCTCTTGCGTCGAGGTAGCGGGTTCGGCACCTTTCTGGGGGTCAGAAGGTGCCGAACCCGCTACCTCGATGTGCGCCTCGGTGGGAAGTGCCTGCCGAGAGGAACCTCTCGCCGTCAGATCGCCTTGCTGCCGCGGTCCCCGGTGCGGATGCGCACGACCTCGTCGACCGGGAGCACGAAGACCTTCCCGTCGCCCACCGCGCCGTCGGGCTGGGTGCGGGCGGCATCGCAGATGATGCCCACGATCGTGTCGACGCGGCTCTCGTCGCAGACGATCTCGACCTTGCACTTCTGCCGCATCTGCACGAGCACCTCGGCGCCGCGGATGTACTCCGTCATGCCATGCTGGTTGCCGACGCCTTGTACCTCGGATATCGTCATGCCGCGCACCTCTGCGGCAAAGAGGGCGTCCTTGACGTCCTCGATGACCTCCCAGCGCACGATCGCCTCGATCTTCTTCATGCCAGCCTCCTGATGTCTGCTTCCTGATGTGGCGTCGGCCATGCGCCGACTCCCGCGCGCCGGCCGCACGCGCTAGTTGAGGTCCATGCCGTTGAAGGCCGGATAGGCGGTCTCGCCGTGCTCGCTCTTGTCGAGGCCCTTGGCCTCTGCCTTCTCGTCCACGCGCAGCGGACCGCCCACGAGCTGCAGGACCTTGGCGATCACGAAGGTGGCGCCTCCGGCCCACACGATGACGAAGAGCACCGAGGCAGCCTGGCGCAGGAGTTGCGTGGGGTCGCCGCAGATGAGGCCGTTGGCGCCGTCGGGGTTGGCGGCCAGCGTGCAGAAGACGCCCGTGAGCAGCGTGCCCACGATGCCGCCCAGACCATGCACGCCAAAGGCGTCGAGGGCGTCGTCATAGCCCAGACGGGGCTTCAGCTTTGAGCAGGCGAAGAAGCAGCAGCAGGTCACGATGGCGCCGATGAGGATGGCCGACCCCACCTCGACGTAGCCGGCGCCGGGGGTGATGGCCACGAGGCCCGCGACGGCACCCGAGCAGGCACCCAGCAGCGTGGTCTTGCCGGTGGTGATGCGCTCGAGGAGCATCCAGGTGAGCATGCCGGTGGCGGCGCTGGTGTTGGTGGTGAGCGCGGCCAGGCCGGCCGTCCCGTTGGCCGCGAGCGCCGAGCCCGCGTTGAAGCCGAACCAGCCGAGCCACAGGAAGATGGTCCCCAGCAGCACGAACGGGATGTTGTGCGGGTGGTAGCTGAGATGTCCGTAGCCCTTGCGTCCGCCCACCATGATGGCGAGCACCAGGCCCGAGACGCCGCTCGAGATGTGCACCACGTCGCCGCCGGCGAAGTCGAGCGAGCCGATGGCGGTGTCGATGAAGCCGCCGCCCCAGACCATGTGGGCGAGCGGAGCGTAGACCACGAGCAGCCATGCCACCACGAAGGCCAGGAACCGCGAGAAGCGCATGCGCTCGGCCACCGCGCCCGAGATGATGGCCACGGTGATGAGCGCGAACATGCCTTGGTAGGCGGCGAACACGAGCTCGGGGATGGTGCCGTGCACGGAGCTGGGCGTGACGCCGTTGAGAAGGACCTTCTCGAGCGACCCCACGAGGGTGCCCGCGCCGTCGCCGAAGGCGATCGAGTAGCCGCAGACGACCCAGACGATGCTGGCCACGCCTGCCACGGCGACGTCCATCATCATCGTGTTGAGCACGTTACGGCGGCGCACCATGCCGCCGTAGAAGAAGGCGATCCCCAGCGTCATGATGAACACGAGGAACGTGCTCACCAGGATGAACGCGGTGTCTCCGGTGTCGATCGATCCCATGGCTACCTCCTGCTCGCAGGTGCGCGATGCGTTTCTCCAAAGCTTCGGCGAGAAGAACACAGGGCGATGTGTCGGTTACCACGGTACGGAGCGTGTGCTACGGCGAACTTGCACGTCGGGAAACGTGGCGTGACGCGCGCGATGCGGGAACGTGACGCGATGGTTGCGACGAGGTAACGCAGCAGGGTGAGGCGGGGCGGGGCGGGCTTGGGCCTGCGAGCGGCAGGCCGTGGCCGACGTGCTCCAGGAGTCCGAGGCTGCAGGGCGATCCTCGACCGTCGAGGGCGCGGTATCCTCGAGCGTCTCAAGAACCCTACGGCGACAGCCGTCTATCGCTCCATGCGGGAGCGCCCGCATCCGCACCATCGGTTCGCGGTCGGCGACTGCATGGCTCTCTACGTGGTGACAGGTGATGTGATGGAGGCTCGGCGCCTCATCTGTGGGGCGGGGGTCCTGTTGGTCGCCGTAGGTCGAACCCGGTCCCTCAGTACGCCGCCTCGATGCGGTGCATCTCGTCGTAGAGCCACTGGCAGGCGGGGACCAGGATCTTGTGGCGTGCCGCCCTGGGGATGAGCGCCCCCGAGAACTCCTCGACCTCGGAGGGCCTCCTGGCCAGGCGGTCCTGTGCCATCGACGGCATGCCGTCGGGTGCGAGCGATGCCACGAGCCTCGCCATGGAGGTGAGGTCGCCCTCGTCGAGGTCGATGCCCTCCGCCCGCGCCACGGCCACGACCTCGCGCATGGCCGCCACGAAGGTACGGTTCTGCCTGCCCGGCGCGCTCACGGAGCCGTAGGTCCCGCCCATGACGGCGCAGGTCTGGTTCACGCCCACGTTGAGCATGTACTTCCTCCAGAGCGCGTGCTGTATGTCGGGCGAGACCGTGTGCGCGATGTCTGCGCGCCTGAGCAGCGCATCCACGGCTGCCAGGGCTCCTGGGTCCGTCCCTGGCCCCGTGCCGATGACGAGCTCGCCCGGATGGTGATACGTGAGGCCGCGTTCGTCTCGCACGGCATCCATGCCCTGCGCCACGCAGACGAGGGTGTGCTTCCAGCCGTAGCGCTCGGCGATGCGCTCCTCGCTCGAGATTCCGTTGAGCAGCGACACGATGCAGGTGTCTGGCCCTACCAACGGCACCATCAGGTCGAGGGCGCCGTCGAGCCCGCCTGACTTCACGGCCACGATGACGAGGTTCTGCACGCCGGCCTCGCTGGGCCGCACGTCCCGGAAGGTCCTTCTCCGCCCGTTCACCATGACAGGGCTTCCGGCCTTGCGCTCGTAGCGGGGGCCGTCCATCACGAAGCACATCCCCAGCGCGCCGAGCTCGCGTTCGAGCTGGCTCCCGAAGAGGAGCCCCAACGCGCCCTTGCCTACGATCGCGACCCTCCGGATGGTCATGCGCCTCTCCTCATCTGGGGCAGATGGCAAGGCAGCGGGCGCTGAATCCCGTGCCCCGCTCGAGCTTCGGGAACGCACACATGATAATCGAGCCCACCGACGGGACCTTGTCGAGGTTCGCCATGAGCTCCACCTGGAAGCGGTCGCGCGAGAGGAGGTAGCGTTCGGCGGGGTAGGGATACTCGTTCTGCCGCGAGGTCACGAACGAGGGGTCCGTGTCGGCGGTCTCGTGGCCGATGGCCGCGATGTCACGTCTGTCCACGAGCCATCGGATCGCGTCGACGTCCCAGCCGGGGTAGCGGGGCCTTCCCTTCGCGTCAGGGTTGTCGGGGTCGGGCTTCTTGGACCAGTCGGAGCGGAACGCCACGAAGGCGCCCCGCGGGATGACGCCGTGCTCGAACTCCCATTCCTCGAGGTCGTCTACCGTGAGGAGGTACTCGGGGTCGGCGGCGCAGGTGGCGGAGAGGTCGACCACCACCAGCGGCATCACGAGCTCCTGGGGCGTGAACTCCGTCATGGAGCCCCCGTGGGCGAAGAAGTGCAGCGGCACGTCCACGTGCGTGCCGTACTGCGAGGCCACCGTGTAGCTCCAGCACCGCATGGGGGCGAGCTGGTCGGCTGGGGTGCCGGGTCGATAGTCGTAGAGCAGCTCGGCCTTGAGGGGGTCGAAGCCGTGCCAGTGCGGCGTCTGCGGACCCAGCTCGTGCGTGAGGTCCACCCAGTCGTACCATTCGCTCTTGAGCCCGCGGAGCACATCCCAGAGCTGCCTGTTCTGCATGACGACCTCCCGTTGCGAGTCATGGCCCCGCGGCATCGACGGCGGCAGGACCTTCCCAAGGACGGTACCCGCAGGATGTTTCATGCACGATGTGCCTCGGTTTCGCGACGGCAACGGCCGTGAGGCGGTCGGGTCACGGGCCCTCCGCCTGGCGCTGGGCGCCTGCGGCAACGAGGCGGTTCCTCGGACGATTCCACGCGCCTGGCCCCGGCGTCCTTCTCCTATGGCAGCGCCTCGAGCATACAGGCGAGGAACGCGATGTACGAGACGAGAGGGACCTCAGCCCCCAACCCTTCGTCGGCGGTGCGTCCAGGTTCGGCTAGCATGGGGGACAAAGGGACGTCCTGACCTTGGGGGAGATGCGACCATGGAGAGGAACATGCGGTTCGCGAGGCACCTCGGTCGGCGGGCGGCTCGATGCATCTGCGGCCTCACGCTGCTATTCCTCGGCGTGGCGCTCGCGGGGTGCGCCTTCGAGGGTGCTGACACGCAGGCGGCGACCACCGAGGTGGCCACCACTGAGGCTGCGACCAGCGAGTCCTCCTCGACCTCGGCGGCTGCCACGGCCGCGGGCGCAACTCCGGTCCAGCAGCACGGGGCCCTCCACGTGGACGGCACCTCCATCAAGGACGAGCATGGCGACACCTTCCAGGTCAAGGGCGTGAGCACGCATGGCCTGGCATGGTTCCCGCAGTATGCCAACGAGGAGGCCTTCTCGACCTGGCGCGACTGGGGTGCCAACACGATCCGCCTGGCGCTCTACACCGAGGAGTCGGGCGGCTACTGCACGGTGGACGACGCCGGCAAGGCGAACCTGCTCACGACCCTCGAGGATGCGGTCGACGCCGTCACGCGCGCGGGCATGTACGTCATCATCGACTGGCACACCCTCTCGGACTCGGACCCCACCACCAACGAGGATGCTGCCAAGGAGTTCTTCTCGACGGTGTCGGCGCGTTATGCGGGGCAGGACAACGTCATCTATGAGATCTGCAACGAGCCCAACGGCTCGACCACCTGGGAGCAGGTCCGTGCCTATGCCGAGGCGGTGCTGCCCTCCGTGCGCGCCAACGCGCCCGACGCGCTCGTGGCCGTGGGGACGCCCACCTGGTGCCAGGACGTCGATGCGGTGGCATCCGATCCGGTCGACGATGCGAATGTGGTCTATACGCTGCACTTCTATGCTGCCACGCATGGCCAGGCCGTTCGTGACAAGCTCACCGCGGCGCTCGATGCCGGCACGCCGGTCCTGGTGAGCGAGTTCGGCATCTGCGACGCGAGCGGCAACGGCTCGATCGACAGCGATTCGGCCAACGCCTGGCTCGACCTGCTCGACGAGCGCGGCGTGGGGTACGTCTGCTGGAACCTCTCGAACAAGGACGAGGCGTCGGCCCTGCTCAAGTCCACCTGTGCTGCCACGGGTGGGTGGGGTGACGACGACCTGTCGGCCGAGGGCACGTGGTACAAGGCGCGGCTCGGTGGGGCGGGCGACGCCTCGACGGCGGTCGCGTCGGGAGGTAGCGGCACGGTCGTCGCAGGCTCGGCGAGCTCAGGCAATGACTCGACGGTCGTGGCCACGCTCACGCCGGGCAGCACCTGGGAGGCTGACGGGAAGCAGTACGCGCAGTACAGCCTCACGGTGGCCAACAACGGCAGGGGCGACGCCACGGGTTGGGGGATTGCCGTGACCTTCCAGGACGCGGTGGAGGTCTCGGACGGATGGTGCGCCGACTGCTCCGTGGATGGTTCGACGCTCACGGTGAAGCCGGCGTCCTATGTCGCGACGCTGACCGCGGGGGCGTCGACGTCGCAGATCGGATTTATCGTCTGCGGCGATCAGGCCCCGGCAGTCTCTAGCGTCACGGTGACGGACGCCTAGGTCACGGACCTGGCGCGCGGGCGGCTGGTGGGCCTTCCGGGCATACGGTGCGCGCGGGTCATACGCCGTGTAAGGGTGCGTCAGTCCCCTGTCTGCTTGCGTGGATTCCATGCAGACAGGCGCTGATGTGTCGCGCTGTTGCACCTGCAGGGCATACTGGTATTGAAAGACAATTACCACCCCTGGTGAGTGTCTTCCCTTCATTTGCAGACCGAGCGATCGAAGTGACGCTATCGCTCCGTCTCCCTTTCCAGTGTGCGCTGGCCTGTTCCCTGCAGGCTGGCGTACACGCTTTTTATGCGCCTGAACAGCTGGGTCGTGCCCATGGTTACCAGGGCGGCGGATGCTCTGGCCTCGTCATCTTGCTCAAGCTGCTTGTCGCTGGTGGCGCGGCTGCTGAGGCGATGGCACAGAATCGAAGAAAGACATCGTCCGAGAGGCCACACATTGAAGATGCGATTGTTGATGAAAAGTAACCAAGCGTTCTACCTGCGGTCTTTGAAAATCAAGTATCGAAGCACATACTCATGGCTTGGACGAACGATGCACAAGTTCGATTCTGTGCCATTGCCGCATGGCATCACGTGCTCGACTGGCTTGGCAACAGGGAGTCTGCTCCTGGGCTGCGGTCAGTGCCCTGGCGTTGGAGCCCAAGGCACGCGGGGATTGTCCGATATCGTGCAGCTCGTCCTTGGGGCCTTGCGAGGTCGGGGTGCCCGCCGTGGTTCCGAGGCCCTATGTACTCAAGGGGTCACAGGTCGGGCTGTCGGCGCGGCTGCACGGCGCGTCCGCCGACCTGACACGATGGCTCCCACGACCGCCACTCCCAGGAAGGCCGCGCCCACGCCTACGAAGGCGGCAAGCCATCCCGATGCCGTTCCGGCGATGGCGAAGACGCCGGCAAGTGCGCTGGCGACGGTGAGCGTGGCCACGCCGGAGTTGTAGGCGTTGAACGTCACGCGCCCGAAGAGGGCCTTCCGCCTGGCCGCCGCGATGGCGAACACCATGCCCCCGGCCAGGAGCGGTATGAGGAAGAACCAGGTCATATAGGGTGACGAGACCCCATGGCTGTACTGCGCGTAGATGCGTGAGAAGAGCAGGCAGAAGGCGGCGGCCACCAGGTAGGTCACGGCGGCGCGTCGGTTGCGCCTGAGCTGGTCGTCCAGGGCGGCCCCGCCACCGATGCCAGGTCGCGCGCCGGCTGGTGCGGCATGTGCCCCACCAGCGCCATGTGCCGCGCCCGTGTCGCGCGCCCCGCCCGTCATCGTGTTACCCGACATAGACAATGTCGCTCACCTTCCTCTCGCCCTCGGTGTTGCCGTCGGTGGGGTTGTTGACCACGGTGCCGTTGAACACCATCGTGGTCGAGCCGCCTCCGTCGAGGTTGTAGGCGAAGGTGCAGCCCTGGTCCCTAAGGACCTGCGCCAGCTGGTAGAGCGACAGTCCGCTGCTCTGGGACGTCCGCCCGTCCGAGACGACCATGACGTAGTGAAGTGGGCTGATCATGCCGATGGCCGTGCGGGGGTTGCTGGTCTTGGCCTGGTCGACCTCGGTGTCCTCATCCACTGCCACCTGCCCGTCGCTCACGAGCACGGGGCCGAACGAGAGCACCTGCCAGGCACCTCCGTCGACGAGGCTCTGGGCGGTGACGTCATCCTGGTCGGCGGCGTACATCGTGCCGTCGGAGGCGATGACGAGGGCGTCGGTGTCCGAGGCGGCCGTGGAGCGGTACAACGTGCCGTTGCGGACCACGTACCCGGTGTCGCGGAACCCGTAGTAGTCACCGTTGATGGCGAGGATGGCGTTGTTCTCGGAGGCCATGGCCGAGGTCGTCTCCTTGATGTTGCGACCATATGATCCCTGCGCGAGCGCGCACCTGAGGTAGGAGGCGTCGCTCACCTGCACGTCGGCGACGTAGACCTGCGTGTCGTCCACAGTCAGCGTGGTGATGCTGATCTGTATGTTGTCGTCGGAATATGACGTGTCGGTCACGGTGGCGTCGGAGGAACCGTCCGTCGTGGTGCCGGCCGTGGCCGTCGTGCCTGATGCCGTCGAGAGAGACTGCGCGCTCGTGGAGGTGGTGGCGACGCTCGACTCCACGTGCTCGATCACGAAGGTGTCCAGCAGGACATAGGTGGCCGCACCCACGAGGACTGCCCCGTAGATGACGGCCCACAGGTACCGGTGCCGCAGGTGCTCGCTATTGTCGTGCCATCTGGCCATGGGCGTCGAGCGCCTCCTCGCATCGCTTGCCGTCGCTGCCATTGAACACCCAGTTGCGCTGGAGGAAGTAGCTCACCACGAAGAGTCCCGAATCCACGAGCACCTTCGAGGCCAACAGCGGGATGGGTGCGTACGACAGAAGCGTCACGAGGCCGGCCGAGACGGACATCTGGGCCAGGAACAGTGCGGCATATCGCATTGCCTGGCGGTGGGTCTGCCCTCCCGCGCGGAAGCTCCATCGCTTGTTCAGGCCGAAGTTGATGAGTCCCGAGGCCATCCTGGCCACGAAGGTGGCGACCGCCGCCGACAGGGCCGTGTCGAGCGGCGCCAGGGCGACGATTGTGGCGAAGAGCCCGAGGTCGACCGCCGCGCAGGCCATCGATGCCGTGGCGAAGCGGATGAACGACGCATAGATGCGGCAGGAGTCCCGTATCGGGTCGAAGTGGGAGGCGCGGTTGTCGTCGACGTAGATGGTGGCGATCGGCACGCACGCGAGGGGGCCTCCCTCCTTGGCCACCCGCGTGAGGAGGTTCATCTCGTACTCGTAGCGTTCGCCCGGGGTGTCGAGGGCCTCGGTCCACATGCCGTTGGGGATCGCGCGGAGCCCGGTCTGGGTGTCGCTGCAGCGCACGCCTGTGTCCAGCCGGAAGAAGGTCGAGCTGAACGCGTTGCCGAGGCGGCTCTTCGCCGGCACCGAGGACGCCTTGAGGTCGCGACATCCCAGGATGAGCGCGGCGGGGTCGTCCTCGGACGCACGGGCGACGGAGGCGACGTCGGCGGGGTCGTGCTGGCCGTCGTCGTCGACGGTGATGATGGCAGGGGAGTGTGGGTAGAGGTTCCGCGCGGCCATGATGCCCGTCTTGATGGCAGCTCCCTTGCCACGGTTGGCCGTGTGGTGGACGACGGTGCAGCCGCGGGTGCCCAGGCAGATGAAGAGGCCTTGCGAGCTCCCGTCGCTCCCGTCGTCGACGACCACGATCCTCGAGAACCCCTCGCCTCGCAGGGCGTCGACGAGTGAGATGAGACGGACGTCAGGGTTCACGGTCGGCAACACGATTACCTCGTCCATGGGGCACCTCCACTCCGGTCAGGCTTGGTCAGGTCTGTGTCTTGGGAGCGATGATGCACTTCATCCCTCGAACTACACTTAAACGAAACCCCAGGTACATTGGGTAATGTTCAGATATGGAGGAAGCGTGGGAGGGGCCGGGCAGGCAGCGGATGCCAGCCTGCTGGCGGCGCAGGGACGGGATGCGCTACCCTCGGATGCGTCCATCTGCCACCATCAAGGGAGTCTCATGAGAATCGCCATCCCCAGCGACACCGACGCCGGCCTCGAGTCCACGCGTGCGGGTCACTTCGGCCACGCGGCCTACTTCACCATCGTCACCGTGACCGACGGCAAGGTCGACTCCGTCGAGTCCGTCAGGAACGTCGACCACGACGCCGTGGGCTGCGGCGGCGTCATCGACTTCGCGCTCGGCCTGGACCTCGACGCCATCATCGCGACCGGTATGGGTCGTCCGCCCTACATGCGCTTCTCGCAGGGCGGCATCACCGTCTATGCCGAGACCTCCACACCCACGGTGGGCGGCGTCGTCGAGAGGTACCTGGCGGGGCAGGTCGAGCCCATGGACCCGACGGCCGCCTGCAACCACCACTAGGGCGCGCGAGGCTCGCGCCTCGTATGCCATCTGCGTTGAGGTAGCGCCTTCGGCACCTTTTCGGGGGTCAGAAGGTGCCGAAGGCGCTACCTCGAGCAGGAGGGGGAGACGGTCGAAGTGCCGTCGAGAGGCACGTGTCGGCCTTGCGCTCCCGTGCCCCCGTGCCCCCGTGCCCCCGTGGTCCCGCGTCCCCGTGGCACCGGGCTCGCGGCTCGCTCCGTTGATGTTGACAGGTGTATATACACCTGGTATACCTACGGCATCATCCGAGGCGACGGCCCCTCTGGCATCGCCTGTCGAGAAGAGCGCCGTGTTCACATCGCAGATCGGTACCAGCACGCCGTCGCCCATGGCACCTGCCATGTCGGCGGGCGGCTCCCCGGCGTCGGCATCCGTGCGCCTCAGGCCCAGCTATGACGTCATCATCGTGGGCACTGGCGCGGCGGGCCTCTACTGCGCCCTCAACCTGCCCGACCGCCTTCGCGTGTGCGTGGTGACCAAGCAGGCGGCCGACGAGTCCGACTCGTTCCTCGCCCAGGGCGGCATCTGCATGCTCCGCGGCGAGGAGGACTTCCAGCCCTACTTCGACGACACCATGCGGGCCGGCCACTTCGAGAACGACCCCGACGCCGTGACCACCATGATCCGCAGCTCCAACACCGTCATCCGCGACCTCGTCCGCCTGGGGGTCGACTTCAACCGCACCCCCGCCGGAGAGCTCGACTGCACCCGTGAGGGGGCACACTCCAAGCCGCGCATCCTCTTCCATGCCGACGTCACCGGCCGCGAGATCACGAGCACGCTCCTGACCCGCGTCCTCGAGCGCCCCAACGTGGACCTCGTCGAGCAGACCTGCATGCTCGATCTCATCTGCACGGAGGCCGGCTGCGGCGGCATCGTGGCACGTACGTCTGACGGCACGGTCCTCGCGCTCCGCGCCCCACATGTGGTGCTCGCCACCGGGGGCATCGGCGGCCTCTACCAGAACTCGACCAACTTCCCGCACATCACGGGGGACGCCATCGGCATCGCGCTCGCCCACGGCATCGCGCTCGAGCACCTCGACTACGTGCAGATCCATCCCACCACGCTCTACTCCACGCGTCCGGGCCGGCGCTTCCTCGTCTCTGAGTCGGTGCGCGGCGAGGGTGCCACGCTGCTCGACGCCCACGGCCGGCGCTTCACCGACGAGCTTCAGCCCCGTGACGTCGTGACGGCCGCGATCCGCGCCCAGATGGAGAAGGACGGCACGGACCACGTGCTCGAGGACCTGCGTCCCCTGGGCGAGGCCACCATCAAGGGCCACTTCCCCAACATCTACGAGCGCTGCCTCGAGGAGGGCGTCGACCCGCTGTCAGAGCCCGTCCCCGTGGTCCCCGCGCAGCACTACTTCATGGGCGGCATACGCGCCGACCTCGCCGGTCGCACGTCGATGCCCGGGCTCTACGCCGTGGGCGAGACGGCCTGCAACGGCGTCCATGGCCGCAACCGCCTGGCGAGCAACTCGCTGCTCGAGTCTCTCGTGTTCGCCCAGCGTGCCGCCGACGACATGCTCTTCTCGACGGCACGGTCCGCCACCTCCGCGCGCGAGGTGTCGCTCGAGGCCTATGCTGACGTGGACGCCGTGCTCGCGGGGTATCGTGACGCGGCGACGCGCGAGATCAGGCGCATGGCCGCCCTGGATGCCCAGCCGAGAGGCACCGCGGATCCCGCACGGCCACGCCCGACGTCGGCAGGCACGCATGCACCCGACAGCAACAGGACCACAACGGAGGCCTCCCATGAATGACATCACCCTGCACGTGGTCGCCGACGGTCTCATCCGCTCGGCGCTCGCCGAGGACATCACCAGCGAGGACGTCACCACCGCCTCGGTCATGCCCGAAGCCTGTCCCGGTACGGTCGACCTCATCTGCAAGCAGGACGGCGTCATCTGCGGACTCGACGTCTTCTGCCGCACCTTCGAGCTGCTCGACCCGGCGACCTCCTTCGACCTGCTCGCGGCGGACGGTGACGAGGTCCACGCGGGCGACCTCCTGGCGCACGTCTCCGGCGACATCCGCGTGCTGCTCTCGGGCGAGCGGGTCGCGCTCAACTACCTGCAGCGCATGAGCGGCATCGCCACCTACACGCACCATATGGCGGCGCTGCTCGCCGGCAGCGGCATCACCCTGCTCGACACGAGGAAGACCACGCCCAACTGCCGTGTCTTCGAGAAGTACGCCGTGACGGTGGGCGGCGGCGCCAACCACCGTTACAACCTCTCCGACGGGGTCCTGCTCAAGGACAACCACATCGGTGCTGCCGGCGGCGTGCGGCAGGCCGTCCTGGCGGCCAAGGCCCATGCGCCCTTCGTGCGCAAGATCGAGGTCGAGTGCGAGACGAACGAGCAGGTTCGTGAGGCGGTGGAGGCCGGCGCGGACATCATCATGCTCGACAACATGGAGCCCGGGCAGATGCGTGACGCCATCGACCTCATCGCAGGCCGTGCGCAGACGGAGTGCTCCGGCAACGTCACGGCCCAGAACGTGAGCCGTTACCTGGGGCTCGGCTTGGACTACATCTCGTGCGGCGCGCTCACGCACTCGGCGGGGATCCTGGACGTCTCGCTCAAGCACCTGCACCCGTGCGAGGCTGACGCGGCCGCAACATCCGTCCCTGCCGTCGAGGGGGGCGATGCGCGATGAGCGTCTCGGAGCGTCGGGATGCCATCGTGCAGATCCTGACCACCTCGGCCTTACCCGTCCCGGCGAAGGACCTCGCTGCGCGCTTCGAGGTGAGCCGCCAGGTCATCGTGAAGGACATGGCCGTGATCAGGGCCTCCGTGCCGGGGATCCTCTCGACCAACCTGGGCTACGTCATGCAGGACCCCATCAGGTGCGCCCGCGAGTTCAAGGTCTGCCACACCACGGAACGCGCCGCCGAGGAGCTCGGCCTCATCGTGGGGCTGGGCGGCCGGGTGCGCAACGTCAGCATCAGCCACCGCGTCTATGGGCGCATCACGGCAGAGCTCGACATCTCGTCCGAGGCCGACGTGCGCGACTTCGTGAGCGCCCTGGGCGACTCCAAGTCGACGCTCCTCTCGAACGCGACCTCTGGCTATCACTACCATCTGGTGGAGGCCTCCACCACCGAGCGTCTCGATGCCATCGAGCAGGCGCTCGACAAGGCCGGCCTCCTGGCACCTCCCAGTGCTTGGGAGCGCATGGGGGCGAGCGCATGAGCGCCGCCGCAGGCCAGGCGCCTGCGACCTGCCCGACCGCCCCGTCGACGGTGCGCGGGCTGCAGGACGCCATCCGCGCCGCCGCCCATGCCGCCGACGCCCTCATCCTCGCTCACGCCTACATGTCCCAGGACGTCGTCGAGGTGGCCGACGTGGTCGGCGACTCGTATGGACTGGCCGTGGCGGCCGCGAAGGCCGACGCGCCCACGCTCGTCATGTGCGGCGTGCGGTTCATGGCCGAGACCTGCAAGGTCCTCTCGCCCCAGAAGCGCGTCTTGCTGCCGAACCCCATCGCCACCTGTCCCATGGCCGACCAGCTCGACCCGGACGCCCTCGAGGCGCTCAAGTCCCGCTACCCAGGGTATGCGACCGTGGCCTACGTCAACACGACCTCCGAGCTCAAGGCCCATGCCGACGTCTGCGTGACATCGTCGTCGGCCGTCGCGATCTGTCGGGCCCTCCCCAGCGAGAAGATCCTCTTCGTGCCCGACCCCAACCTGGGCCGTTACGTGGCGGCACAGGTCCCCGAGAAGGACTTCGCGTTCTTCAACGGGGGCTGCCCCATCCATGGCAGGACGTGCGTCGACGACGTCGCAGCCGCCCGTGCCGCACATCCCGGGGCCTTGCTGCTCGTGCATCCCGAGTGTCCTCCCGCCGTGGTCGAGCAGGCCGACTTCGTGGGCTCGACCACGCAGATCATGGACTTCGCCGAACGCTCGGACGCATGCTCCTTCATCATCGGCACCGAGGGCGCGATCGTGGAGCACTTGCAGTATGCGTGCCCCGAGAAGCGCTTCTCCCTGCTCACGACCGGCCTCTCGTGCAAGAACATGCGCGCGACCACGCTCATGGACGTCTATCTCGCGCTCACGGGCGAGGGCGGGGAGGAGGTCTCGCTCCCGCAGGAGGTCATGGAGGGGGCGGGTCGCTGCATCCGGCGCATGGTCGAGCTGGGAGGCTGACCCCGCACGAGACAAGCCGCTCGCGTTGGCTCAGAATGGGCATAAGCTACGGGCAGGTACAGACACCCTTCCGATAAGGACGCGACGATGGTCATCGACGAGGTCAAGCAGGAGAACAGCTATATCAAGTGGGAGAGCGGCGTGCGTGCCGAGGACGGTGCCTGGTCCTTCGTGGACGACGACCCGCAGCTGACCTTCGCCCCCATCGAGCCGGGGACCCATGCGCACGTCTCGCTGACCATCTCGGGCTGCACCTTCACCGACCGCGAGCTCCTCATCTACTATGCCCTCGAGGGCAACGCCCTGTCAGAGGAGTGCACGCGTACGGTCCCCTTCGAGGAGGGCGTGCCCTGCGTGCTCGACATCACGGCCGAGAGGCCCGTCACGCTTCTTCGCATCGACCCCTCGACGCAGGCCGGGACCTGCCGTGTCGAGGGCTTCGAGGTCTCGTTCGAGTTGGGGACCGCCGAGCATGCCAAGGCCGACGTGCCTGTCGCATCCCCGGAGGGTGCCAAGGTCACATCGCTCTCCCTCTCGTAGGAAGACCTCCCGGCTCTCGTATGCCGTCCGTCCTGCGAACGGCATCATTCCTGGCATCTTCTCCTCATCCGGGGCGATTCCGTCCGTCCGCGGGCGTATAGTCTCCTCATGAACGGAACCTGTTGCTCATGGGAGGGAGTCGCGATGCATTGTCCTCAATGTGGTGCCGAGATGCCAGAGGGCGCGAAGTTCTGTGGGGTCTGCGGCCAGAGGATCGAGGCCGAGGACGCCACCCGGGTTCAGGGGGCGCCGGTCCCGCCGACCGCATCCCAGCCTGGACCCACGCCGTCTCCTGCCCCCGTCCAGCCCATCCCAGGCTATGCCGCACCCACGCCTCCGTACGCCGCGCCGATGGTCGAGGCGAGCCCCCTGTCGCGGGCCTGGGCCGACTTCCGTGCGAGCTTCACCGGAGCGGCACTTGCCAAGCTGATGCTCATCTCGATCCTTCCCGTGCTCAACCTCTGCAATGACGGCCTCTACCTCAGGTGGGGCGAGGACGCCGTCCACGGCGGCCATGCGCCCGTGCCGCGCGAGATGCTCGCGAACGGCGACTTCGCCTGGGGCTTCAAGTCGGTCCTCGTCGGGTTCGTGTGGCCGCTCATCGGCCTGTTCCTCCTCGTGGTGCCCGTGCTCGGATGGGTGCTCTTCGTCATCTGGCTCGCTCTGGTGCCCTGCATCGGGATCGCGGCGGCGCTGCGCGCCTATAACCGCGACGACCTGGCCGCCGGTTTCGACTTCGCCTCCGTCTGGCGCGGCGCCAAGCGTCGCTTCGGCCAGCTGTGGGCCACGGTCTTCCTCCCGAGCCTGGCCAAGTTCGGCATCATGCTGCTGGTCTGCCTCCTCTTCGGGGGAGTCCTGCTCGGCTCGGCCGCCAGCATCCTCGGCCGCGTCGCCTATGGGAGCTCCTCTTCCCTCGGCTCGGTCATGGGGCTCCTGGGCTCCAGCGGCGCCATCCTCCTGCTCGTCTGGATCGTCAGCGCCGTGGTCGGTGTCATCGTGAAGCTCGTCAGCTATCGCGGCGTCGGCTACTGGATCGCCCGCAACGTTCCCGAGTGGCCTGCCGGAGGCGAGGTCCCTGTGCCGGCCAAGCCCGTCGTGCAGCAGGTGGGTTATGCGCCCCAGGCTCCCGCGGCCCCCGTCGCGCCGTCCCCGCAGCCTGAGGCTGCTCCCGCGGCCCCCGTCGCTCCTGTCTCGCCTGCGCCCGAGGCTCCGGCTGCTCCCGAGCAGCCGACGGATGACGTGCCCGCGGCCCCTGCCTCCTCCGACGAGGCGGCCTCTCCTGACCAGGGCGCTCAGGCATAGCGGTGCCCGCATCGGCCAGGGCCCATGCCAGCAGGCACCGCCCATCCCCATGCAGCGCTCGACCGTGATCGACGAGTCCTGGCAGAGGTCCCTCTCCGTCTCCAGCCCCAGCGAGGGTGACTCGGACTACATCTGTGCCCCGCTGGCCAGGGACAACGACTCGTCCGGCCACAACACCTACAAGATCGAGTTCGACGACCTCTACCCAGGCGCCAAGCCGGTCCAGTGACATATCTGCCACTTGTTGAATGGCACATGTGGCGGCTCGATGGTGACCCTGTGAGAAGGCCTCAGGATAGTTCCAGGTAGATTCGTGGCCAGTGGCGCGCACATTCAGGAAGTGGGCATCTACGCTGCAGAGTTTCTCTCGTTACCTTATGATGGCATGAACGGGAACGAGCTTTTCGGAGGAACGATGACAAGCAGCCAGAAACGATACGACGCGTCTTCCGCCTCGAGGGCGCACGCCCATGCCACCTCGCCGCACTCCTCGAACGGGTACCGCCCGGCCGAGTCCCGTGCCGCATCGACCGACGGGTATCAGGCCCAGTCGGGATCCGCCTTCTCGCGCGGTGCCAACGGCTACTACAGCGCCGGCGCCGGCTCGCCCCATGCGGCCCGGGGCTACTCCTCGCGGGTCGCTTCCGCATCAGACCGTGCCGATGCCCAGGGGCGGAGCGGGTCGCGAGCCTATGGCGCGCATTCCGCCGGCAGCAACCCCTACCTCTCCCAGCAGGGGCAGGGCGGCAAGGCTCCCAAGAGGCGTGGGCACAAGAACGTCACGACCATCGTCCTGGTCCTGCTGGTGGCCATCGCCGTGGGCGGGGTCTACTTCTTCCTGAACCCTCCCTACTTCAACGTCACCGTGAACGGCGACACGCATCAGGTCAAGAGTGGCACCACCATCTCCGAGGCCATCACGGCCGGGTATGCCTCGCCCAAGGCTGGCAACCTCCTCGCCATCGACGGCAGCGTCATCACCGAGGGCGGCGGCAACGCCTTCGTCGCCACCTTGGCAGACGGCTCGACCACGAGTGACGGGACCACCAAGCTCACCAAGGAGGAGACCCTCACCATCGGTGATGGCACGGACACCACCGAGTCGTCGACCACCACGACCGAGGAGATCCCCTATAAGACGGTGGGGACCGACGTCACCGCGACCGACTACTACAAGGGTGCCCTGCACGTCTACTCCCAGGGTACGAACGGCGAGCAGACCACCACGACCGGTGACGTCTCGGGCAAGACCACGACCCAGGTCACCAAGGAGGCCCAGGACGCCGGCCTCATCATCGGTGATGCCAACACCCAGGGCACGAAGGTCATCGCCCTCACGTTCGACGACGGCCCCTGGTCGACCACCAACGACCTGCTCGACGTCCTCGAGGAGAATGGCGCCAAGGCGACCTTCTTCACCATCGGCAACCAGATCAGCGAGTACCCCGACGCCGTGAAGCGCGCCTCGAGCATGGGCTGCCAGATCTGCACGCACACCTGGGACCACGCCGCAGGCTCCGGCCAGGGCGTCAACATCACCTACATGACGGCCGACGAGCAGACCGAGGAGGTCAACAAGGGCTTCAGCGCCATCGACGACCTGCTCGGCACGAAGGTGAGCCGCGTGTTCAGAGCTCCCGGCGGCAACTTCTACGGGAGTGCCGTCACCAACCTCCAACCGCTCCTCACGGCCGAGATCGGCTGGGACATCGACACCGAGGACTGGCGTCGTCCTGGTGCGGACTCCATCAAGTCGCAGATCCTCAAGGCCTATCCGGGTTGCGTCATCCTCATGCATGACGGCGGTGGCGACCGTACGCAGACCATCGAGGCCCTGAAGACGGCCCTGCCCGAGCTCAAGGCCGAGGGCTACTCCTTCGTGACCATCGACGAGCTGCTCGCCTATGGCGTGGACACGTCGAGCAGCACGTCCGCATAGGGGACCCATCATCAGGTCGGTCGAGAGGGGCCGGGGCTGCCGCAGGGTGGCCCCGGCCCCTCTTTTGGTGAACAGTCAGAAACCCCTGTTGCAATCTGATGCGGTCTGGCTGCCAGCGCGTTTATACTCATGTGATGCCATGAACGAACACCCTACCCCCCCCCATCGCGACCAGGGACGTCGATGACGTCTGACGTGTCTCCCCAGGAGCATCATATGAAGTCTCATCACAGCAGCCAGGACCTGTCCGACTCGTTCTCCCCGTCCGTCCCGAGGCATGGGTCGCACTCTCTTGCGGTGGCACTCGCACTCCTTCTTGCCGTCCTCGTGGTGACGAGCCTCTCCTTCGGTGGCCTGACGCCCATCGCCGAGGCCCTCGCTGCCACCACGGGTCAGGAGGTGGCGACCACCCAGGTCTCCACCACGGTAGCCGCCACGACCGACGAGAATGACGCTGCCACCTCCGATGCGGATACGTCCCAGTCGTCTGCAGGCACGGACGTGCAGGGGCTGGCGGTTACCACGCAGTCCCAAGAGCAGGTATTCCTGCCGCAGGGTGGGAGCCCGACCTCTGTCACCGTAAGGAGCCTCGACCAGTACGGCAACGGGGTCTATGACGCAGCGGAAGGTGCCACGCAGGCGAAGATACAGCTGCAGGTACGTGGCGGCGAGGCGGGTAGCTACAGCTGGACCGACGTCACTGGCGACAACGCCACGTGGACCGTCGCCTCGGCTGACGACGCTTCCGCGGGACACACCTTCACCGGTCTCACGCAGGGCACGACCTATCGTGTGGTCGAGGCCACGGTAGCCACGGGCTACCGCACCGCCAACCACACCGACACGCAGTCGATCGAGTTCGCCATCGGCATGGATGGCATGCCTACGAGCGTCAGCCTCAACAACGGAGACGCGGCCAACGGCAGCTCCGGCAACGACTACCTCAACGTCGGCGAGGATGGCGGCACCACCTTCATCCTGCGCAGCGAGCTCGAGGTGGGGCAGGCGCAGTTCACGAAGTATGACTCGACGACCATCTTCGACGAGCAGGGTAGTCCGACTGACCAGAAGAAGACCCTCTCGGGCGCGTCGTTCGACCTCTATCGCGAGGATAGCGCTGGGCAGATCGACCTGAGCAACGACAAGCTCGTGTCCTCTGCCCCTATCGTCTCCGACTCGAACGGCCTCGTCTCGACGCTTGCGGCCAAGACCATCACGAACAGGCTCACCGGCAAGCCACTCAGCGAGGGCCTGGGCGCGGGCACGTACTACTTCAAGGAGGTAGGCACACGCAGCGACTTCTGCTCGAGCACGAGCACCACGAACGCGTTCACGGTGACGGCAGGTGCTACCACCAACTACACGTGGTCGGACTTCTCGGTGAACACGCTGAACACGGCTTCTGGCTACCTGATGAGGAACACGCCCCTCAACGCGGCTGTCACGCTCACGAAGGTCGATGCGGGTGATGCGGCGACCAAGGTCAACGGGGCCACGTACGAGCTGCGGAAGTACACGTCCGAGACGGACTACACCGTCATCGGCACGCAGAAGACGAGCGCGGCTGGCACCAGGTTCACCGGTACGGACTCCAACGGCAACACCCACTCGCGTACCAACACGAGCGATGGGCAGCTCTGGTTCGTGGACGTCCCCGCTGGCACCTACGAGGTCGTCGAGACCGCCGCAGCCCCTGGCTACATGCTGGACGCGACCGCCTACGAGGTGACGGTCGCCCAGTCGGGTGTCTCGTCAGGCGAGGACTACACGATCGAGTCCGCGGCGGGCAAAGGTACCGTTGCTGATGAGCCGATCTCGTTCACCGTCACCAAGGGCGGCATCGAGGGAGCAAGCGCAGAAGACCTTGCCGGGACCGGCTTCAGCCTGGTGCCGGAAGGTGAGGCGAAGTTCGCGGACGGCACGACCGATGCGATCGATTGGACCACCACCACGACCGATGCCTCCAAGGTCGTCGCGGGCAAGCTCGTGGCTGACGGCACGAGCGTCTACAAGCTGTCCGAGACGGCAGCCCCTGCGGGCTACCAGACGTCTGCAGACGTCTACCTGAGGTTGACGATTGCGGGTACCCTGCAGCGGAGCGTCGACGGCCAGACCGGCTGGGCCGACGTCACCAACAACGCCCTTACGGTGAGTGATACGCAGAACTCCCTTACCGTTACCGTGGCTGGTGTCGAGGGGGCCACGACGACGCAGCTCACAGGGGCTGGATTCAGTCTGGTGCCAGAGGGCACGGCGACGTTCGCGGGTGGCACGACGGCCCCGATCACCTGGGCCACCGATTCAACCAGTACCTCCCATGACATCACGGGCGAGTTCGTGGCAGGCAGCGTCTACAAGCTGTCTGAGACGGCTGCCCCCGCGGGCTACCGGACGTCTGGCGACGTCTATCTCATGATGGACGCTGCCGGCAACCTCTCCCAAAGCGATGCAGCTGACGGTGCATTCACGTCCGTGACCAACAACGTCCTCACGGTGACCGACACCCCGACCACCCTCAAGCTCTCGAAGGTCAACGACGACCCTGACCCTGCCACCATTTCGGGCTCCACGTTCACGCTCACGGGTGTCTTCGTCGATGGTTCCACATCCAAGACGCTCGAGCCTACGGACGGGGGCGCGGCAGGTGCGACCGTCCTCACAGGCCAGCTCGTCGCCAGCACGAGCGATGCGGACGAGACCCATACCTACACGCTCACCGAGACCATGGCGCCCGCGGGCTTTGCCATCTCGATGTCGCCCAAGACGCTCCGTGTCTCGACGGCGGGGAGGCTGCAGGAGAAGGCCGACGGCACCTGGACCGACGTCGAGGACGACTACATCCTGGTCCCTGATGCCCGCACGTCCTTCTCGGTCGCTGTGGCAGGCGTGAGTGGTGCCACGAGCGCCCAGCTCGCGGGCACCAAGTTCGAGCTGACACCGGTCGGCGCTGCGAAGTTCGCTGATGGCACCACGGACTTCTTCTCGTGGAGCACCCTTGGCGGCGGTACGACGAACAACCCCTACACCATGGTTGGCAGGCTCGTGGCCGATGGCACGAGCGTCTACAAGCTGTCCGAGACCGTGGCCCCTGCAGGCTACCAGACGCCTGCCGACGTCTACCTGCGGATGACGACCGCGGGCACCCTCCAGCGGAGCGCCGACGGCCAGACCGGCTGGGCCGACGTCACCAACAACGCACTCACCATGGTAGACGTGCAGAACGGCGTCTCCATTGCCAAGGTCGACACAGTGGATGCGGGTGGGAAGTACCTGGCCGGTGCCGAGTTCAGCCTCTATGGCACCTTCGCCGATGGCTCGGGCGCGGTCAGCTGGACCTCCACTGACTCGGCGCCCGCCGACGGCAGCGGCCTCATCACCGGCAAGCTCGTGGCCAGCACGAGTGACACCGATACCAGCCACGTGTACGTGCTCTCAGAGACCAAGGCCCCCGACGGCTACGTCATCACCGTGCCGAACACGTGGCTCCGCATCACGGAGGCCGGCCAGCTGCAGGTGCGTGGTGGCGAGGAGGGTAGCTACACCTGGACCGATGTGACTGACAACACGTTCAAGGCTGTCGATGCCCAGAACTCCCTGACCCTCAAGAACCTTGGGCACAAGACCGAGGGGGAGGGGACGGTCTCGCTGGCGGGATGCGACTTCACCATCACGGGCACCTTCGTCGGCGGAGCTGGGAGCGAGACCCGGACGCTGCTCGACGGGGCGACCGAGGCGACCATGACCGGGCAGCTCGTGGCGGGAAACACCTACACCATCTCCGAGACGGCCATGGCCAAGGGCTATTCCAAGGTGGCGGACTTTCGGGTGAGGCTCGAGCAGGACGGCACGCTCGCGCTTCTCGACGGCGCCAGCAGCATGGTCACCAGCGAGGGGAGCACCGTCACGGTGACCGAGATGCCGACGTTCCTCGTGCTCTTCAAGACCAACGCCTTCGGCGATGACGAGGATGACCTCATCCTGCTTGGTGGCTCGACGTTCGTCCTGACCGGTGAGTTCGTCGACGGGACCACATCCAAGACGCTCAATCCCACTGACAAGGTCGGAGCCTTCCTGTCGGGTCAGCTCTTCACAAGCTCGGATGATGCCGACGAGTCCCATACCTACACGCTGACCGAGACCGTGTCGCCCGAGGGCTATGAGCTCTCTGCGACATCCGCGACCCTGCGCATCACTGCCATGGGCCAGCTGCAGGAGAAGGTCGACGGCACCTGGAACGACGTGGCCCGGGATGTGTTCTACGCGCAGGACGAGCAGAACTCCCTCGGCCTCGTCACCACTGACACCGCCGGCACCACGCGCCTGTCGGGCGCTACCTGCACGGTGGGTGGCACGTTCGCCGGGGACACGGAGGCGAGCACCAAGACGCTCACAAGCGCTGCCGACTCGGTGGCACAGCTCACCGGCGCGCTTGCCGCCGGCCGTGACTATACGATCAAGGAGACCACGCCGGCTGCGGGTTATCTGCCCACGTCGATGACGAGCAGCTATCCGGACGCGTCACTCACAGCTGACGGCGCGATGACCATCCGCATGAGCGACGCCGGCGAGCTCTCGTACAAGACGACCGCGGGCACCGACACCTGGGCATCAGTCGGTCAGGACAACGTCCTCGAGTTCGAGGACGTCGCGATGTCGTTCACCTTCTCGAGCGTCGACCGGCTTGGGAACCCGGACACCGGTTCCACGTTCACGCTCACGGGGACGTACGCCGGCGATGCCACGGCCTCGACGCTCACCTTGCTCTCGGGCGATGCGAGCCAGACGGTCGCAGGCCGGCTCGTGGCCGGGAGCACCTACACGCTCGAGCAGACGGCCGCCCCCGCAGGCTATGCCTGCATGACGACCAAGGTGCAGGTCACCTGCAATGCCAACGGCACGCTCACGCTTGCTGACGGGACGCCCTCCTCGGTGACCCTCGACGCGGCCAAGACCACGCTCGCCGTGGTCGACTCGCCGATACGCGCCACCATCCTCACGACCGACGAGAATGGCACCACGCTCGCGGGGGCCACGTTCACGCTCGCCGGCACGTTCGCCGACGGCACCACGTCCAAGACGTTCACGTCCACGACCTCAGCCACGGCCTTCGATGCGCTGCTGGTCTCCGGGCAGGGCTACACCCTCACCCAGACGGCGGCCACTGCGGGTCATGACGCGCTGGGTGAGCCCGTGACGTTCACCGTCGATGCGGCGGGCAGGCTCACGCTCACGTCCGATGCGGGCGGTGCGGCCACACTCACCGACGACGGCAGCGGGATCGTGATCACGAACGCCGTGACCACCCCCACGACATCTACGACACCGACCACCCCCACGACACCGACCACCCCCACGACGCCCGACGCGTCCACGACATCTGCTGCACCGACCGATGCCGCGACGACGGCTGCGACCACCACGACCGTCTCGAAGGCCGCTTCCGCGACCCCCAGGACCGGCGATACGTCCGACCTCACGGGCATGGCATGCGTCGGCACGGTCGGCCTCCTGCTCACGAGCCTGGGGATGCTCTGCCTCTGGCGTCGCCGCGACGAGCGCTAGCCGAGAGACCCACATGCGTCCGATCGTCAGGGCCGGGGCCGCCGCGAGGTGGTCCCGGCTCTTCTCGTCCCCTCCCTCGCGTCGATGCGAGTATCGACATCTGCGGCTTGCGTGGCGGATGGACGTCCAGGTCCTACGGCCCCTCTCGTATGGGTACAACGGCCACTGGTGTGTGGTCATTCTCGGTGTGGGCGACATGCGACCTTGCGCGGACGTCCGCCTGGCAGCACGTGGAAGGAGCTCGACATGAGGGGTTTCGCAATGCTCTCGAAGGGCAAGGCCGGCTGGATCGAGAAGGAGGAGCCCACCTGCGGCCCGCTCGACGCCATCGTGCGTCCTACGGCTGTGGCCCCGTGCTCGTCCGACACCTCCATCATCAACGACCTCGACCTGCCCAACGTCATCCTGGGACACGAGTCCCTCGGCGTGGTGGAGAAGGTCGGCGAGCTCGTGACCGGGTTCAAGCCGGGGGACCGCGTGGTCGTGCCGTGCTGCACGCCCGACTGGGAGGAGCCGGCCCTGCAGGAGCGCGACTCCAACAACGCGCATGACACCGGCTGGATCAAGAGCTTCAAGTTCATGATCACGCACGACGGCGTCTTTGCCGAGCACTTCAAGGTCAACAACGCCAACGCCAACCTCGTGCACATGCCCGACGACGTCTCGGTCGAGGACGCCCTCATGACCGTCGACATGATGTCGACCGGCTTCTATGCCGCCGACAATGCCAACGTGCAGTTCGGCGACACGGTGGTCGTCTTCGGCATCGGTCCGGTGGGCCTCATGGCGGTGGCTGCGGCCGCATTGCGTGGTGCCGGTCGCATCTTCGCCATCGGCACCCGTCCCAACTGCGTCAAGCTCGCGCGCGAGTACGGCGCCACCGACATCATCAGCTACAAGGATGGCGACACCGTCGAGCAGATCCTCGCGGCCAACGGTGGTCAGGTCGATCGTGCCATCATCGCCATCCACGACGTCAACTGCATGAACCAGGCCATGCAGCTCGTGCGCTGCAACGGCAACATCTCGAGCATCGCCTGCATCGCCCCCACCGAGACCTACTCGGTCCCGGCCACGCTCTTCGGCCTGGGGGAGTCAGACATCACCATCAGGAACGGCTTCTGCCCCGGTGGTGCCTACCGCATCGAGCACATGCTCAACCTCATCCGTTACGACCGGGTGCACCCGGGCAAGCTTCTCAACTACCAGTTCGACGGCTTCGACAAGATCGAGGAGGCCTTCTGGACGATGAACGACAAGCCCAAGGACCTCGTGAAGCCCATCGTCTACATCGAGAGGTAGACACGTCCACGGACGCTTGTCGGCGCGCGACCTGACGCTCCTGTCGGGCCGCGCGCCTTCTTGCGAATTGCTCTCCTGCGCCGTCAGGCCTGCGGCTTGCAGACGTCGACCCAGCCTGCCGGTTGCGAGAGCTCCTCGAGCTCGGGGATCGTGAGGCCGATGGCGCTCGAGGCGCTGCCGGCCGCGGGATAGACCATGTCGAAGCGCCTGAGCGACTCGTCGAGGTAGGTCTTGACGCCGGGGTTCACCGCGAAGGGGCAGACCCCGCCCACGGCGTGTCCCACGAGCGAGACGACCTCGTCGGGGGCGAGCATCTTGGCCTTGCAGCCGAAGGCCGCCTTGTACTTGGGGTTGGCGATGCGGACGTCACCGGCGGCGACGACCAGGATGGCCCCGTCGCCCACCTTGAACGAGAGCGTCTTGGCGATGCGTGCCGGCTCCACGCCCACGGCCTCGGCCGCCAGCTCCACCGTGGCGCTCGACGTGTCGAACTCCAGGATCCTCTCGGCCATCCCGCGCTCGGCCAGATAGCTGCGTACCTTCTCGATTGACATGTGACGCCTTCCTTGTGCTCGTTGTCTGCATGGATCGGTCCTCCGTCTGGGCGCGCTGCCTCGTCAAGGGGCGGTCGTGCGTCCAGGGGCTTCGGTCATGTCCACGGTCCCCTCGCTCGATGCGGCCGGCACGTTCGCGCAGGCGTGCGCGTCAGGCCTGGTCCTTCTCGTCCACGAAGCGCACAGCCGTGCCATAGCAGCTGATCTCGACGATTCCGTTGCCGAACGAGCTGCCGGCGTAGCGCACGGCGCAGACCGCATCGGCCCCCAGCCCCTCGGCCTCGGCCGCCATGCGGTCGCGCGCGATGTGACGGGACCTTTCCGTCGAGTCACGTAGCAGGTCGAGCTCGACGCCCAGGAAGTTCTTGAAGCTCGTGAGCAGGTCGTGGGCGGTGTTCTTGGTGAGGATGGCGTTGCCGCTCACCATACCGATTGTCTCGACCTTGCGGCCCTCGATGGTGTTGGACGATGCGATGACCATGGCATGCTCCTTGTCGACAGCAGAAGCGTACCACGCGTGTCGCGGGTCGTGGGCCCTCTCGGCGACCGTTTGGGGACGAGTTCGACCCGCTTGTTCGATCGATGCAAGCCCTGCGGGCCCTGCGTGAGGCCGATTGATATGCTGGACTCACGTCGACCAAGGGAGAGCATCATGGCATCAGACACTCATGTGGATCCGAAGCCTCTCGAGTCGTACCTGCTCAACAAGTGCCTCATCGGCTATGGGCTCATCAACGGCATCATCAACGCGCTGATCTTCTTCCTGCTGCATATGGGTGACCGGACGGCGACCTTCTCGCTCACGGCGATTCTCATGGATCTCGCGCTCACCGGGTTCCTGCTGGGGCTCCTGCTCTATCTCATCGTGGCCCCGATGACGAGGTCCGACCTGCGCAAAGGGTCCTTCTCGACCGAGGGGGCGCGCCAGTTGGGCTTCATCCCGGCCGGTACCTTCCTGGCCAGCCTGGTCGTGGGGGCCGTCTGCATGGTCGTGCTTCTCGTGGTCGGGGGTCTGCTCGCGCTCGTGCTGCCCCAGCCCTTGAGCTTCACGGGGATGCTCGTCCTCAAGGGCTGCCTCTGCGCGGTGGCTGGTGCCATCGCAGGCTACCTCACCATCAACAAGGTCGCTGCCGCGGCCTAGGAGGCTGGCGAGAAGAACCTCGCGTCGGAAGGCAGGTGGCCCCGACCGGGCCCGGCCCTGCCGGCGCCCCGATTCGGCGTCGCGGGTCACTATCGCCAGGCAACGTGCCCACCGTCCCGCGTTGCCTGCCCGGGGTGACCCTGGCCTGGCCCCGACCTGACGCTGCGGGTCACTATCGCCAGGCAACGCGTCCACCGTCCCGCGTTGCCTGCCCGGGGTGACCCTGGTTGGGCCCGGACCTGGCGTCGCGGGTCACTATCGCCAGGCAACGCGTCCGCCGTCCCGCGTTGCCTGCCTGGGGTGACCCCGGCTGGGCCCGGACCTGACGCTGCGGGTCACTATCGCCAGGCAACGCGTCCATCGACTCGCGTTGCCTGCCCGGGGTGACCCTGGTTGGGCCCGGACCTGGCGTCGCGGGTTACTATCGCCAGGCAACGCGTCCGCCGTCCCGCGTTGCCTGCCCGGGGTGACCCTGGCTGGGCCGCGTGCTCACCTCGCTCATCAACCGGAATATGGCCCGCCTGTGGAGAAGGACCGCTCGCCGAAATGGTGGTCGGGACCTGGTCTGTTCCTCTCGGGATGGGGGGATATGAACCAGGACGAGGACCATATGCGACCCCTGAGAGGATGACGGCACCCATGGCAGACTCCACCAACAGGAAGCTCACCAACGAGGTAGGCGCTCCGGTCGAGGACAACGAGCACAGCATCACGGCGGGTCCGCGCGGCCCGGTCATGATGCAGGACGTCTGGCTGCTCGAGAAGCTCGCGCACTTCGACCGCGAGGTGATTCCCGAGCGCCGCATGCACGCGAAGGGGTGGGGCGCCTACGGCACCTTCATCGTGACCAACGACATCACCAGGTACACCAAGGCTGACATCTTCAGCGAGGTCGGCAAGAAGACGGACCTGTTCACCCGCTTCTCGACCGTGGCCGGCGAGCGCGGTGCGGCCGACGCCGAGCGCGACATCCGCGGCGTCGCTATCAAGTTCTACACCAACGAGGGCAACTGGGACCTGGTGGGCAATGACACACCCACGTTCTTCGTGCGTGACGTCCACAACTTCCCCGACCTCAACCGCGCCGTCAAGCGCGACCCCCACACAGGCATGCGCTCGGCGCAGAACAACTGGGACTTCTGGACGCTCCTGCCCGAGTGCTTCCACCAGACCACGGTGGTCATGTCCGACCGTGGCATCCCCGACGGCTTCCGCCACATGCACATCTTCGGCGAGCACACCTTCTCTATGTACAACGCGGCCAACGAGCGCGTCTGGGTCAAGTTCCACCTCCTCACCGAGCAGGGCATCAAGAACCTCACCGACGCCGAGGCCGCCAAGGTCTGCGCGTCGGACCGCGAGAGCTCGGGGCACGACCTCTATGACGCCATCGCGAAGGGCGACTTCCCCAAGTGGAAGATGTACATCCAGGTCATGACCGAGGAGCAGGCCAAGGCCCACTACGAGAACCCCTTCGACATCACCAAGATCTGGAAACATGCGGAGTTCCCGCTCATCGAGGTGGGCGAGATGGAGCTCAACCGCTGGCCCGACAACTACTATGCCGAGGTCGAGCAGGCGGCCTTCACGCCGGCGCACGTGGTGCCGGGCATCGGGTTCTCGCCCGACAAGTTCCTGCAGGGCCGCCTCTTCGTCTATGGCGACGCGCAGCGCTACCGCCTGGGCGTGAACTACAACCAGATCCCCGTGAACCAGGCCAAGCACGCGCCTGTGGCCGACTACCATCGCGACGGCTTCATGCGCACTGACGGCAACTACGGCGACGCCCCTGCCTACACGCCCAACTCGATGGGGTACTGGACGGCCCAGCCCGAGGTCATGGAGCCGCCGCTGGACCTCGAGGGCGCCATGTGGCGCTACGACCCCACCGACGACCCCACTGACGACTGCTTCCGCGCGGGCGGCGACCTCTGGCGCGTCATGGACGAGGAGCACCGCGAGCTGCTCATCGGCAACACGGCGCGCAACATCGCGCCCTGCTCCGAGACCATCAAGTACCGTCATGCCGTCCACTGCACCTGGGCCGACCCCGCCTATGGCGAGCGCATGACCAAGGCGCTCAAGCTCGACGCCGCCAAGGTGGCCGAGCTTGCCAAGGGCGACCAGTCCACGCTCGTCGCGGCCACGCTGCCGGGCGGCGAGTTCTCGGCGGAGCCCTGTACGATGAGCTGCGCGACCTGCACCACGCCTTGCATCGACGAGAGGTACCTCAAGCAGATGGAGGAGTAGGTCATCCTGCACGGGAGCCTACGGACCGGACCGTCGAGGACGGTCCATGACCGCGGAGGGGGCCGGACGTGCCGTCGGCCCCCTCCGCTTCCGTTCGCGGTGCAGGAACCCTTAAGATTGGCCTCTGACACATCGCCTGGCTAAACTGGGACCCAGCATTGCTCTCAAGGAGGAACACGATGTCAATCACGCTCGTGCTCGTACGTCATGGCAAGGCCGAGAAGAAGCAGCCCGAGCAGGTCGACCTTGCCCGCTCGCTCACCCCGGAGGGCACGGTCGCCCTCACGGCCGGCTTCCCGCGGGCCTTCTCGCTGCTCGGCAACGGCGAGCGCGCCCAGGCCGAGATCTGGACGAGTGCGGCGGTCCGCGCCTGCCAGACGGCGGACATCGCGGCCTCGGCCATCGGCCTGCCCCTGGGGGCGGCCGAGCTCCACGACTGCCTCACCAACCAGGACGTCGGCACGTTCATGGTCGAGCTCTCGCAGCGCATCGCCAAGGCGCCCGGAACGGTGGTCTGCGTGGGGCATGTCCCCTTCATGGACGAGGTGTCGGGGCTGCTGTGTGGTTCCCGCCTGCCCTTCTCGTGCGGCGGGGTGGCGGCCTTCCAGATCGACCGCCCCTTCAAGCGCTATGGCGGCGACGAGGTCCCGGGTCGGCTCCTCTGGTTCGTGCAGGGTCCGATGGTCGGGTAGCACCAGGCCAGAGGGGTGGCGAGGTGCCGCTCGCCGCCCTGACCGCGTAGAGAGACACGTGAGATAGCAGCATGTTCGTCCTTTTGCTAAAAAACACGTGACTATTCCCGCCTAAATGGGGCAAAGTATGACGTCGGCGGTGCCGACATCCGGCATCACGCGGCTGCGACGAGAAGGTCTCGTCGCTGGGACCCAAGGGTCCTGGAAAGAGGTCGTGTCAATGGTGACGAAACGTAAGGACGAGGTCGAACCAGAGGCCTCGAAGGGGTCGGGCGGCGATTCCGGCGGCATAGAGCGCCTGGACTGCGACTCCTGCTACAAGGAGCTCAAGACCTCACGGGCGGGGCTCACGCAGGCGGAGGCCGAGAAGCGCCAGACCACGTCGGGCAAGAACCTCATCCAAGGCGGGAAGAAGAAGTCGCCGCTCCTGACGTTCCTCTCGAACTTCACGGGCCTCATGGCGATCCTCCTCTGGGCGGCAGGCGCCATCGCGTTCGTGGCTGGCATGCCCGAGCTGGGCATCGCCGTCTGGCTCGTGAACCTGATCAACGGCACGTTCAGCTTCTTCCAGGAGTTCCGTGCGAGCAAGGCGACCGAGGCCCTGAAGAAGATGCTCCCGGCCTACGTGAGCGTCGTGCGCGACGGCCAGGACTCCAAGATCCTGGCCGAGGACCTCGTCCCCGGTGACATCATCAACCTGGCCGAGGGCGACAAGATCTCTGCAGACGCCAGGCTCGTCTCGGTGTCCGACCTGCAGGTCAACCAGTCCACGCTCAACGGCGAGTCCAACCCCGTGCGGAAGACCGCCGATGCCGTGCTCGAGGAGGGGCTGGCCGCGGCCGAGATCCCCAACCTGGTCTATGCAGGCACGTCGGTCTCGGAGGGCAACGGCCGTGCCATCGTCTGCCGCATCGGCATGGCCACCGAGTTCGGCAAGATCGCTGACCTCACCCAGAACATGAAGGAGGCCGAGAGCCCCCTCGAGAAGCAGCTCGACCGCGTGACCAAGCAGGTCACCGCCTTCGCGCTTGCCATGGGCGTGATCTTCTTCCTGCTCGACATCCTCGTGGTGAAGAACGTCTGGACCTCGTCGTTCATCTTCGCGCTCGGCATGATCGTGGCCTTCATCCCCGAGGGGCTGCTGCCCACGGTCACGCTGTCGCTCGCCATGGCCGTGCAGCGCATGAGCAAGCGCAACGCCCTCGTGAAGAAGCTCTCGAGCGTCGAGGCGCTGGGCTCCACGAGCGTCATCTGCACCGACAAGACCGGCACCCTGACCCAGAACGAGATGACGGTGAACCACCTCTGGACGCCGTCGCGCGAGTACGAGGTCACCGGAGTGGGCTACGGCCCCGACGGCACGATCGAGTCTGACGGCACCACCTATACCGCCGACAAGGACGAGGACCTCCGGATCCTCGTGGTGGGCTCGGCGCTGTGCTCCAACGCGCGCCTGCTCGACCCCGAGGTCGAGGGCGGCCGCTATACCGTGCTGGGCGACCCCACCGAGGCCTGCCTGCTCACGAGTGCGCAGAAGGCCGGCATCGACCTGGCGGACCAGGCCGAGGAGACCCCGCGCGTGCGCGAGCTCCCCTTCGAGAGCCGCCGCAAGCGCATGTCCACCATCCACCAGCTGCGCGAGCCGCTCGACGGCGCCAAGCGCGTGGCGTTCTGCAAGGGTGCCCCCAACGAGGTCGTGCGCCTCTCGACCAAGGTCCGCATCGCGGGCGAGGTCAAGCCGATGACCGACGAGATGCGTGACCGCATCATGGCGGCCAACGACGGCTACGCCAAGGACGGCCTGCGCGTGCTCGCGCTCGCCTACAGGCCGCTGGCGGCAGGCGACACGTCCATCCCCGAGTCGATGAGCGACTACACGCCCGAGACCATCGAGAGCGACCTCACCTTCGTGGGCCTCGACGTCATGGCTGACCCGCCGCGCCCGGAGGTCGCCTCCGCCGTGGCCGAGTGCCATCGCGCCGGCATCCGCGTGGTCATGATCACCGGCGACTACGGCCTCACGGCCGAGAGCATCGCCCGCCGCATCGGCATCGTCGACGGCGACGACGTCAACGTCATCTCGGGCGTGGACCTGGCCAAGATGGACGACGACCAGCTCAAGCGCGACCTGGCAGGCGAGGTCATCTTCGCCCGCATGGCCCCCGAGCAGAAGCTCCGCGTGGTCAACGCCCTCCAGGAGATGGGCGAGATCGTGGCCGTGACCGGCGACGGCGTGAACGACTCGCCGGCGCTCAAGAAGGCCGACATCGGCGTCGCCATGGGCATCACGGGCACGGACGTGGCCAAGGAGGCCGCGGACATGATCCTCACAGACGACAACTTCGCCTCGATCGTGTCTGCCATCGAGGAGGGGCGTGCGGTCTACGCCAACATCCGCAAGTTCATGACCTACATCCTGAACTCCAACGTGCCCGAGGCCGTCCCGTCGGCCGTCTACCTGTTCAGCGGCGGCGCGGTTCCGCTGCCCCTGACCACGATGCAGATCCTCACCATCGACCTGGGCACCGACATGCTGCCGGCCCTGGGCCTGGGGACCGAGCCGCCCGAGAAGGGCGTCATGGACAAGCCCCCTCGCGACCCGAACGAGCACATCCTCGACCGCAAGACGATGGTCAAGGCCTTCCTCTGGTACGGCATGATCGGTGCCGCCGCCTCGATGGCCGCCTACGTCTTCGCCCAGGTCCAGGCCGGTTGGACGCCGGGACAGACCATGTTCGGCGTGGGTGCCGACCTGGATGCCACGTACGTGCGCGCGACCACCATGTGCCTCGCGGCCATCGTCTTCTCGCAGATCGGCGAGGTCTGGAACTGCCGTACGGTGTCGGAGTCCGTGTTCAAGGTCGGGCTCTTCTCGAACAAGCAGGTCAACATCGGTATCATCTTCGAGATCTGCCTCATCGTGTTCATCACGCTGTTCCCGCCGTTCCAGTCCGTGTTCCACACGAGTCCGCTGGAGCTCAGCGACTACCTGTTCCTGTGCTGTCTGCCTGTGGTCGTCCTCGCGCTCGAGGAGTGCCGCAAGGCCATCGTCCGTTCGATCCACAAGCGCAAGGCCGCCGCGGGCTCGACCCCGCAGCCGGCCCCAGAAAGGTGAGGGTGAGCTGACATGGACGTCATCATCGTAGGTATGGGACGCATGGGGAGCGGGCTTGCCACCAAGCTCTGCGCCCAGGGCAACCACGTGTGCGTGATCGACCGGGACCAGGAGAAGCTCGACGCGCTGCCTGACGACTTCTCAGGCACCAAGATCGCCGGCGTGGGCTTTGACCGAGACGTCCTCGCGCAGGCCGGCATCGACCGCGTGAGCGCCGTCATCGCCTGCACCGCCTCGGACGAGGCCAACATCGTCGTGGCTCAGATCGCACGCAGCGTCTACCACGTGCCACGCGTCATCGCTCGCCTCTATGACATGTCGAAGGCCGAGGCCTATCGCAGGTTGGGCATCCAGGCCATCTCCACCACCGAGTGGGGCATCGCCCGTGCCTGCCAGCTGCTCACCTACCATCAGCTCGACGGCGTCTTCCAGATGGGGGACGGCGACGTCGAGGTCGTGCGCGTGGACCTGCCGCACTTGCTCGAGGGAGAGCAGGTTCGCGAGATCACGGCACTGGGGGAGGTCATGGTCGTGGCCATCATGCGTGGCAACGACACGTTCATCCCCACGCAGGGAACCGAGCTCCAGCATGGCGATGTCCTCTTCGCGGCCGTCGCCTCGACCTCGGCTCGTCGCTTCAAGACCATGCTCGGACTCACCGACTAAGGAAGGGGCCACCATGAACATCATCATCGTCGGCGGCGGCAAGATAGGCTCCTACCTCGCGACGCTGCTCTCGGAGGACGACCAGAAGCCGACCATCATCGAGCTCAGGCCTGCGGTCGTGGAGCGTCTGCGCCGCACCTGCCCGGGCTGCACCGTCATCGAGGGGTCGGGTTCCGAGCCTGCCACGCTCGAGAAGGCCGGAATCCTCACCTGCGACGTGCTCGTGGCCGCATCGGGACTCGACGAGGTCAACCTCGTCGCCTCCATGCTCGCCAAGATGGAGTATGGCGTGGGACGTACGGTCGCGCGCGTCAACAGCCCAGCCAACAACTGGATGTTCACGCCTGGCATGGGCGTGGATGTGGGCGTCAACCAGGCTGACATCATCGCGCGCTTCTCGCGCGAGGAGATGGACATGCGAGACGTCTTCACCCTCATGAAGCTGGGGCGTGGCGACCATGCCATCGTGCAGGTCGAGGTCAAGCCCAACTCGACCGTCTCGGGCAAGACGCTGAAGGAGCTCACGTTCCCCAACGACACGTCGGTCGTCGCCGTCGAGCGTGGGGGCAACATCCTCGTGCCACGCGGCGACACGAGGCTGAGCGACCACGACCAGGTCATCATCTTCACGGGTGACCTCGGGCGTGCGGGCATCAGGAGCCTGTTCGCATAAGGGCGGTCGTGCGGCGCCTGCGGGCGTCGATGCGGCCAGAGGCACGCAGCCAGAGGCCAGCGACTGCTGGCCAGGGGAGTGCGGGCACACATGAGGGGGCGGGTCGGCGCGAGCCGGCTCGCCCCCTCTGTCCTTCTTGACTGCTTGTCCTTCTCGACTGCGTCACGGCATCGATTGGTGACTGGATCGCGCGTGATGTTACACAACCCCTCGGGTTCGGCAGCATCCTGCCGAAGAGGGCCACTCGTGTAACGGATCTCTGCCGAACACGTCGGCTTGTGTAACGCTGCTGTCGAGAAGCACCACCCGCCCGAGTCCATCGCCCAACCTGCTGCTGTCGAGAAGCACCTCCCGCCCGCGTCCATCGCCCAACCTGCTGCTGTCGAGAAGCACCACCCGCCCACAGCCCAACCTACCGCCGTCGCCCGCACCCCCTGTACCTTCGCAGCCTCCACCTGCGACTTTATCCCATCTTTACGCCAGCGGCCCCACCTTTATCCCGGCTTAACGTCCTGTGCCGCACCATGGGTTCAGGAAAGGGAGGTGGGGCAATGCAAACCGTCCTCATCGTCGCGGCCCTCATAGCCGGGGCCCTGCTCGTCTACTACGTCCACATCCTCATGGGAGGCGATCGGTGATGCTCGCAGTCGTCATGCAGTATGCGCTGTACCTGGCCATCCTGGTGGGCCTCGCGTACCCCCTGGGCGGCTACATCAAGCACGTCATGATGGGCGAGAGGGTCGTCCTGTCGCCTGTGCTCGGGCCGGTGGAGCGGGGCACCTTCAGGCTGCTCCGCATCGACCGCGCCGAGGAGATGGACTGGAGGCGCTACCTCGCCTGCGTCGCGGCCTTCTCGGTGGTGAGCTTCGTCGCGCTCTTCTGCATCCTCGTGTTCCAGAACGTCCTGCCCGGCAACCCCAACCACGTGGCTGGCATGAGCTGGGACCTCGCCTTCAACACCGCTGCCAGCTTCGTCACCAACACCAACTGGCAGGCCTACTCGGGCGAGGCGTCGCTCAGCTGGTTCGCCCAGGCGGCGGGCCTGGCCGTCCAGAACTTCGTCACGCCTGCCGTGGCCATGGGCGTGCTCTTCGCCCTCATCCGCGGATTCGTCCGGACCAGGCACGAGGGCCTCGGGAGCTTCTGGGTCGACCTCGTGCGCGGCGTGCTCTACGTGCTCCTGCCCATCGCCCTCGTGATGGCCGTGGTGCTCGTGGCCGCAGGCGTGCCGCAGTCCACAGGTGCCGACCGGTACGTCAGGCTCGACGAGCCCATCGCGCTGGATGCCTCGGGCAACCAGCTCCAGGGGGCAACCATAGACACCCAGGACGGCACCGTCTACGTGGACGGCCAGCAGGTCCAGGGCGCCACCATCGTCACCGAGCAGCTCGTGCCCGCGGGCACCGCTGCCAGCCAGGTCGCCATCAAGCAGCTCGGCACCAACGGCGGCGGCTACTTCGGCACGAACTCCGCCAACCCGCTCGAGAACCCCAACGCGCTCACGAACCTCATCGAGATGATCGCGATCCTGCTCATCCCGGCCGCCCTGTGCTTCTCGTTCGGCCTGTCCGTGGGGAACAGGCGACAGGGTTGGGCCATATTCGCGGCCATGGGGGTGTGCCTGGTGGTGGCGCTTGCCGTCATCGCGGTGAACGAGCAGGCCGGGACCCTGCAGCTCTCTCAGAACGGTGCGGTCTACCTGGGCACCTCGGGCCAGGCCGGCGGCAACATGGAGGGCAAGGAGGTCCGCTTCGGCATCGCCTCGAGCTCCACGTGGGCGGCCTTCACCACGGCGGCCTCCAACGGCTCGGTCAACTGCATGCACGACTCGCTGACCCCGCTCGCGGGCATGGCGTGCATGCTGCTCATGCAGCTGGGCGAGGTCGTCTTCGGCGGGGTGGGCTGCGGCCTGTACGGCATGCTCGCCTTCGCGATCCTCACGGTCTTCGTGGCTGGCCTCATGGTGGGCCGCACGCCCGAGTTCCTGGGCAAGAAGATCGAGCCCTTCGAGATGAAGTGGTCCGTCATCGCCTGCCTCGCCACGCCCGTCGCGATACTGGTGGGCTCGGCCGTCGCGGCCATGCTTCCCCAGGTGGCGGCCAGCCTCAACAACTCTGGCGCACATGGCCTGTCAGAGCTGCTCTACACGTACTCCTCGGCCGGTGGCAACAACGGCTCGGCCTTCGCCGGCTTCGACGCGAACACGGTGTTCCTGAACCTCTCGCTCGGCGTCGTGATGATGTTCGCACGGTTCGTGCCCATCGTCAGCGTCCTCGCCATCGGCGGGAACCTCTCGGGCAAGCGCCTCGTCGCCGCCACGTCCGGCACCCTCAAGACAGACGGTCCCATGTTCGTGTTCCTGCTCGTCTTCATCGTCATCCTCATCGGCGCCCTGAGCTTCTTCCCGGCGCTCTCACTCGGACCGGTTGCCGAGTTCCTCGGCAGCGCGGCATAAGGGAGGTGTCTCACATGGCAGAACTCATCACCAGCACCATCGACCATCCGACCATCTTGGCATCTGCCGAGAGGAACACGCAGGCGGTCTCCGGCGTCGCACCTGTGACCCACAGGGGCCACGCGGTCGCTGCGGACCCTGCGGCCATCCCCGAGGGCGAGCACCACACGCATCACCACGACCAGGACGACGCCCCCAAGGGAGGCCAGGCCATGAAGGCGGTCGCCCAGGCGTTCGCCAAGCTCGCGCCCAGGACCCAGCTCGAGAACCCCGTGATGTTCCTCGTGTACGTCTCGGCGGTCCTGCTGAGCGCCCTGTGGCTCCTCTCGCTCGCGGGCATCTCGGACGCCCCCTCCGGCTACGTCCTGGCCATCGTGGTCATGCTGTGGCTCACGGTGCTCTTCTCGAACTTCGCCGAGGCCCTGGCCGAGGGACGTGGCAAGGCCCAGGCGGATGCCCTCCGTGCCTCCAAGCGCGACCTCGAGGCCCACAAGGTTCCCGGTCCGGACGCGCTCGACCGCATCGTCAACGTCAACTCCTGCGACCTTCGCAAGGGCGACTGCGTGGTCGTCTATGCCGGCGAGCAGATCCCCGCCGACGGCACCATCGTCGACGGCGCCGCCTCGGTGGACGAGTCCGCCATCACCGGCGAGTCGGCCCCCGTCATCCGCGAGGCCGGCGGCGACCGCAGCTCCGTCGTGGGCATGACCACCGTGCTCTCAGACCAGATCGTGGTCGAGGTCGTGAACGACCCTGGCGAGAGCTTCCTCGACAAGATGATCTCGATGGTGGAGGGTGCCAGCCGCAAGAAGACCCCCAACGAGCTCGCGCTCCAGATCTTCCTCGTGGCCCTCTGCATCATCTTCATCCTCGTGGTCATGGCCCTCTACACCTACTCGGACTTCTCGGCCCGCCAGGCGGGCGTGGCCAATCCCAGCTCGGTCACCACGCTCGTGGCGCTGCTCGTGTGCCTGGCCCCCACCACCATCGGGGCGCTGCTGTCGGCCATCGGCATCGCGGGCATGAGCCGGCTCAACCAGGCCAACGTGCTCGCGATGAGCGGGCGCGCCATCGAGGCCGCCGGCGACGTGGACGTGCTGCTGCTCGACAAGACGGGCACCATCACGCTCGGCAACCGTCGTGCCGACCAGTTCGTGGCCGTGGACGGCCATGACGTGGGCGAGCTCGCCGCCGCGGCCCAGCTCTCGAGCCTCTCCGACGAGACACCCGAGGGCAGGAGCATCGTGGCCCTGGCATCCGACCGCTTCGGCCTGGCCCGTCCCCAGATCGACCCCGACAAGGCGACCTTCATCGAGTTCTCGGCCAAGACCCGCATGAGCGGCATCGACTATGCCGGTGACGAGGTCAGGAAGGGCGCGGCCGACGCCGTGGCCCACTACCTCGAGCCTGCGGGCGTGCGGCTCTCGGCCGAGTGCGACCGTGCCGTCCAGGCCATAGCCCAGCAGGGGGCGACCCCGCTCGTCGTCACCAAGAACCAGGTGGTCCTGGGCGTCATCGCGCTCAAGGACATCATCAAGCCGGGCGTGGCGGAGAAGTTCGCCGACCTGCGCCGCATGGGCATCCGCACCATCATGGTGACGGGCGACAACCCCACCACCGCCGCGGCGATCGCCGCCGAGGCCGGCGTGGACGACTTCCTCGCGGAGGCCACGCCCGAGGGCAAGCTCGAGACCATCCGCCGCTACCAGGCGGAGGGCCACATGGTCGCCATGACCGGCGACGGCACCAACGATGCCCCGGCGCTCGCCCAGGCGGACGTGGCCGTGGCCATGAACACCGGCACGCAGGCCGCCAAGGAGGCCGGCAACATGGTGGACCTCGACTCGAGCCCCACCAAGCTCATCGACATCGTGCGCATAGGCAAGCAGCTGCTCATGACCCGCGGCTCGCTCACGACCTTCTCCATCGCCAACGACGTCGCCAAGTACTTCGCCATCATCCCGGCGCTGTTCACCACGCTCTACCCGGGACTCCAGGCGCTCAACGTCATGGGGCTCCACTCGCCCCAGTCCGCCGTGCTCGCGGCTATCATCTACAACGCCTTCGTCATCGTGGCGCTGATCCCGCTGGCACTCAAGGGCGTCAGGTACCGCGAGGTGGCGGCCTCCAAGCTCCTGAGCCGCAACCTCCTGGTCTACGGCCTGGGCGGGTTCGTGGTCCCGTTCGTGTTCATCAAGCTCATCGACATCGTGCTCGTCGCTGTCGGTATGGCATAAGGGGAGTGTGCTATGAGAACCTTCGTCAAGATGCTTCCTCGGGCGTTGGCGGTCCTCGCCGTCGCCACCCTGGCGCTCGGCGTGGCCTACCCGGCCGTGGTGACCCTCGTGGGGCAGGTGTGCTTCCCGTACCAGGCCAACGGCTCGATCATCGAGAAGGACGGCCAGGAGGTGGGCAGCGCCCTGCTCGGCCAGGACTTCACGGATGCGGGGCACCTCTGGGGCCGGCCCGAGACCAGCTCCGACACGTCCAGCTACACGGACGCGAGCGGCAACGCCGTGGCCTACGGCTCGCCTTCCAACGTCTCGCCCGCGAGCGAGTCCTACGGCCAGACCGTGTCTGAGCGTGTGGCCGCCATCCGTGCGGCAGACCCTGCCCGCGGCGACGACGCCGTGCCCGTGGACCTTGTGAGCGAGTCCGGCTCAGGGCTCGACCCCGACATCTCGCCGGCGGCGGCCGAGTACCAGGTGCCGCGCATCGCCAGCGCCACCGGCCTTTCTGAGGACGCCGTTCGCCAGATCATCTCGCAGAACACCCAGGGGCGCCTGCTGGGGGTCCTGGGCGAGGAGCGCGTGAACGTCCTCGGCGTGAACCTCGCCATCGACGCGGCGCTCGGCAGGTAGGAGGCGTCCGGCGGTCGCCATGTGGCCGTCACGCCAGCGCGCTGGCAAGTCCTGAGGCCACGTCCGCCCTGCCGAGGGGCCCTGTCGGGGCGCGAGGGGAGTACAGTGCTGGCAGGGTGCCTATGCCCTGCCAGCACCCGTCGGCCGCAAGGCCGGGAGGAGGGACGACCGTGGAAGACGACATCGAGGCACGGCGTGACCCTGACCGGATCCTGCGTGCCATCGAGCTCGACCGCGACGAGGCGGCCAGCCTCCCGGACGGCGCGGGCGCACCGGGTGCGCGCGGCCACCTCAGGATCTTCTTCGGCTATGCCCCCGGCGTCGGCAAGACCTATGCGATGCTCCGCTCCGCCCATGAGGCCCAGCGTGCGGGCATCGATGTGGTCGCCGCCTACATAGAGCCGCACAGCCGGCCCGAGACCCAGGGGCTCGTGGCCGGCCTCGAGACCCTGCCACCGTTGGACGTGGACCACAACGGCATCCACGTGCACGAGCTTGACCTCGACGCGCTTCTCGGCCGGCACCCCCGGCTCGCGCTCGTGGACGAGCTGGCGCACACCAACGACCCGACGTGCCGCCATGCCAAGCGCTACCAGGACGTGGAGGAGCTGCTCCAGGCGGGCATCGACGTCTACACCACGGTGAACGTCCAGCACCTCGAGAGCCTGAACGATCGCGTGGCCGCCATCACGGGAGTGGTCGTCACCGAGCGCATCCCCGACCGCGTCTTCGACGACGCCGACCAGGTGGAGCTCGTCGACATCGAGCCCGACCAGCTCATCGGCCGCCTGCGCGAGGGTAAGGTCTACCGCGGCGAGGGGGCGGAGCGCGCCCTCGAGAACTTCTTCGACGTCAAGAACCTCACCGCCCTGCGCGAGATCGCCCTCAGGCGCTGCGCCGACCGCGTGAACCGTATGGTCGAGCGCGTCCGCGCCGCGGGGCCCGATGCCTACTACACCGGCGAGCATGTGCTGGCCTGCCTGTCGGGCGCCCCCTCAAACGGGCGCATCGTCCGCACGGCGGCCCGCATGGCGCGCGCCTTCGACGCCCGCTTCACGGCCCTGCTCGTGGAGGGGGACGACGGCCCCGCCACCGGCGAGGCGGCCGAGCGGCTCAAGGCCAACATGCGTCTGGCCGAGCAGCTAGGAGCCAAGGTCGAGACCGTCTACGGCGACGACGTCGCCCGCCAGATCGCCGACTACGCGCGCATCTCGGGGGTCTCGAAGGTCGTGATGGGGCGCAGCGGCGCTCGCCGGCACCTCCTCGACCAGGCCCCGCTCACCGACCGCATCGCCGCGCTGGCGCCCGACCTCGACATCTACATCATCCCCGACGAGTCCCAGCAGGTCAGGCGCTGGCACGAGCGCCATGCCGAGGACCGCTACACCCCCTCTGACGTCGCCAAGGCGTTGGGGCTTCTCGTGGCCGTCTCGGTGGTGGCCCTGCTCATGGAGCGCCTGGGCGTCACGGTGCTCAACATCGCCGTCCTCTATGGCTTCGGTGTGCTGCTCACGGCCGTGGTCGTGCCGGGGGTGGTCTCGAGCGTCGTCATGTCGCTCGCGGCCGTCCTCATGTTCAACTTCCTCTTCACCGACCCGCGCTACTCGTTCACGGTGTTCGACCCGCAGTACTTCGTGACCTTCGCCATCATCTTCCTCACCGCGACCATCGCGAGCTCGCTGGCGCGTCGTGTGCGCAGGCAGGCCCGTGCCGCCGCGGCCTCGACCTGGCGCACGCAGGTGCTGCTGGAGTGCGACCAGATGCTCGGGCGTGCCTCGAACGCCGCCGAGGACGTGGACGTCATGGGCCGACAGCTCGTCCGCCTGCTCCGGCGCGACGTGGTCTACTACCCCGCCGAGAGGGGCGTGCTGGGCCCGGGCCGCCTCTTCCTGGCTGCTGCCGACGGCGCCGCGGCCACGGCGCAGGACCTCGCGGGTACCGACGCTGACAGCCCCTGCCTCGACGAGCGTGAGCGCGGCGTGGCCGCCTGGGTATTCAAGAACAACAAGCGCGCCGGCGCGGGCACCGACACGTTGGGCAGCGCCGCCTGCCTCTACCTGGCCGTCCGCAAGGACGAGCAGGTCTTCGGTGTGGTGGGGATCCTGGTGGGGACCGAGGCCATCGCCCCCGCCGAGCAGGGCATCGTGCTCTCGATCCTGGGCGAGACGGCCCTGGCCCTCGAGCGCGAGGCGGCGCTGGCCGAGCGCGAGGAGGCGGCCGTGGTGGCTCGCAACGAGCAGCTCCGCGCCAACCTGCTGCGGTCCGTCTCGCACGACCTGAGGACGCCCCTGACCTCCATCACCGGCAACGCGAGCGTGCTCCTCTCCGACGGGGCCGACCTCGCGCCTGAGGCGGTGGCGCGCCTCGAGGGCGACATCTACGACGACTCGCTCTGGCTGGGCAACCTCGTCGAGAACCTCCTGGCCATGACGCGCATCGAGGAGGGGGAGGTCGAGCTCCACCTGGAGCCCGAGCTGCTCGGCGACGTGGTCGACGAGACCATGCGCCATGTGAGCAGGGACGTGGCCGCCCACGAGCTTGCCGTGGACGACGGCGAGCTGCTCGTCTGCCGCATGGACGCGCGCCTCGTGGTCCAGGTGCTGGTGAACCTCGTGAACAACGCCGTGCAGCATACGCCGGCCGGCAGCCGCATCCAGGTGACGTGCACGCGCGACGGCCGCATGGCCCGCGTTGACGTCACCGACGACGGCCCCGGCATCGCCACGGCCGACCTGCCGCACCTCTTCGAGCGCTTCTACGTGGGCGGCCAGGGCGAGGAGGGGAGCGGTCGTGCCGACGCCCGCCGGGGCACAGGCCTGGGCCTGGCGCTCTGCCGGTCCATAGTCGAGGCGCACGGGGGTACCATCGAGGCATCGAACGTGGGCGCGGCGGCAGATGGCACGCACGCTCCTGCTGCAGGAGCCGCGCATGCCTTGACCGCTGGACGCGCCGCACGGTGCCCGCTTCAGCTTCACGCTGCCGCTCGAGGAGGCATAGATGGACGAGAGGAACCCACAGGTCATGCCAGCGCCGACGCTCCTGGTGGTCGAGGACGACCCGGCGGTGCGCAACCTCATCGTGACCACGCTGGACGTGCACGGCTACCGCCATGAGGTGGCGCCCACGGGCCGCGCCGCGATCGCCCAGGCGGCGAGCTGTGACCCGGCCGTCATCCTCCTCGACCTGGGGCTCCCCGACATGGACGGCGTCGAGGTCATCACCAAGGTCCGCACGTGGTCCCAGGTCCCCATCATCGTGATCTCGGCACGGGCCGACGATGCCGACAAGATCTGCGCGCTCGACGCCGGGGCGGACGACTACCTCACCAAGCCATTCTCGGTGGAGGAGCTGCTGGCACGGCTGCGCGTGACGTTCAGGCGCCTGGAGCGGGCCGAGGCCGATGCCGCGGGGGCCACGGGTGCCACGTCGTCGTCGACCTTCGAGGACGGTGACCTTGCGATCGACTATGCCGCCGGCACGGCCACGCTGGCCGGCACCGAGCTGCACCTCACGCCCATCGAGTACCGGCTGCTCTGCGTGCTGGCCAGGAACGTCGGCAAGGTCCTCACGCACCAGTTCATCCTGCGCGAGGTATGGGGGTCAACCCAGGAGCAGGACCTCGCGAGCCTGCGGGTGCACATGGGGTCGCTGCGCAAGAAGGTCGAGGCTGACCCGGCCCATCCGCGCCTCATCCAGACGCACGTGGGCGTGGGGTATCGGATGCTGCGGGCGTAGCGCGCGGCCCTGACATGCCCTGCGGTACAATGCCTCTCGTTGCGATGGGACGCATGGTCCCGTCAGGAAGGGGCATCGTGGGCTCACCCGTATCGACATCCGGCAAGGTCGTATCAGCACCCATACCCGCGTCAGCATCCGCGTCCTCGGTCGGCGCCCCCAGCGTCGTGGCGTTCGACCTCGACGGCACGGTGCTCGACTCGGTCAGGCGCACCATCTCGCCGCGCGTGCGGGACGCCTTCACGGCGGCGCATGCGGCAGGCTCGCTCCTCTGCGTGGTGAGCGGCCGCCCCATCAACATGCTCGGCCCCATGCTCATGTCCGCGCCTTGGCTCGACTGGCGCATCACGGTCAACGGCGCCTGTGTGAGCCGGGCCGCAGACGGTGAGGTCCTGCTCCGCCGTCCGATCGAGCTCGACCAGGCCATGGACGTCCTCGATGGCGTCAAGGGGCTCCACCCAGCCTGGAACGCCTTCGTGCCCGAAGTCACCTTCTACGAGAACCGCAGCTTCACCTACCTGGCCGGCCAGACTGCCCCGGGGGATGGCAACGTGCCGATCCCCGGGGACGAGGCCGAGCTCAAGCACATACTCGGCGACGTGGACTTCGTCGACTCCATACCGGCGGAGCTCGCCCGTCGGCATGAGCCGGTGGACAAGCTGGGCTGCAGCTTCCGGGACGTCGCTGTCTGCGACGAGGCCGAGACGCTCCTGCTCGCCCGCGGCGACCTCGAGGTGGCCCGCATGACCCCGTACGAGCTCGAGCTCACGCGGGCCGGCGTGACCAAGGGGAGCGCCATCGACCTGCTCTGCCAGCGCCTGGGTGTCGACGAGCAGGCTGCCGTGGCCTTCGGTGACTCGGGCAACGACCTCTCCATGACGGGGCGTGCCTGCACCTTCGTGGCGGTCGCCAACGGCACCGAGCAGGTCCGCGACGCGGCGGACGAGGTATGCCCCTCGATCGGCGACGACGGCGTGGCGCAATGGCTCGAGGCGCGGCTCGCCTAGCCGAGAGGGGCCGTCCGGCCCATGCCCCATGCCTGCATCGCTGGCCCGGTGCCCGGTGCTACGGCTACTCCTCCGTGGGCCTCTCCACGCCCGGGAGGCCGCCCTGCGCGCGCTCGAAGGCCTGCATGGCCTCGAGGGTCTGGCCAAGAAGGTCGTCAAGCTCCCAGCCCAGGCGCTCCGCACCCTCGCGGATGGTGTCGCGCGAGCAGCCGGCGGCGAACTTCTTGTCCTTGAACTTCTTCTTGAGGCTCTTGAGGTTCATGTCGAGGGTGGAGCGGCTCGGGCGCATGAGGGTCGAGGCCCAGATGAGGCCCGTGAGCTCGTCTGCCGCGAAGAGGATGTTCTCCATCTGCGACTCGGGCTCGTAGGTGACGTCGGTCATGCCCCAGCCGTGGCTCATCGCCGAGCGGATGACGCCCTTGTCGACGCCCTCGTCCTTGAGGAGGCGCTCGCCGGCCACGCAGTGCTCGGTGGGGTAGAGCTCGAAGTCCACGTCGTGGAGCATGCCCACCACGTACCAGTGGTCCTCGTTGCCCGCGTCGTACTTGGCCGCGTACCAGCGCATGACGTTGGCCACGGTGAGGGCGTGCGTGCGATGGAACGGGTCCTGGTTATACTTCTCGACGATGGCCTGGGCCTCTTGCGGTGTGGGGACGTGCGTTGCCATGGTGCCTCCTGGGACGGATGTGAGGGTGTCGTCAGCCGCAGGGGAGGGCGGCACGCGTTGGGGCGATTGTACTCCCCTGGTCGGCAGCTGCTCTTGACCACGTAGGATATCCTACGTATATCTCTGAGGGCGTCAGGGTATCCTAGGGACATGGAGGTACCTATGGCCCGGAGGCGATGATGATGGCGCAGACCATGCAACGGCAGGACGTTCCCAAGGAGGGCGTGCTCCACACCCACCTTTCCGCATGGGGTGCCTCGCAGGGGCTTCGTATCCCCAAGACGGTCTGCTCCCAGATGGGAATCCACATCGGGGACGAGCTCCTGGTCACACTCCAGGATGATGGCTCGCTCGTGATCCGACCGAGTCACGAGAGCTTCCACAGGACCAGGCGCACGACCATCGGGGAGCTCTTCGAGGGTTATGCGGGTGACTATCGGCCCCATGAGCTCGAGTGGGGAGAGCCGGTCGGCAAGGAGGTGTGGTGATGCCCCTCGCGCAGGGTGACATCATCGAGGTCGGCTTCGGCCCGTCGTTGGGCCATGAGCCGGCGCACAGGCGACCTGCCTTGGTCGTGAGCACCTTGGACTGCAACCTCAGGTCGAGCATGACGGTGCTGTGTCCCATCACGTCCACCATCAGCACGTTTCCCATGCATGTCACGCTGCCAGAAGGCGATGGGGTCCATGGCCAGGTCTGCGTCGAGCAGATCAGGGCCTGCGACCTCGAGGCTCGGCCGCATACGGTCATAGGGCGTGCCGGTCAGGAGACGATGGGTCCCGTGCTCGACATCATCGGTGGCATCTTCGACATCTAGCGTGCCAGCTCGGCCAGGAAGGCGTCCCCATAGCGCTCGAGCTTGATGGGGCCCACGCCAGAGACCTGCAGCAGCTCGTCCGCCGTGGTGGGCGCCGCTGCTGCCATGGCGTGCAACGTCGCATCCGAGAAGACCACGTAGGGAGGCACGCCCGCCTCCGATGCCAGGCGCTTGCGCAGGGCTCTCAGGCGGTCGAAGGTCTCGGACGCCTCGGGCGTCTCGGCGGCGGCAGCGGCCACGCGGGTGCGGTCGACCTTGCGGGCGGTGGGTCGGCGGCGCACGTCCGTGCGCTCGAGCACGCCCGTCTCGGTGTCGGTGCAGCAGCTGCAGTTGTCACAGGTCTCGGGAACGTCGTCGAGGTCCTCGCCGAAGTAGGCGAGGATGTGGCGGCGCAGGCAGTCCTCGTCCTCGGCATAGGCGAGCATCCCGTCGAGCAGGTGCCCACGGTTGCGCAGCGCGGCACGGGCCTCGTCTGCGGTGACCCCCTCGGCGGGCTCGGCGTGGTCTATGAGGAAGCGGCAGGTGCGCAGGTCGCCGCGGTTCCAGAGCAGCCAGCACTCGGCGGGCCCGCCGTCGCGTCCGGCACGTCCTGCCTGCTGGTAGTACTCCTCGAGTGAGAGGGGCAGGCCCATGTTCACGACCCAGCGCACGTTGGGCTTGTCGATGCCCATGCCGAAGGCCGTGGTCGCCACCATCACGCGGACGTCGTCGGCCACGAAGCGCATGCGGGCCGAGGAGCGCTCCTCGATGCTGAGGCCGGCGTGGTAGCGCACCACGTCCACGCCACGGTCGGCCAGGTCCGACGCGACGCGCTCGACCCCCTTTCGGCTCTCGATGTAGACGATCCCCGAGGCGTCATCATGGTGGCGCACGTAGCCGGCGAGCCAGGCGTCCTTCTCGCGGCGGGAGAGCTCGGCCGTGCCCAGGAAGAGGTTGGGCCGGTCGAAGCCCGAGACCTCCACCAGGGGGTCAGAGAGGCCGAGGAGGTCGGTGATGTCGTCGCGCACGCGCTCGGTCGCGGTGGCCGTGAGGGCCGCCACGACGGGCCGGGCGGGGAGTGACCCCACGAAGTCGGCGATGTCACGGTAGGCGGGGCGGAAGTCCTGCCCCCACTGGCTCACGCAGTGGGCCTCGTCGATGGCCAGCAGCGGCACCTTTGCCTGCGAGATGAACTGCCGGAAGCGGTAGTCGCCCAGGCGCTCGGGGGCGACGTACATGATGTCGTACCAGCCATCGAGCGCCCGCTGCATCACGATGGACTGCTGGCGCGCGTTCAAGGTGGAGTTGAGGTAGCTACCACGGATGCCGGCCTCCTTCAGGGCCCGCACCTGGTCGCCCATGAGGGCGATGAGGGGAGAGATCACGAGCGTGAGGCCGCCCAGCACCGCGGCGGGCACCTGGTAGCATGCCGACTTGCCGGCGCCGGTGGGCATCACGGCCAGGGCATCCCGGCCGGCGAGGATGGCCGAGACCACCTCTGACTGGCCAGGGCGGAAGTCGTGGTAGCCAAAGTGCCCCAGCAGGGCGGCACGTGCATCATCGATCGTGGCAGCGCTCATCGATCAGGGTCTCCGACGGATGGCCCATCTTCCTCACGGCTGGCGCGCGCAAGCTCACGCCGCCTGCGGCGACGGCGCCTCAGGCAGAGCCAGACGATGAGGATGATGAGCAGGAGTATCAGCAGGACGATGATAACCCATACCCAGCACGGCAGGCTACGCAGCCACGAGAGGAGCCCCTCGGTCGTGTTGCCGAGGCCGCTGCCGGTGGCTACCTCGTCGGGGAAGGGGTTGTCGAAGGTCTGGTCATAGATCTTGCCGATGAGGATGGTGCGGCCGTTGGTGCTGGAGTCCGCGCAGGTCGAGAGGAGCACCAGGTGGTCACTCGCGGAGACCTCGACGTCGCGCTTGTTCGTGGCCGATGACTCGATCTCGGCCAAGGCACTCGTGCAGGCCTCGCCCTCGATGGGGACGTCGTAGAGGTCGCAGGTGTAGGCATCGGCCTCCATCACGGCGATGAACTGGATGCCGTGGTTGGCGCCGTCGTAGTAGATGTTGCCGTACTGGTGCTCATTGAAGAACGTGGGGTCGAGGAAGTCCGTGACCTGGCCGAACATGGCGTTGGCATCCATGTGGTGGCCGTAGATGAGGTTATCGAACCCCGAGAAGGACGTGTCGCAGCGGCTGTCGAGGAACAGCGACCCCGAGAGCGAGTAGGCGCCGGTCGCGTCGTGGGTGAGGTAGTAGTCGTCGTCCGTGCCTTGCACCAGGGGATAGTCGATGTTGGTGCCATAGACGTCGAGCCAGCCGAAGACGTCGGGGTTCATGCCCTGGAGGTCCTCGAAGGAGGGCTGCGAGCGTGGGTAGGTGGGCTTGAAGACGCGGTAGTTGGCGGAGTCCGCCTGCGCGTAGACCGTGTTGGTGTCCCAGATCGCATAGGTACCCAACGCGAGCAGCGCCAGGAGCACGACCATCACCAGGGCGTCCACGGCGTTGTCGAGGAAGCGAACCACGCGCCTCCCTGGTGAGAGTGGCGTGCGGGCTGGTGGGGTCTGGGATGATGTGGAATCTGGTCTCATGGCACCTGAGTATAACGAACCGCCCGGACCGACTTCGTTCGTCAGGTCCGGGCGGTTCTCAGAGTCTGGAGCAGTGGTACTCACGTGCTAGGCGTTGTTCTTACGACGACGCGAGAGGGCGAGCAGCGCGATGCCACCCACGGCGACGATGCCCATGATGATGAAGGGCAGGTTCTGGATGATGATGCCCGTGGGGGAGACGGTCTTATAGGTGTTGGTGACCGCTACCGAGTTGTTGGCGGCCGTGATGCCCAAGGTGTTCTTGCCATTGGCGCTCGCGGCCGTGGCATCGATGGGCAACGTGGTGCCAACCGCTCCGACCGTGGTCGTCTGGGTGGAGGCCGTTCCGTTGACGTCGGTGCTCACGACGCCCACCGGCGTATAGCCGGAGGTGGCACTTTCTGTGAAGGTGTAAGTGGTACCGACCGGGAGGACATCCTTGACGGTGGTCTTGTTATCGGTGAAGGTCACGCTCTCACCATCTGAGAGGGTGAAGTCAGCAAACGTAATCTTCTGGCCCGAGACGGCTCCGGTCAGATAGGTGCCGTCCGACTTCTTCAGGTAGACGGTTGTGGGGGCAGTGACACCCGTCGGCACGGTGAGGGTCAAGCCGGTATAGGTGAAGTCGTGCGTCTTGTCGCCCTCAGCGCCAGCGACTGCCTTAGAGATGGTGAGGTTGGTGTCCTTCTTGTACGTGTTGTTGAACACCATGCCGCCGAGGGTCGTGCTTGACCCAGGGACTGGGTCGACCTTGTTCGCCACGTCTGTGCCGCTTTGAGCCGTGCCGTCATCCGTGGCCGTCTTGTAGACAGACACATCGCTGATCTTGAGCTTAGGCGTGCCTTCGACGGTGTCATCGTTGATGACATAGACATGAATCTGATACTGGGCGTCCGAGTACACGACACCGTCGGTGCTCGTCGTGCCACCATTTTTCTCGGAGACGGTATAGACGTACTCACCGGCGTGAGTGAAGTTCGTGGCTTCCGTACCAACGACCGGGAGGAAATCTGCCGCGTTCTTGCCGTACTCCGTGATGCCGTTCGCAGTGGTGGAGAAGGCCGGCGTCGTGGTCGGGGTAATAGTCACGGCGCTGATGTCGGGCATCGTGTTGTTCGTGTCGGGGGCGACACCGTTGACGCTCGTGGACGTGAACTGATACGTGAAGGTCGCGCCAAAGGCGCTACCGGACGTGAGGTTGGAAGGCAGCTTGTAGTCCTTGGAGATGGCGACCTCTGTCGAGGTGTTTCCTGTTGTCCCAGCCTTCGCCGTGGCTGGTGCCATCGTGCCGATGGTCAGTGCCGTGACGGCTGCGAGGGTCACGGCCATCAGGCCCTTGAGTCCCCTCTTACGTTTGATATCCATATGAGCTCCTCTGTCCGACTCTGTGAGCGTGTACGCTCGTGCTTCTCAGATAGCACTCCCATACCTTATAGCTTATTGAAGTATGCCCCTTCCTCGCATCAGAAGGCAAGGTTATTTGATGTGAGCGTCGTCGTACGGGGCGTGTGCGGCGATGCTGTCCGAAGAGGGGATCCAAGGGCATCACCAACCCCTCTTGGCACGTCGCCTACGCGTCCAGGCCACGAGCACGAGGCCTAGGACGCATCCTGCGACGATGCCTGCCAGGAGCAGGGGATTTCCGAGCCCGCGGACGCCTGTCACCGGCACGTCCGCAGAGGTGTTCTGGAAGTCCACGCGCGTCTCGCCGGTACCGATGGTGCCGGAGGCCGTGCGAGTGACGGCGTTGGTGGTGAGGGTCGCAGTGGTGTCCTGGAAGGAGTTCCAGCCGTCCGTGGTGGGGAAGGAGAGCGTGTAGTTGGTCGCGGCGTCCTCGACCATCTCGAAGCTGGTGGTCGATGCGGCGAGACCGTCGAGCTGCAGATACTGCCCGTCCGAGAGCGTGAAGGTCTTCTCGACGCCCGAGGTGAAGGTGATGGTGGTGCCAGTCGACACGCCGCTCGCGTTGCGGATGGTTCCCGTGAAGGTCCTGGTGGTAGAAGTGGAGTCGGTGAGCTTGCCGGTGAACGAGAACGCCTTGCTCATGTCCGCGTAGCCGCCGGTCACATGTGCGAAGACCTTGAGCTGGCCCACTGTGTCCGCGTACTGGTTCTCGACCACCCAGGTGCCCGCAGCCGAGTCGTAGCTTGCGGCCAGGACGCCGGTGGTCGCGGTGGACGCCTTGAGCGGGTTGGCCCATGGGTCGGTGTCGGTGGTCGTGGTGTTGGAATAGGTGCCTGGGAGTGTGACCTTGTAGGGGTCGGCCTGGGTCGAGTCGGCCACGAAGTGCCAGCCGCCTAGGCTGGTGATGTTGGTGTGGTTGTCTGGCGTGGAGACCTCGACCACGCGGAAGATGCCGTCCGGCAGGCCTCCGCCGTCGGTGGGGTCGCCGAAGTCGACCACGCCGCTCGCATCTGACGTGAAGACCTTGGTGTTGCCGTTCGCTGTGGTGAGGGGCTCCCAGTCCGCGGTGTCACCGGCGAGCGCCGCGTCGGTCAGGTAGGTGTCGCGGCTGGTGTAGTCGGTCTTGTTATACGCGGAGTTGGCTCCCTTCCACATATAGACGTGGAACTGCACGCCTGCGATGGGGTCCTGCTCGAGGTTGTTCGAGACCTTCTTGAACGAGAAGGCCATGGGCGGCTCGAAGTAGAGATAGGTGTTCAAGGTGGTGTGGCTGCCCGTGTTGTTGGCGCCGATGTTGAGCTTGGGGGCCAGGTCGTCGAAGAAGTACTTGGTCGAGTCGGCCGCCACCGTGATGGACGTCTCCGTGGCGGTCGAGTTCGTGTATGCCTGCGCCCAGGGGACGTAGGAGACATGGTCGGCGTCGATGACGGTGACCCCGACGGAGGAGCCCGTGCCGAGGTCACCGAGGACCTTGATGAGGCCCGTCGACGTGGGGCTGTTCTCGCTGTCGAGCCTGACGTTGGCGGCGAGCTTGTTCTCGTCGACGTTCTTGCTGATGCTGACCTTGCCGGCGAGGCCCACGCTCTTTCCGCTGGCGACCTCCACGGCGGCGGACGTCCCTGTGCTCACGCAGTTGGTCACGGTCACGTCGGTGAGCGTGGCATCCTCGTTCACGGCGATGGTGCTGGCAGAGCTCGATATCCCTTGGCTGTCGAAGATCACGTTGTCCACCGAGTCCCCGGTCGTGCTGATGGTGAGGAGGGACCCGTCCGTGTAGCTGGAGGCGCGTCGCACGGTGGCCGTGGTCGCGTCGTCGCCCTTGGCAGGCACATAGGCATAGGCACTTGCGACCGTCTGCGTGGTGGGGGCGGTGGTGATGGTGACGCCGGTGACCCCCGCGGTGAACGTGGCCGCGGTCGTGAGCTCGTGGCTGCGGTAGATCTGGATGGTGTCGCCGGTCTGCGCGGCTGCGCAGGCGTCGGCGAGCGTCTCGTAGGAGTCCACGTACGCGCCGTTGCGGATGATCTGGCAGGTGCCCTTGCCCCACACGACGGCGGAGCTCGTGGCATCCTTCGTCATGCCGTAGAGGTTGGGGTTCGCGTCGTTCACGAAGTGGTCGATGTTCTCGTACGTGGACGCCGCGACCTCCGTACCCGAGCTGGTGGCGGTCCCGAACTGGTCTCCTGCCGCCGTCTTGCCCGTGCAGTAGACGCCGACCTTGGCGTCGGTGCCGAGGTTTCCCGTGACCTTGATGGCGGTGTTGTTGGCGGTGTAGAGGTTGCGCTCGACTGACGTGTTGGTGTTGTCATCGACCACCGCGTTGCCCTGGACGCTGATGGTGGCGCTGCTCGAGGCGTACACGCCGCCCGTGGTGGCCGAGGCCGTGGCGGTGTTGCCTGTGATCGATGCGTTGCCGGTGATGTCGAGGCTGCAGTTCTCCCTGAGCCAGATGGCACTGGCAGAGGAGGCACTACTGGCGGTGCTGTTCCCGGTTATCGAGGCATTGCCCGAGAGGTGGATGGCCGCGCTTCCCGGATGGGTGTTGATGGCCGCGCAGTTCGCGCTGGCGTTCGTGCACGTGTTGCCCTTGATGGTGGCATCGTCCTGGAGGTAGACGTTGCAGAGGGTGCTGTTGCGGATGAACATGGCTGAGGCGTGCAGGCTGCCCGTGTTGTTCTGGATGCTGCTCGAGTCCTTCATGGTGAAGGTCGACCCGCCGAAGAGGTCGATCGCTCCTGCGTCGGTGCTGGTGCAACCGGTGATGGTGGCATTGCCGCTCATCGTGACGCTGGTGGAGGCTCCCGAGGCGCAGATGGCGGATCCCTGGGTGGCGCGACCTCTGGTGAAGGTGGTGCCATCCCCGAGGTCGAGGGTGCCGGCCGTGACGGTGACGATACGACCGATGTCGTTCCCGTCCACCATGATGTCGGAGAAGCCCAAGGTCGAGTTCGAGTCATTCATGGAGAACATGGGATTCGCCTTGGTCGACCTGAGCGTGGCCGTGGTGCCTGCCGTGCCACGGTAGGGGAAGCCGTCGGTGCAGCCCTCTGCCACGGTCTTGGCGGTGGTGATGGTGACGTTCCTCGAGTTGGCGATGGTGTGGATGGCGGATATGTCGTAGCTCTCCACCAGCATCTGGATGGTGGCGGTGCCTCCCGTGCCCACGGCATCTATGGCGCCTTGGAGCGTCGTGTAGCCGGTGGCTTTGCCTGAGGTGTCCACGATCTTGCAGACATAGGTGTTGCTCGCGTCGAACTGGACGGCGTTGGTGGTGGAGTCCAGGGAGACCGCCAGGGTGCCGGTGTCATCCGAGAACTGCGAGGCTTCATTGGCGGTGACGGTGTGGGACGAGCCGAAGGCGAAGTCCGTGCCGTCCGCATGGTCGGCGGCCTGAACGGAGATACCGAGGTCGGCACCGCTGAGGTCGGCGGTCACGGTGAGCTGCTTGCCGCTTGCCGCGGCTGCCAGGTAGACGTTCTGGTTGGTGGTCGTGCCCGAGGACGTGACGGTGTTGCCCGTGACCTGAGGCGCGCCCGAGACGGCCATGGTGCCGCCGCTCTCTATGGTCACGCCGCCGGCCTTGTTGCCGGTGACGGAGCCGGCGCTCATGGTGGCCGAGGAAGTCGACTGGATGTCCACGCCGACGCCTGTGTTGGTGGTGATGCTGCCACCGGTCATGGCGAGCTTGCCGTTCGTCCCAAGCACCACGCCCGCACTGCCGTTGCCGGTGATGGTGCCGCCGCTCAGGTTCAAGGTGGCCGTGCCGGTGCCTCGGTACGTGTTCGCATACACCGCGCCGTAGGGGTTGGCCGGTGTGCCGGTGATGGTGCCGCCGCTCATGGTCATGGTGGAAGGTGTGCCATTCAGGGACATGAGCATTACGGCGGCCGAGGTCGAGCTCCCGCAGTCGGTGATGGTGCCGCCCCCCATGTTGAGGGTGCCTGATGCCGCGGTGAGTATGGCTCCGGCGCCGGTAGGTGATGCTGCGCCGCAGTTGGATATCGTCGAGCCGTCAGAGAGGTTGACCGTTCCCCCATAATTGTAGATTGCCCCGGTATGACCACTGCCGATGACCGTGGAGTCGCGGAACGTCGAACCAGAGGCACAGTTCAGGATTCCGCCGCTACTTAGGTTGGCAAGGCCTCCCAAGGCTGTCACGCCGGCGACACTGTCCCCACTCACGGTGATGCCGGTGAGGGTGAGCGCTCCGGCGGTGGAGCCGCCTATCGCGAAGAGGGAACCCGTCAGGCTGCCCGTAGAGGAGCGCGTGAGCGTGGCCTTGGTGCCCGAGGTGCCTCGATAGGGGTAACCGTCCGTGGCGCCCTCGGCGGCGGTGGTGATGGTGATGTCCTTGGTGCTGTCGATGATATGGGTGGTGGTCATGGGGTAGTTCTCGACCAGCATCTGGATGGTGGCGGTGGTGGGGATCGTGCCGTTGCCGACCGCGTCGATGGCGGCTTGGAGCGTCGAATATGTGTATGTGGTGTCGTTGTCGACGATCTTGCAGACGGCCTGGGCGTCCCACTTTACGATGCTCTCGGTTCCTGCGGTCCCTACCAGGGTGGCGTCCGAGTCGTTGAAGAGCATGCCGAGGTTGGTGGTCGAGCTGGCCGTACCAGACGATGCGACGGCGAACTGGGCTCCGCTTGTGAGCAGCGAGGCGGTGGAGGAGGTGACGCCTACCCGGGCAGAGACCCCGAGGTTGTCGATCTTCAGGGACGTCGCGGAGTATGCCATCACGTCCGCGGCTGCGCCCGAGGCGTTCTTGTTACCCGATATGGTCGTGTTGCCGGAGATAGTGTATGTGCCAGTGTTACCGCTGGAGTAGCCAGCGATCGCGGCCTTGCCGTTGTCGTTTGCGTCGCCGCCCGTGTATGTCGTGTTACCGGTGATCGATCCTCCGGTGATCTTGACCGTGGCACCGGTTCGCGTGCTGATGGCACTGCCCGTGCGCTCGGCCGAGCATCCGGTGATACTGCCTCCGCTCATGGTTATGGTGGGGCCGTTGTACCCGAACACTGCACCGCCGTCATAGGCGGCGGTGCAGCCCGTGATGGTGCCACCGGACATGCTGAAGGCGGAGGAGCCGGAGACGATGCTGATCGCTCCGCCGTGAGAGCCCTTGCAGCCAGTGATGGTGCCGCCGGACATGCTCATGGACCCCCCGCCGAGGACGAAGGAGCCACAGGTCCACTGCCCTGCCGTACCGCTCCCACAGGTGCTCACGGTGGTGCCGGTGAGGCTGATGGTGCCACCTGACGCATAGGCGACGGCCCCACCGCCTGACATGCTTCCGGGGGCGGTGATGTTGCAGCCTGAGATGGTCCCGCCGGTCAGCTTGAGCGTGCCGGCGCTCACGTTGAAGACGCCACCGGGCTTCGACCCGCCATTGGTGTTGGTGATGCCGGTGATGGTGGTGGTTCCGGCCACCTCGGTGGTGCCGCCGGTGACCGAGAAGAGCGGGGTGGTCCGGTCCGTGGTGCCGGTGAGCGCGCAGTCGGTGAGCGTCGTAGTGCCGGAGGTGGTGATGGAGGCGGCCTTGGCCGTGTCGATGCTGCAGCCGGTGAAGGCGTCCGTGCCCGTGAGGGCGCAGGTGCCACCCGTGAGCTGGATGTCGGTCGCCGACCCCTTGGACCCGGTGACGGAGCACCCGTCGAGGGAGAGGCTGCCGGCGCTCGTGATGTAGCTGGTGCCGTCGATGGTGATGGTGCAGTTCTTGAAGACGAGGCTGCCGCCGCTCGAGCAGTCCAGGTGGCTGCCGCCGGTGAGGTTGATGGTCATGTTGGTGAAGGTGGTGGTGCCTGTGCCCGACGAGACCGACGATGCTCCCGAGAACGTGAGGGACTGCTTTGCCGGGGTCGTGGTCGTGGTGGTACCGGCTGTGTAGAACCACTTGCTGAGTGAGCCCGGGTCGAGCGTGACCGCATCGACGGCGCATGCGTTGGTCGGCGCCATGCCACCGACCGTACCGGCGGCTGACGACCATCCCCACCCGGCCTGTAAGGCCGGCACCTCGTTCGCCGATGCGAGGTCCGCGTCAGTGGCGACCTCGGCTCCGCCGTTGGTACCGTCTACCAGATGGATCGTGCCCGACCCGGTGGCCGCGGCGTAGCTCCTTGTGGGGTACCCAAGCGTGCAGGAGATCAGCACGAGAAGGGCCATCACGCCCAAGCCGAATCGCTTGGTCGTGAGGATGAGACGGTTCTTTATGGATGACCTTCTCATGGTATATCGGTGGCCTTCGGTCGCTCCCTCGTGAAATGACGGCTTCCTAGCAACAAGATTCTACCCTTTGGTATCTATAAGGCCACAATTCCGGGGTTTTATCGTGAGCTCATCGGTGTGCGGTATCCAAAACAGTCTGAGGCGCTGACGGGTGCCTCTCAGTGGATGCGTCCGGGGTCAGATTCCCCGTCGACGGATGACCGCGATCACGGTGCCCTGGGTGTCGTCGGTCGAGATGCAGCCGATGATGCGGCTGTCGGTGGCCGTGGAGCGGTTGTCACCCAGGACGAAGACGGAGCCCTCGGGTACGGTGAGCGGCATCTCGGGGCCGCCCTCGAACTGCGTCGTGTCCGAGTAGATGTCGGTCTCCTGCTGATAGGAGCCGTTGACCAGCAGTTGGTTGTCGCGGATGTCCACGGTGTCGCCGGCCACGGCCACCACGCGTCCGCAGGTGAGCTTGTCCTGGTAGGTGAAGACGCAGACGTCCTCGGCGATGTAGTCGCGGTCGAGGCGGTAGTAGAGCACGGCGTCGCCTGCCTTGACGGACGGCTTCATCGAGACGTCGTCGTAGCGGAAGAACCCGAAGACGAAGGTGAACAGGGCCACGAACATGGCGGCGATGACGGCGACCTTGATGACGAGCGCCCCGATGTCGCGGAGCAGCGGGTGCGAGGGCTCTGGGCGGTTGGGCGCCTGCGGCGTGGCGGGGTCGGTCGCGGTGACGGGCACCTGACCCGCGGCGTGGCTGGCATGCCTGCCCGATGTGTGTCTCGACGTGTTCATACGGGCGAGTATAGCAGGGGTGCAGGTGGGGTCTGGGGCGCGGGTGCGGGCGGTCGGACGGCCGTCGCGGGTCACTATCGCCAGGCAACGTGCGTGCCGGCCCGCGTTGCCTGCCCCGGGTGACCCTGGTGGGCCCCCGGGTCGCCGCCGCGGGTCACTGTCGCCAGGCAACGTGCGTGCCGCCCCGCGTTGCCTGCCCCGGGTGACCCTGAGCGGGCCCCGGGTCGCCGTCGCGGGTCACTGTCGCCAGGCAACGTGCGTGCCGCCCCGCGTTGCCTGCCCCGGGTGACCCTGAGCGGGCCCCCGGGTCGCCGCCGCGGGTCACTGTCGCCAGGCAACGTGCGTGCCGCCCCGCGTTGCCTGCCCCGGGTGACCCTGGTGGGCCCCCGGGTCGCCGCCGCGGGTCACTGTCGCCAGGCAACGTGCGTGCCGTCCCGCATTGCCTGCCCCGGGTGACCCCGGCGCGGTCCCGCCTCGCCCCGACCCCGCCCTGACCCTGCCCCGCCCCTCTCGTCCGTCTCGACTTTCAAGTCCATGTATGCCGTGTGGGCAGGGCTAAGCGGGCCCTTCTCGGGTAGATTGTTGAAGCCATACTAAAAGCAACCTGCTGGCATTCCCATGCCGGCGCACCCATACGGACCCGGAGCCAAGATGCTGCAGCTCAAGGACATCACCAAGGAATACCCGACCGCCGGAGGCGAGTCGGTCCATGCCCTGCGCGGCGTCTCGGTCGACTTCCGTGACAACGAGTTCGTCGCCATCCTGGGCCAGTCCGGCTGCGGCAAGACCACCCTGCTCAACATCGTGGGTGGCCTCGACTCGTACACCTCGGGCGACCTCGTGATCAACGGCCGCTCCACCAAGGAGTACAAGGCGGCCGACTGGGATGCCTACCGCAACAGCTCCGTGGGGTTCGTGTTCCAGAGCTACAACCTCATCATGCACCAGAGCGTCCTCTCCAACGTGGAGCTCGCGCTCAAGATCTCGGGCTGCTCCAAGGAGGACCGCCGTGCCCGCGCGGTGGCGGCGCTCGAGCGCGTGGGGCTGGGCGACCAGATCCACAAGAAGCCGGGCATGATGAGCGGCGGCCAGATGCAGCGCGTGGCCATCGCGCGCGCCCTCGTGAACGACCCGGCCATCATCCTGGCCGACGAGCCCACCGGTGCCCTCGACTCCAAGACCAGCGTCCAGATCATGGACCTGCTGAAGGAGGTCGCCGCCGACCGCCTCGTGGTCATGGTCACGCACAACCCCGAGCTTGCCGACGAGTACGCCACCCGCATCGTCCGCCTGCAGGACGGCGAGGTCGTCTCGGACTCCAACCCCGTCGCGGCCTCCGAGCTCCCCGTGGGCGAGCAGGCCCGTCCCAAGCACGTGCGGCTGGGGTTCCTCGCCGCGCTCGAGCTCTCGGCCAACAACCTGCGCACCAAGAAGGGCCGCACGCTGCTCACGGCCTTCGCCGGCGCCATCGGCATCATCGGCATCGCGCTCATCCTCTCGATCTCCAACGGCACCAACGACTACATCAAGAAGATGGAGACCGACACGATGGGCGACTATCCCATCGAGCTCGAGCGCACCACGATCGACCTCTCGTCGATGATGGACGAGAAGGACGACGCCATGACGTCGGACGACTCCGGCCTGTCGCTGGGGTCGTCGGACGCCGCCACGACCTCGGACGCCGCCGCGACCGGCGACGCCGAGGGAACCTTCACGTCGAAGAACGTCGTGGCCAAGGCGACGAGCACCGTGAACTCGCTCCAGGTGACCAACAACCTCGGCGCCTTCAAGGCCTATCTCGACGACCACATCTCAGACCTCGACGGCTCCGTGACGGCGGTCGAGACCAGCTACGACGTGGAGCCCCAGGTCTACCGCACCAAGGACGACTCCGACGCCGACGCGGGCTACGTGCAGGTGAGCCCGGCCGACCTCACGGACGACTCCACGATGAAGACCTGGTCGGACTCCACGGTGAGCAGCATGTACTCGTCGATGGGCATCAACGCGTCGACCACCTCCAAGTGGAGCCAGCTCGTGGACGACGACGACCTGCGCAACAGCCAGTACCAGCTGCTGGCCGGCGACTGGCCCACCCAGGCCGACGAGGTCGCGCTCGTGGTCTCGTCCAACGGCAAGGTCTCCGACTTCGACCTCTACACGATGGGCCTGCTCAACATCGACGACATGACGACGTTGCAGGACGCGGTCAACAACGACGAGTCCTACGACGACTCCGAGCACACCTTCACCTACGACGAGGCGCTCGGGCGAGAGTATCGGGTCTTCTCGAAGGCCGACTTCTACGGGGACACGGGCGAGACGGGCGACACCGGCCAGCCCATCTGGGTGGACAAGTCGAGCGACGACGGTTACGTGGCCACCCTCTATGACGAGGACAAGGGCGTGGCGGTGCATGTGACGGCCGTGCTCCAGGCCAACGACTCCGCGCAGGTCTCGAGCGGCGTGGCCTACACGGGCGCGCTGGTGGACGACCTCATCGACGAGGCCGCCTCGACCGACGTGGTGAGGCAGCAGGTGGCGGACCCCTCCGTGAACGTGCTCACGGGCAAGGCGTTCACCAGCGACGACTCCAGCACCTCGGACGACGGCTCCACGGCCGGGGCCAACGCCACGACCGCCGAGACGGGCACGACCACGCAGTCGGCCTTCGTGAGCGAGGAGGCCGCAGAGACCGTGGCCGCCACCGCCGTGGGGACGTACCACCCCAGCGACAACCAGCTCATGCACGCCGAGCGGGCGACCGCCTCCGGCAGCACGATGGGCCAGGTCGTCGACGAGGTCGGCAGCAGTGCGGGAACCGCCGCGGCCACGGGCTCCGCTGCTGCGACCACCGGCGCCGCCAGCACCGGGACCGCCGCCAGCACCGGGACCGCCGCCACGACGGGGAGCGCTGTCACGTCCCCGGGCACCGCGACGACGGGCATCTCCGACGCCGAGCTCGCGCAGGTCATCTCGGAGCTCACCGCAGCCCAGAGGCAGACCCTGCTCACGAGTCTCCTGTCGGGCATGACCGACGACCAGAAGGCCGAGCTCGTCAAGCAGTACGGTGGCTCGTCGGCGGACGTCTCGTCGCTCACCGACGCGCAGAGGCAGGCCCTTCTCGCCCAGATGATGGCGAGCATGAGCGACGAGGAGAAGGCCGCCCTCATCGAGCAGTACGGCGGCTCGTCGACCGACACGAGCGCCATCGAGCAGTACGCCCAGCAGTATGCCGAGCAGTACGTGAGCGAGCATGCCTCCGAGCTCATGCAGCAGTACCTCTCGAGCCTCTCGGACGCCGAGATCGCGGCCCTCATGGGCGGCAGCGCGCTCGACCTCTCGAGCGCCTCGGGGCTGTCGAGCCTCGCCCTGTCGCAGGACCAGCTCGAGGCCCTCGTGGCCCAGTACTCCGACACCACGCCCAGCTCCTACGACGACGTGCTCTCCGCGCTGGGGTATGTCGACCGGGCCCAGCCCAGCGAGATCTCGATCTATCCCACCGACTTCGACGGCAAGGAGCAGGTCTCGGACCTCATCGACGCCTACAACGCCCAGGTCTCGAGCGCGGACGACAAGGTCACCTACACCGACCTGGTGGGGACCATGACCTCGTCCGTGACCGAGATCGTGGACACGATCTCGACGGTCCTCATCGCCTTCGTCGCGATCTCGCTCGTGGTCTCGTCCATCATGATCGCCATCATCACCTACATCTCGGTGCTCGAGCGCACCAAGGAGATCGGCGTGCTGCGCGCCCTCGGCGCGTCCAAGGGCGACGTGTCCAAGATCTTCAATGCCGAGACGTTCATCGAGGGGCTCATCTCGGGCCTGCTGGGCATCGGCGTGACGCTGCTCCTCTCGATCCCCATCAACGCGGTGGTCGAGAGCCAGCTTAACGTTGCCAACATCTCGCAGCTCACGCCTGCCAACGCGGCGGTGCTCATCGGCCTGTCGGTCGCGCTCACGCTGATCGCCGGCCTCATCCCCAGCCGGATCGCCTCCAAGAAGGACCCGGCGGTGGCGCTGCGCAGCGAGTAGGAGGGCGTGGGGCGGTGGGGTGGCAGGGCAGCGGGACGCCCGTGACGCGACGCGGCGGCAGGGCGGCAGGCTCCGGCATGTGGGAGCCTGCCGCCTCGCTTGCCCGCACGTCGCCGACTGCCTGTGGTGCCCGCTAGAACCTGATGTCGTAGGTGGTCTCGCCCGACACGGGCCGCACCTCGACGGACTCCTTGATGACAGGGGACATGTTGAACCGCTGGTACTCCTTGGCGACGCCGGTGTAGAACTGCCCGATCTTGGCGTCCGGCCCCTGGATCTCGACCTCGGTCGAGCCGTCGTCGAGGTTGCGCACCCAGCCGGTGAGCCCGAGCCCCACGGCCACGCGCTGCGAGTTCCAGCGGAAGCCGACACCCTGGCAGTCGCCGCCGTAGATCAGGTGCATGCGGCGGACGTGTCCCTCGCCGGAGGCGTCGTCCGCGTCCTGTGCCGCGTCCGCAGCCTGCGCCGCGTCCGCAGCCACGCGGTCCTTCTCCACGGCCACGCGGTCCTTCTCCGCGGCCACGTCGTCCTCAGCCCTCGTCGGTGTTCCCTTGGCCGCCTTCCGGTGCAGTCCCGGCAGCTGAAATGGTGCCATCGCTCGTGTCGCCTCCCATGTTCTCGAGCATCTGCTCGATCCTCTTCTGCTCGCCCAGGACGTGGTCCATCTTCTTGTGCAGGTCACGCAGGACGAACTCGCTTTTCAGGTTCACCTTGTAGTCGTTCTCGGAGCGCAGTCGGTCCTTCTCCTCCTGGCGGTTCTGGCTCATCATGATGAACGGCGACTGCAGCGCGGCGATGCACGACAGCACGAGGTTCAGCAGGATGAACGGGAACGCGTCGAAGGCGTTGGCGGCCAGCACCGTGTTCACGACCATCCATGCGATGAGCACCCCGGTGAACGAGATGATGAACTTCCAGCTGCCGGCGAACCTCGTCACCTTGTCGGCCAGGCGCTCGCCGAGCCCGTAGGAGCTGCTCGCGCTCTTCGAGGTGTCGTGCGCGATGCTGCTGTCGAGAAGGTCATGGATCGCCTGCTCGTCGCCGAGGTCCTCGTCGACCTCGTCAAGCACGGCATGCATGACCTTCTTCCTGGTGAGCCTCTTGCTGTCCATCGTGCGTCCGCCCCCATGTCGAGCCCGTCTGCATACGTGCGGTTTATGCCCAATGTCGAGAAGCACATGCGGATTCGCGGCCCCGCTCGGCCTTCTCGTCGGGAAAGCCCTTGCGAACGGGCACAATCATGACAACGGTTCCATCCGACAGACGTCGCGCAGGGCGGCGACGCGTCACGGCTTGGGGGGCGGCATGGCCTTCGTCGAGTTCAAGGACGTCCGCAAGGTCTACCACATGGGCGAGGTCGAGGTCGCCGCGGTGGACGGCATGGACTTCACGATGGAGGCCGGCGAGCTCGTGGTCATCGTGGGCCCCTCCGGCGCCGGCAAGACGACCGTCCTCAACATGCTCGGCGGCATGGACTCGTGCACGAGCGGTGCCATCGAGCTCGACGGGAGCGTCGTGAGCGACTACTCCGAGCGCGAGCTCACGATGTACCGCCGCTACGACATCGGCTTCGTCTTCCAGTTCTACAACCTCGTCCAGAACCTCACCGCGCTCGAGAACGTCGAGCTCGCGAGCCAGATCTGCAAGGATCCGCTCGACGCGGGCACGGTGCTCGACGAGGTGGGCCTCTCGGAGCGCAAGGACAACTTCCCGGCGCAGCTCTCGGGCGGCGAGCAGCAGCGCGTGGCCATCGCCCGCGCGCTCGCCAAGAACCCCAAGCTGCTCCTGTGCGACGAGCCCACGGGCGCGCTCGACTACCGCACCGGCAAGCAGATCCTGCAGCTGCTGCAGGACACCTGCCACCAGACGGGGCGCACCGTCGCCATCGTGACCCACAACCAGGCCTTCTGCGACATCGCCGACCGCGTGATCCACATCCACGAGGGTCGTGCCACGAGCGTCGAGACCAACGCGAGCCCCGTCGACGCCTCCACGGTCGAGTGGTAGCGCCCGATGGGCCGCCGTCCACATAGCGTCTTCTCCACCGAGATCCGCCGCTCGATCACGGACTCGCTCGGCCGCTTCCTGGCCATCGCGGGCATCGTGGCCCTGGGCTGCGGCTTCTATGCGGGCCTGCGCATGTGCGGCCCCGACATGCGCTCGGCCGGCGACGAGTTCACCGACGGCACGAACCTCTACGACATACGCCTCGTCTCCACCCTGGGCTTCTCGGACAACCTGGTGGACGACATCTCGGGCATCGACGGCGTCGAGGCCGTCATGCCGGGCCGCTCCACCGACGTCATGGCGAGCCTGGGCAGCGAGCAGTACGCCGTGCGCATCAGCACGCTGCCGTCCGACGCGGCCACGGACTCCACCGTGAGCGACGACGGCTTCTCGGTCGAGTCGTCCGACTCCTCCTACCTCAACCGCGTGACCCTGAAGAGCGGGCGGCTCCCGACCGCGAAGGGGGAGTGCGTGCTCTCGGCCGACCGCGTCACCGACAGCTCCGTGGGCATCGGCGACACGGTCACGGTGCTCTACGGCGCCTCCGACCTCACGGACGTCCTCGACGTGCGCGAGTACACCGTGGTCGGCTTCGTGAGCTCGTCCAACTACATCTCGTCCACGAGCATGGGATCGACCACCCTGGGCAGCGGCCTCCTGGGCCAGTACCTCTACGTGACCGACGACAACTTCTCCGACGCCTGCCCCTACACCGAGGTCTACGTCAAGGCGGCGGGCGCCCAGGACGAGGTCGCCTGGTCCGATGCCTACCAGGACAAGGTCGACGCGACCAAGGACAACATCGAGGCCGCGCTCCCGCAGATCAAGCAGGAGCGGCAGGACGAGCTCAAGGCCGACGCCCAGACGCAGCTCGACGACCAGAAGGCGAGCTTCGAGTCGGAGAAGGCCGATGCCGACGCGCAGCTCGATGACGCGAAGTCCCAGCTCGACGATGCGGCGGCGACCCTCGCGGACAGCAAGGCGACCCTCGAGGACGGCGAGGCCTCCTATGCGGACGGCGTCTCCCAGCTGGCCGAGAAGCGCACCGAGGCCGCAGACCAGCTGGCGAGCGGCCAGGCCACGATCGACGAGAAGAACGAGCAGCTCGACGAGGCACAGACCACGCTCGACGCCCAGCTCGCGTCCTGGAACTCCTCGACGCCGAGCTACGATGCCGACGACCAGGAGAACTCCAACAAGGCGGGCCTCGAGCAGAAGCGGCAGGAGCTGCAGGGCCAGCGCGACACCTACCAGGCGCAGCTCGACGCGTTGGTGGGGCAGGCCGGCACGCTCGACGCGCTCGATGCCAGCAAGGCCAAGCTGGACGCGGCGATCTCGCAGCTCGAGGCACAGCTCGCGACGCTGACGGAGGGGACGCCCGAGTATGCGGCCGTCGAGGCCCAGCTCGAGGCGGCCAAGGAGCAGCTCGAGGACGTCACGGAGGCCATCTCCGCCGAGACGAAGCTCACCGACGGCATCTCGCAGCTCGACTCGGGCATCGCCAGCCTGACGTCGGGCATCACGGAGGCCGAGTCGGAGCTCTCCTCCGCGCAGGCGACCATCGACGACGGCCGTGCCCAGGTCTCCTCCGCGCAGTCCACGCTCGACGCACAGCGCTCCAGCGCCACCGCCCAGCTCGACGAGGCGCAGGCCACGCTCGACTCCTCCCGCGCCCAGCTCGACGACGGCTGGGACCAGCTCGCGAGCGGGCAGGCCGACTACGACTCCGGCCTCGCGGAGTGGCAGGCCAGCCGTGACGAGGCCGACGCGCAGCTGGCCGACGCCCAGGCCAAGATCGATGACGCCCAGGCGCAGATCGACGACATCTCGCAGCCTGACATCTACACCCTCGACCGCACGCAGAACTACGGGGCCGAGTCGTACATCTCGGACTCCAGGCGCATGGACAACATCGCGGCCATCTTCCCGCTGTTCTTCTTCATCGTGGCGGCGCTCGTGGCGCTCACCACCATGACCCGCATGGTCGAGTCCGACCGCACGCAGATCGGCTGCTACAAGGCCCTCGGCTACTCCACCGCGCGCATCTCGTCGAAGTACCTGGTCTATGCCGCCGTCGCGAGCGTGGTCGGCGGCATCGTGGGCATCTTCGTGCTGTCGCAGGTCCTGCCCATGGTCGTGATGAACGCCTACGGCATCATCTACAACGTCCCGAGCCAGCCCTTCCCGCTGGGCATCGACCCCGTCCTCGGTGGCCTCTCGCTCGCCGCGGGCGTCGGCATCACGCTGCTGGCCACCTGGGTCGCCGTGGTCGCGACCCTGCGCGAGACCCCGGCCGCCCTCATGCAGCCCAAGGCCCCCAAGGCAGGCAAGCGGATCCTGCTCGAGCGCATCGGTCCCCTGTGGCGGCGCACGTCGTTCACCTGGAAGGTCACCTTCCGCAACCTCTTCCGCTACAAGCGGCGCCTCCTCATGTGCGTGATCGGCATCGCGGGATGCACGGCCCTGCTGCTCACGGGCTTGGGCGTGCGCGACGCCATCAACGACATCATCGACAACCAGTTCGGCCAGATCTCGCACTACGACTGCACCATCGGCCTGGACGACGACGCGAGCGAGGACGACGTCCAGTCGGTCGTGACGTACCTCGACGGGACGGGCGACGTCGACGGCCACGCCCGCACGCAGTCGCTCAACAAGCAGCTGGGCTCGGCCACCCATGACTCGACGGTGGTGCAGGTCACCATCCCGCAGGACTGCGACGCCTTCACGGGCATGGTCACCTTCCGGGACCGTCTCACCCATGACCCCATCACGCTCGACGACTCGTCGGTGATCCTCTCGGAGAAGCTCGCCACGACGCTGGGGGTGGGCGTGGGAGACACGGTCGAGCTCTTCGACCAGGACGACGTGGGCAACGCCACCGGCCAGGCCCACGAGCTCACGGTGACGGGCGTGACCGAGAACTACGTGGGTGACCTGCTCTACCTCGGCAAGGACGCCTACGCGTCCACGGGCGAGGCCGCACCCGCCTACACCACGGTCTATGCCTCGGTGACCGACGACGCCACGGCGCGCGACCAGATCACGTCCGACCTCCATGACGAGTCCGGCGTGAGCACCGTGAGCTACATCGACGAGACGATAGAGTCCTACCGCACGATGCTCAGGAGCATGGACATCGTGATGGTGGTGCTCGTGGTCTCGGCGGCGGCGCTCGCCTTCATCGTCCTGTTCGACCTCACCAACATCAACGTGGAGGAGCGCTCCCGCGAGATCGCGAGCCTGAAGGTGCTGGGCTTCACGCCGCGCGAGGTCAACTCCTACATCTTCCGCGAGACGATCCTGCTCACCCTGCTGGGGGCCGTGGTAGGGATGCCCGTGGGCACCGCCATGGAGGGCTTCGTGGTGGTGACGGCCGAGGTCGACCGCATCATGTTCGGGCGGACCATCCACCCGGCGAGCTACGTGGTGGCCTTCGTGCTCACGCTCGTCTTCGCCGTGATCGTGATGCTCGCGATGCGCCGCAAGCTCAAGGCCATCGACATGGTGGAGAGCCTGAAGTCGGTCGACTAGGTCCGGGCCTGAGACCGGGGTCCCTCCTGCCGGAAGGTCCCGCCGCCTTCCTGGGGCATCACCTACCGTTCGCAGTCACCATCGAGGTACCTGAAGCGAAGGTTGCCTACTATAGGAGCGAAAACCGTCTCCGTTCGAGACCGACCTCAGACCCTTGGAGGCTCCCATGAAGGAACGACGCCCCAAGAACCGCAACCTCCTCGTCGCCCTGCTGGTCGTCGTCGCCTGCGTCGTCGTGGTCGGAGCGTGGCAGCTCATGGGACGTCCCACCGCTGGCTCGACCTCCGCCTCCACGCAGGCCACCACCGAGCAGGCCGCCACTGACGACTCCACCGAGGCGGCCGACCAGTCGTCCGAGGCCGCCTCGACGGGCGACTCCGCGCCCGTGATCGTGGACGACGGCACGGGTGACGGCAACGTCGTGGGGGTCGACGACGATGCCGACGCGGCCGCCACGGTCGTCGACGAGGACTACCAGCAGCGCGTCGACGACGCCCAGGCGGCAGACGAGGCAGCGGGTTCCGGCACCTCGTTCGAGGCCGGCAAGGCCCTGGTCAGCCTGGCCGATGGCGTCACGGTCGACCAGGTCAACGCCATGCTCGCCACCATGGACGGCGTCACGACCAAGACCGTGACCGCCGACGACATCTCGAGCGGCTACCTCCTGGTCGACGTCGCCCCCACGAGCAGCGTCGAGGCCGCCACCGCCGAGCTCGAGGAGTCTGACGTCGTAGCCGGCGCCCAACCCAACTATCTCTACCAGGTCATGGACGAGCAGATCGGCACGGCGTCGGACCTCACGGCTGCCACGAGCCCGACCACGGCGATAGAGCCCCTGGCCGAGGCGGAGGCCACCTCCGACACGACGACCACCACTGCCGAGAAGGACACTGCCGCCGACGCCGCGACGACCGACGCCCCCACGACCGACGCCCCCACGACCGACGCCCCCACGACCGACACCGCGACGACCGACGCCGCCACGGAGGCTGCCGCCACCGACGAGGCCGCCAAGACGTCCGCCCAGACGGCGGCCGAGGCCGCGAGCACGGCGGCCACCGCCAGTGCCACCACGGGTGCCGAGGCGCTCGAGGCCACGGTGCAGGCCGTCACGATCAATGACCCGTACGCCTCTCGCCAGTGGGCCCTCTCCAGCACGAAGGTCTACCAGGCATGGGCTACCTCGAAGGCCAATCACCAGGTGGCCGTCGCCGTCATCGACACCGGTGCCCTCACCACCCACGAGGACCTCGCCGACAACATCGTGGCCACGTACAACTCCTACCCTGGCGGCAGCGACGCGACAGACGACTATGGTCACGGCACCCACGTGGCGGGCATCGTCTCGGCCGAGACCAACAATGGCATTGGTACCTCGGGCACGTCCTACAACGCCGACCTCGTCATCGTGAAGGCATCCAACTCCAGCGGCGGCTTCACCTCGGACTCGCTCGTCAGAGCCTACCAGTGGCTCATCGCGAACCGGTCGACATACGACATCAAGGTCATCAACATGAGCCTGGGTGGCGGTGGCACGCCCACCTCCGATCAAGACCTCATGAAGCAGATCGATGCCGCCGAGGCCGACGGCATCCTCACCGTCTGCGCGGCAGGCAATCAAGCGGTGAGCCAAGGCCTCTACGTTCCCTACGAGGAGTGGCCTGGCGACTACGAGTCCGTCCTCTCGGTCATCAACCTCCAGTCCGGCACGCCGCCCACCCGCTCCAGTTCCTCAAACTACAACGTCGCGGGCACCACGAAGGACAGCGACTGCACGAAGGACGTCTCCGCGCCGGGGACTTCCTATTACAGCACGTACTATTCCAGCACGAGCACCTATACCTACATGAGCGGCACCTCCATGGCGAGCCCCTGCGTGGCGGGCATCGCGGCGCTGCTCTTCGCCGAGAACGACTCGCTCACCCCCACGCAGGCCATGGGCACGCTCGAGGCCACGGCGACCGACCTGGGCGAGGCTGGCTGGGACGAGGAGTACGGCTACGGCGAGGTCGATGCCGATGCAGCCGTCCAGAGCTCGGTCATCATCTCTGGCGACGACGGGGTCCTTCTCGGCTCCACCCTCGCCCTTGGCGCAAGCACCACCAAGGGCACGCCCACGTCATGGTCGTGGTCGTCGGACGACACAGCCGTCGCCTCGGTGGGCTCGACCGGTGTCGTCACGGGCAGCAGGGCAGGCACGGCCAACATCACCGCGACGGCCACGCTCTCGGACGGCAGCACCGTCTCGGGCACCAGGTCCGTCACCGTCATCGATGCCTCCATCACCGGGGTCTCGCTCGTAGGCAAGGGGTCCTCGACCACCTATGCCGTCTCGAGCACCCCCTCTGGTCTCGCATGGTCCTACTCGAGCTCCGACCCGGGCGTGGCCGCCATCGGTGCGGCCTCCGGGGTCCTCACCGCAAGCACCGTCGGCACCGTCACCATCACGGCCACCTCGGTGGCGCATCCCACCGTCAAGCTGACCAAGCAGGTCGCGGTCGTCGATGCCTCCATATCGGGGGCCGCGACGGTCACCAAGGGAGGCGCCGCGAGCTACTCGGTCACGGGGGCCAGCGGCCATGCCTGGACGTGGTCGGTCACGTCCCTCGGAGGCACGGCGACCATCGATTCGTCGACGGGGCGTCTCGTCGCCGGCAGCACCGGAAAGGTCAAGGTCACGGCCACCAGCACCGAGAACGGAAGCTATGCCCTCACCAAGACGGTCACCGTCTTCACCGCGTCTGTCGCGGGCTCCTCCACGGTACGGGCCGGCAGCACGACCTCGCTCTCGGTCTCGGCGACCCCCTCCGTCGGCTCCTGGACCTGGAGCACGTCCGACTCGTCGATCGCGACCATCGACTCGAGCGGTACGCTCACGGGTGTGTCGTACGGGACGGTCACCGTCACGGCGACGCTCGCCTCCGACACCTCCATCTCGATCACCAAGAAGGTCAACGTCCTCCACAAGAGCGGCTGGTCGTCCGAGGACGGGGTGGTGCGCTACTACAACGCCAGCGGCTACAGGGTCTCGGGCTGCTGGGTCGTCACTCGCACCACGTCACCCCTTGGGGGCGCCTCGGGCTACCAGCGCTACTGGATCGGCAAGGACGGCAGCCTTGCCGTCTCGAGGCTGGTCACCACCTCCGAGGGCGCCGGCTACTATGCCTACGCCACCAGCAACGGCTATGTGGTGCGCGGCCGCTATGCCACGGGCAACAAGGTCTACCTCGCCGACAATGACGGGCGCATACCCAACGTCGGTTGGCACGTCTCGTCCTCCTATGGCCAGGGCCTCCAGCGCTATTGGATAGACGCCACGACCCATGCCTGCGTGGAGGGTTACTCGACCGATGGCTATGGCCATTACACCACTGCCGCCGGCTATGTGCTGCGAGGGGCGGCGACGTGCTCTGACGGCAAGATGCGACTCGCCGACAACGATGGAAGGATCACCGATGGCTGGCTCGTGACGACCGCGTTCGGCCAGGGGCTCCAGCGCTACTGGGTCTCGGGCGGTGCGGTCGCCACGAGCAGGCTGATCGGCCCCGGCGCGGGGGACGCCTCCGGCTACTATGCCTACGCCACCAGCGCCGGCTACGTGGTGCGCGGCACTTACGCCACGGGCAGCAAGGTCTACATCGCCGACAACGATGGTCGCCTGCCCAACGGCGGCTGGGTCGTGTCATCCGCCTATGGCCAGGGCCTCCAGCGCTACTGGGTCGACGGGGCGACGCACGCCTGCATCGTGGGCTACTCGACCGCAGGCTGGGCCCATTACACCGTGCCTGCCGGCTACGTCCTGCGTGGCACCTATGCCACGGGCAACAAGGTCTACATCGCCAACAACGATGGCCTCGTCCCCTCGTCGGGCTGGGTCGTGTCGTCTGCCTATGGCCAGGGCCTCCAGCGCTACTGGGTCGACGGGACGACGCACGCCTGCATCGTGGGCTACTCGACCGCAGGCTGGGCCCATTACACCATGCCCGCCGGCTACGTCCTCCGAGGCCAGTACACCACCTCTGGTCATACCTACCGTGCCAACAACGATGGCCTGATCTACTGATCCCCATCCCGTCCGCTCGCACGGCCCCCTCCCGGATGTCCTTCTCGAGGGGGCCGTACTTTCTCTCCTGACCATCCTCGCCTACAATGGGCCGCAAAGGACCCGCCGGGCGCCGGAAGGCCATCCGCTGCCCTGACAGTCGTCCGACCTCGAGAAAGGCACCTCATGGCTTCCAAGTGCAACCTCATCGTCGACTCGTGCTGCGAGCTCGGCGAGGACTACTGCAAGGAGAACGACCTCACCGTCCTCAACTTCTCGTACACCGAGGAGGGCAAGGAGGACGGCGGGCTCCACGGCACGGACGACATGTTCGAGGCCAAGAGCGCCCACGAGTTCTATGAGGCCGTGCGCCACGGTGCCACTCCCATGACGAGCCAGCCCTCCCAGCTCGAGTTCGAGGAGGCCTTCAACACTGCCGCCGACTCCGGCGTCCCCACGGTCTACCTGGCCTTCTCGAGCGGCATCTCGGGCTGCTACGAGGGGGCATGCACGGCGCTCGACCGTGTGCGCGAGGAGCGTGGCGGTGACGTGGACATCCACGTGGTCGACCTCAGGATCGGCTCCACCCCCCAGGGCCTCGTCATCGCCGAGGCGCTGCGCCAGCGCGACAAGGGCCTCACCGCCCAGGAGATGGTCGCGTGGGCCGAGGAGGCCCGCTACTACGTGCACACCATGTTCATGGTCGAGGACCTCTCGGCCCTGCGCCGCGGTGGGCGCATCCCTGCGGGCGTGGCCGTGGTCGGCGCCAAGCTCGACGTGAAGCCGCTGCTCACCTTTGACCTCGACGGCAAGCTCGCCATGGCGGGCCTCGCGCGCGGCCGCAAGAAGGGCCTGCGCCGCATGGCCGAGTTCTACGAGAAGACCCACAACACCGACATGTTCTCGGCCATCGCGGCCATCGGCAACGCCGACTGCCCGCACGACGCCGAGCGTCTCATCGACCTCATCAAGCACTACGACGAGTCCACGATGTTCCTCCAGACCAACATCGGTCCCACCATCGGCTGCCACGTGGGCGCCGGCATGGTCTCGTGCTGCTTCTGGGGACCCGACCGCCGCGAGGGCGCCTCGGTGTCCGACAAGATCGCGGCCACGGTCCGAAGCAACTAGGTGGCCGCCTTCGTCACAGGTGACCTCCACGGGGGCGTCGACATCCACAGGCTCGGCTCGGAGGAGTTCCCGCTGGGGCGCACCCTCACCAAGGACGACTACCTCATCATCGCCGGTGACTTCGGCCTGGTGTGGGACTTCACCCCGGAGGAGCTCTACTGGCGCGAGTGGCTCGAGGCTCGCCCCTGGACCACGCTCTTCGTCGACGGCAACCACGAGAACCACCCTGCCATCGCCGAGCTTCCCGAGCGCCTCTGGCATGGCGCCCCGGTGCACGTGCTCTCACCGAGCGTCCTCCACCTCGAGCGCGGCCAGGTCTATGACATCTGCGGGAGCTCGGTCTTCGTGATGGGTGGTGCCACCTCCATCGACCGACAGTACCGCGTCGAGGGGCAGAGCTGGTGGCCGGGCGAGCTGCCGAGCGAGGAGGAGTACGACCTTGCCACGGCGAGCCTCGCCGAGCATGCCTGGACGGTGGACTACGTCATCACCCACTGCTGTGCCACGAGGGTGCTCGGCGCGATCTATCCCGAGGGCCCGGTCTGGCAGGGACCGGACGCGCTCACGGACTGGTTCGACGGCCTCGAGCATCGCCTGCAGTATCGGCAGTGGTACTTCGGCCACCACCACCTCGATGCCGTGATCCCGCCCGACCATCGAGCCCTGTTCTGGGACGTCGTGCCCCTGGGCGGCGTGGAGGCCGTGCGGTAGGTCCTGCCGCGGGTCGCTATCGACAGGCAATACGTGACGCGGCCGACGTTGCCACGTGCAGGTGCTCCTCTTCATGTCTCGTGGCCGTCGAGGGGCCTATGGGCCGCCTCGGTTGACATGACAATATGCTGGACGTGATGATATCATTCCTGTTTAATGCCCGTTATGGGGTCCCACGACAATGAGTTTTACAGGAACCATGGCTCATGCGGTTTTGCCTTTCTGGGATTCATACATCATATGAAAGGTGTGCTATCAGTTGCCAAACCATATAGCAAAGTCTTCCCTAGTAAGCAGGTCCCATGTGTCGGCACCCCTGTGTTTACTGGTCGGAGTGTCGGTGGTACTTCACCTCATGATGAATACTACGACGGGTGATTCTGGTGACTTCCTTGGGTTCTTGGACAATCAGAACATCATAGAATTTACCGCTATGCGTTTCTCGACTTGGACGTCGCGCAGCATTATCGAACTTTTTACCGTGACATTGGTGCATGTCCCGCTGCTTTGGGCCATGCTCGACATAATGGTTGCTGTGTTCATCTATACCTCCCTCTCGAGTCTGTTCAACGCAAGTCACAAGAGCTATATCTCATGGGTCATTGTAATCCTTATCCTTTGTTACTCCTATGTCGACATGGATACTGCAGGCTGGATACCTACGACTATTCCTTATACGTGGACGCTCTCGTGTGGGCTTTACGTCTTTGTGTCTTACAGGGATGCCCTGCTGGGCCATAAGACCTCACTCTGGAAATCCTCTCTCTGTATCATCGCGACCTTGTTCGCATCGAACGAGGAGCAGCTTGGGGCGATAATGGCTGTGGGTGGACTAATCGTATTCCTCGAGACGGTCCGCAGACATAGGGCATCGGCACTCGTCGCCTGTGAGACAGGGATAGCAATGTTGGAGTGCGTGGTGGCGCTGACCTGTCCCGGAAACGCAGCTCGTACGGCCGCAAACACAGCCTATTGGCTTCCTGAGTTTTCTTCGTTCTCTACACTTCATAAACTGTACCTGGGATTCGCCAGTACGATGAACCGATATGTCTATGAGGGCAATATCTTGTTTCTCATTCTTTGCGTGATGGTAGTCATACTTGTCTTTCGAAAGACCCAATCGCCCGTTGCGCGGCTTATCTCGCTTGTTCCCCTTGGTGCCGAGGTCATTTCCAGTTGGATGACGTCCGCGGCGACTGTGAGTTGGCCTTATCTCGCCGTTTCAACGTTTATGTGTCAGAATCTACAGATCGGGGAGAGGAGCATGGGCTCGCTGGGTCTGCAAGTACTGGTCGTGGTCGCACTTGCCGTCAGTGTACTGATTATCTATGGATGGACCTGGGACTCATTCATCAACCTCGTGATACTCGGTGGAGGCTTGGGATCGAGAGTCTGCTTGGGATTCTCTCCATCACTGTTTGCATCCAGCAGCAGAACGTTCATCTTCATGGACTTCGCCATAATCATGGCCATACTCTATGCGGTCGGACGCTCTTCGGACGAGTTGACCCGAAATCAGAAATCTACGGTGCTTGTAGCCTTGGGTGCGCTGGCATCATGCTCTGTCGTCAATGTGCTCGCCTACTTAGTGCAATAGGCCTTGGTTGCGGCTGGGCCACGCAGTCGAGTCGCTATCGACAGGCAATACGTGATGCGGCCGACGTTGCCTGTCAAAAACGACCCTGGAGGGGCCGCCAGCCACGCAGTCGGGTCGCTATCGACAGGCAATGCGTGACGCGGCCGACGTTGCCTGTCAAAAGCGACCCTGGAGGCGCTTGCCCACCAGGGTCGCTCATGGTAGATGCCATTCCGTCGTCGAACGTCCTTCTCGGTGACGCCTATGCCTTCACGCGCTCGCGCCAGGTCTTGATGGCCTCGGCCATGAGGAAGCGCTTGAACGGCTTCAGGTCCCCCTGGGCGTTGAAGGCCTCGAGGGCCTCGAAGTAGGCACCCTTGTCGCCCTCGTAGATGATCACGGGCGGATGTCCGCCGGCAAGCAGCACGTAGTTCATGAGCTCGCGGCCCGTGAGGCCGTTGCCGTCCGAGAAGGGATGGATCGTCTCGAACGAGCAGTGGAAGTAGCTCGCGACCGTGAGCGCCTTGCCGCGGGTGAGGTCGGGGAGGGTGTCGTTGACCTCATGGCACAGGTCGGAGACGAGCCCGGGGACGTCCTCTGCGGCAGCTCCCACCTCAGGCGCCCCCGGCACGAGGTAGTCGCCGAGCTTGTAGGTGCCGGGACGCTCGCCGTCGGCGAGCTGCGTGGGGGAGTAGGTGCCCCAGGTGAGTGACGCGTGGGCCTCGAGCACGAGCGACTCGTCGAAGGCGCGCTCGCGGTCGACGTCGCCGCGCAGGCGCGAGAGGGCGTCGAGCTGGTCCTGGATGAGGTTGATCGTGGAGAGCCTGCCGGAGTAGTCGGTCACGGACTCTGACGAGAAGACCTCTGCCACCGTGTCCTTCTCGACGGCCTCGTCCTCGATGCGGGCGGAGTTGTAGGCGAAGTTGGGAGCGAAGCCCTTGACCTCGCGATTGCGCTTCTCCTCGCCGAGCTCGCCCCACCATTCGCAGATGCCCTGGTAGAGTTCAACGAGTTCCATGACGTCCCCTTTCGTGTGTTGTGTGGCCCCATCGTACCCTTATGGCGGGGGCGGTGGGGCCACAATCGACCAGTCGAGAAGGACGGGCGGGCAGCCTCCCTACGAGAGGCCGAACAGCCCCTGGAACCAGCTCACGACGCCGTCCCACCACGAGCCCGTGCCAGCCTCGGTGGAGGTGGTGGTCGCAGCCGTGGCGGGCGTCTGGGTGGTCGTGGCTGCCTGGGTGGTCGCGGCCGTGCCCGAACCCATCTCGAAGGTCGTCGAGGTCCCGTAGTGCTCGTCGAAGCCCGAGCGGTCGATGCTGCAGGAGGTGACCTCGTTGGCAGAGCCCGTGCTGACGCTGGCGGAGTAGCTTCCGGTGACCGTCACCGTGGTCGAGCCCGTGCCCTGCACCAGGGTCTCGCCGTTGACCACGATGGAGACGGTGTTGCCGTCCTCGTCCACGATGGCGCCGCCCGAGGCCACGTTGAGGTTGGAGACGGTCGAGTCCGCCGTGACGACCCAGGTCGAGCTGCCGTCGACGTTGACCGTGATCGGGGCCTTGGAGGCGGAGCCGGCGGCGTTCTGCGTGATGCTCGTGGCGCCCGTCCAGGTGGTTCCCTTGAGCAGGTAGACGTTCGCCGTCGAGATGGTGTCCGCCGAGATGGTGCCCGCGAGCGTCTCGCCGATGCCGGTGAAGTTCACCGTGGCACCGTTGGAGCCTGCCGTTCCCCAGCTGTTGGAGTCGTTGCCCTCGGCCGTGAGGAGGTTCGCCGCGGAGGAGTCGAAGTCGATCGTGGTGCCCTTGAGCACGATGTTCGCCGTCGTGTTGGTGAGGTAGAACATCGAGCCCGACGTGATGGCGCTCTTGAGCGTGGACCCGGTGGCACAGAACGTGGCGGCCTCGCCGGTGGTCGAGGCGGCGTCACCCGAGGTCGACTGGTAGATGATGATGCCGTCGGCCATGGGGTCCGAGCCGGACGTGCCGTCATGGGTGCTCTCGAGGGTGGAGTCGTTCACCAGGACGGTGTTGAGGCCCTCCATGGCGCAGATCTGGCTGTCGCTGGCCGTGCCGGTGACGCCCGAGACCTCGATGTCGCCGGTGGAGTAGAGCAGCGGGCTGCCGTCGCCCGCGGTCGAGATGGTCGAGTCCGTGAGCGAGACGTCGCCGCCGCCGCGGTCCGTCGCCACGCTGGCGCTGTGGCCGCCCTGGGTCGAGACGTCCAGGTCGTCGGCGACGATGCTGCCCCCGTAGGTGGCGTCGAGGCCGCGCGAGTTGTCCGCGGTCGTCGAGATCGTGCCGCCCTGTGAATAGAGGGTGGCGCCGATCGGTCGAGAAGAGCCCGTTCGACCCGGCACTCGAGGCCGAGAGCTGGCAGTCCGTGAGGTAGGCCTGTGCTCTTGTCGCCCACGGCGAGGACGATGGAGTTGGCGCCATAGAAGTTGCAGGTGTCGCTGTCGGAGTCGTCGCCCGACTTGGTGAGCGTGTCGCCCGAGAGGTCGAGCGTCCCGCCGTTCTGGGCAAGGGCCGTGTTCTGACCGGCCGTGGTCGCATCGATGGCCTCGTCGGACGAGGACACGTCCTGGCCGTCGGCCGTCTTGGCGCCCGAGTAGGTGCCCGAGTAGTCGAACGCCATCGTGTTGGCGCCTCCACCCGAGCCACCCTGGCCGGAGGGCATGTCGGGAGGGGCACCGCCTGACGCCTGGCCCTGGCTGCCACCGCCCTCGTCGGCGTAGGCGATGGCGGGGCACTGCGCGAGCACGAGCGCGCCTGACATGACGAGTGCCGCGGCGATGCGCAGACGGTCGTGAGCCATTCGGGGTGTCTTGGCCCCTCCCGTGACAGTGGTTCTCATCAGGGCTCCTCTCGCTGCTGCGACACCATCTTCCAGTAACGCTAAAAACAGGGTACTAACAGCAGTTTTAAGTAATCTGAAGCACAAGCGTGGCCGAATGGCCATGACGCAACCAGCATAAGGTCGCAGGTGAGCTGAAAACCCAGGCAGACAGGTGGTCGTCCGTCGGGTTCGGGTGGGCATGGGGGAGCGGTCGTATAATCAAGGCGTGGCCTCTGCCACCGGGACTCGCGTCGTAGGTCTCGCCGTCCACGTCAACCGGGGGTCTGCTTGTCCTCGTACCTTGCCGTCATCAAGTCGGGCTTCCTGGCGTTCCCTGCCATCGCGCTCGCCTGCCTCGTGCCGTACATGGTCTTCGAGTACCGTCGCTACGGGTCGATCCCGCTCTGGAAGACCTTCGTGGTCTTCTCGTTCATCCTGTATGCGATCTGTGCCTACTACCTCATCATCCTGCCTCTGCCTGCCGACCATACCGCCTATGTGGCGACGGCCGCGACCCCGCAGCTCGTCCCCTTCAAGGAGCTGCATGACGTCCTTGCCTACGTGAACGTCGACTGGACGACCAAGCGCGGGCTCCTCTCGGCACTCAGGACCTCGTACGTCTACCAGATCCTCTTCAACGTCGCCCTCCTGATGCCGCTGGGGGCGTTCGCGCACTACCTCTTCCATCGCAGGTGGTGGCAGGTCATCGCGCTGGGCTTCGCCGTGTCTCTCTTCTTCGAGCTCACGCAGTACAGCGGCCTCTACGGCATCTACGACCACCCGTACCGCCTCTTCGACGTGGACGACCTCATCTGCAACACCACGGGGGCGCTGCTGGGCTTCCAGCTGGCGCTGCCGCTGTGCCACCTGCTGCCGGACATCCGTGAGGTCAACGAGCGGGCGACCGAGCGTGGGATGCTGCCGTCGTTCACGCGTCGCCTCCTCGCCTTCTGCCTCGACTTCCTGGTGGTGGGGATCCTCGTGGGCGTCTGGGCCCTCGTGGCATACACGCGTGCAGGCGTGGCCGTGGAGCAGATGCCCAGCCTGTCGGACGTCTCGTCCCTGCTGGTGCTCGCTGCCTGCGTGGGCGTGGAGTTCATGCTGGTCCCTGCCGTCACAGGAGGCCAGACGCTGGGGCAGCGGCTCCTGCGGATGCGCGTGGTGCGCACGGACGGGTCGCGGGCGCCCTGGTACTGCCTCGTGGGACGCTACGGGCTGCTCGTCTGGTTCGCGCTGATGGGGCCGCTCTGGGTCACCGCCCTGGCCCCCTCGTCGGGCGTCGAGGGCGTGAGCGGCGACGACATCGTCTCGCTCGCATGGGCCCTGCAGATGGTGTGGATGGGCCTGGTCCTGCTGCGCGCCGTGGCGGCGCGCCTCTCGGGGCATGCCTTCAAGCTGCTCTGCGGCACCTTCTCGGGGACGTGCGTCATGTCCTGCGCGATGGTCGACGAGCTGCGGGAGGGGCGGCAGTCCCAGGAGCCCGAGCCCCGGGCCCAGGTGTCCCAGACGCCGCAGTCCCAGGCGCCCCGGCAGCAGGTCCAGGCGCCGGTCGCGCCTGCCGACGACGACCCCTATGGCCTCCGTGGCCGTCGCGCGCCCTACGTCGGGGATGGGGGAGCGTCCGCCGTGCCAGCGGCCTCGCGTCCTTCAGGCGGGCCCGTCGCGGCCCCTCCGCAGGCGGCTCCCCCTGCCGCGGACGATGCCTTCGGGCCTCGCTCGGCGGACGACCCCTACGCCAAGCGGTAGGGGCGGGTCGTTCTTCTCGGTTGCCCGTGGGCATGAGCAAAACTACTCACTATGCATCAACGTGTGGATTTCGCAACCCCCCAGTCGGCGAAGGGGCGAAAAACGAGCCAATCGTGCTACAATCTACACACGCGTCTGAGAGGAGCATGCATGTTTTCAGTTGGTGAGTACATCGTCCATCCCGGTCAGGGCGTCTGCAAGGTCGAGGCGGTCGAGGATGATCCCATGGCCGTCTACAAGCTCATGCCCGTGCGCGGGCGCAATCCCATGCTCATCAGCTTCCCGGTCTCGAACGAGCAGCGCCTCCGTCCCATCCTCTCTGCCGAGGAGGCCACGGCCCTCATCGAGGACTACCCCTCCATGGGCCTGGACGAGTTCCGCGACAAGTCCAACGCGCTCGAGGAGGAGCACTTCAAGTCAGAGATCAAGCGTGGCAGCTGCCGTGACTCAGTCCGCATCGTGAAGACGTTCCGTCACCGCATCGACGAGGTCAAGGCAAACAACAAGAAGCCGCCCGTGGTCTACGAGCGCATCCTCAAGGAGGCCCGCGAGCGCTCGCTCTCGGAGCTTGCCGTGGCCCTCGAGGTCACCCCCGAGGACGTCGAGCAGCGCTTCGAGCAGGAAGAGGCCTAGGGGCTTCGCTCGCATCCCTCCCATAGTGCAAGGTCCGAGGACCCCGCCGCCGTGCGGGGTCCTCTCATGTCCTTCGGGCCTCGGGCGCTGCGCGAATGTCGACGCCGGCGGAGGTCCAGCCGCTAGCAGGGCCTGAACGCCGAGAGGTAGATCCTGCGGGCGTCCTCGGCGCCGAGCCGCCTGAAGCTGCCGAACTCCGTCCCCTTGTTGATGGCGAGCCCGGGCAGGAACCGCTCGACGTCGTCGGGAACGAAGCCGAGGTCATCCAGGTAGCGTGGCATGCCAAGCGAGCAGAAGAAGTCCTGCGTGGCGTCGATGGCCGAAGCTGCGTCCGCGGCCGCGTCGCCCGTGGGCACGAGCCCGAAGACCTCGCGGCCCAGCTCGCAGAGGCGCTCCGGGTGCTCGCTGGCGCAGTAGCGCATCCAGGCGGGGAAGATCACGGCCAGTCCCGCGCCATGGGTCACCTCGGGCCTCATCGCCGAGAGCTCGTGCTCCAGGCCGTGGCTCGCCCAGTCCTGCGCGCGCCCCGCCGAGCACAGGCCGTCGTGTGCGAGGGTGCCTGCCCACATGACCTGGGCGCGCGCGTCGTAGTCGTGCGGGTCTCGCATCACGCGGAAGGCTGCCGCGCGCACGGACCTCAGCAGCGACAGCGAGATGCCGTCGGTCGTGGCGACCTCTCCCGTGGCCGAGAAGAACCTCTCGAAGATGTGGGCGCATATGTCCGTGATGCCTGCCGCCGTCTGGTAGGGCGGCAGTTCGAGCGTGAGCTCGGGGTCGAGGAAGGCGACCTTGGGACGGATGAGGTCCCCGTGGCAGGAGCTCTTGAGGCCCCGCTCGTCGCACGAGATGACGCAGGAGTCGCTCGCCTCGGAGCCAGAGGCGGGGATGGTCGGGATGGCGGCCACGTCGAGCGCACCCGTGGGCGCGGCGGGATGGGGCTTGTCGAAGAGGTCCCATACGTCGCCGTCGTGGAGGACCCCCATGGCGCAGGCCTTCGAGCAGTCGATGACCGAGCCGCCCCCGAGCGCCACCACGAGGTCGACATGGTGGAGGCGGGCCAGGCGCACGGCCTCGCGCACGGAGCCGACCTCGGGGTTGGGACGGACGCCGCCGTGCTCGCAGCATGCGAGACCCGCACCCTCCAGGGAGGAGCGCACGCGCGCGACGAGGCCCTCCGCCTGGGCATGGTGCCCGCCGTAGACGAGGAGCGCCGAGGTGTGCCCGGTCCGCGTCGCCCAGGCACCGACCCCGTCCTCGACCCCGCGCCCGAACACGAACCGCGTCGGCACGACCCACTCGAACGTATCCATGCGCGTCCCCCCTGACATGCGCCATCCACACCGATGTTTCGTCTCGATGTATAACGGCGCCACGTTTACCCGCTGTTCTTATCAATAGGCTATCATTGCCACATTGTCCGCGCACCATGATGCCGCCCAGGTGCGGCGGTGCGATCGTCGCAGGAGGATCAATGGCTTCAAGCGATGCCAGCAAGGACCGTGCCATCATCACCGTCCTCGGAGGTGACCGTCCGGGCATCGTCGCTGCCGTGTGCGGGCTCCTCGCCGAGCACGACGTCAACATCCTCGACATCTCGCAGACCATCCTCCAAGGTACCTTCACGATGACCATGCTCGTGGACCTCTCGGCGGCCGACGCCAGCTTCGCCGACCTCCACTCGGGCACGGAAGCGCTATCGGGCGAGCTCGGGGTCCAGATCACGCTCCAGCGCGAGGAAGTCTTCAAGTTCATGTACCGCCTCTAGCGCATCTCCTCCCACCCCTCCCCATCTGGTTGGGTGGCAGGCGGATGGGTATGTATGGGGGAATCGACAAGCCGGAGGAGGTTCCATGGCGATCAGCCGCAAGCGGCGCTTCGACGCAGTCCTCAAGTCCATTGACACGTCGGCACTCGGCCACGCCCTCGACGTGAGCCCCATGCCGTCGAAGGCGCTGGGGATTCCTCCCGAGGCCGAGCGACTCTATTCCGCCGAGGTCGAGAAGGTCCCGCCCGAGCTCTTCTCCGAGTACGACGTCAAGCGCGGCCTCAGGAACGCCGACGGCTCCGGCGTCCTGGTGGGACTCACCACCATCTCGAACGTCCATGGCTACAAGGTGGTCGACGGCAAGACCCTGCCCGACGAGGGCACGCTCACCATGCGCGGCTACAAGCTGCGCGACCTCGTGGACGCGGCGCAGTCGGAGGGCAGGTTCGGCTACGAGGAGGTCTCGTACCTCCTGGTGACGGGCAGCCTTCCCACCACCGAGCAGCTGAACGACTACAACGCCCGCATCGACGCGAGGCGTGCGCTGCCCGTGGGCTACCTCGGCCTCTTCCCGCGCACCACGGCTTCGAGCTCGATCATGAACGTGCTCGCGCGCTCGACGCTCCTGCTCTACGCCTTCGACGAGACCCCCGACGACACCTCGCCCACGCACGAGATCGACGTCGCGATCTCGCTCCTGGGGCGTCTGCCCCGCATCGCCGCCATCGCCCACGCCGCCAAGGTCGCCGACGACAACCAGACCGAGCTGCGCATCCCCCCGGTCTGTGACGGCTACTCCATGGCCGAGACGGTCCTCGACGTGCTCCGCGGCGATGCCGGCTTCACGCGCGACGAGGCCATGATGCTCGACGTCATGCTGATGCTCCACGCCGAGCACGGCGGCGGCAACAACTCGACCTTCGCCTGCCGCGTGCTCTCGAGCTCGGGCACCGACGCCTACTCGGCCTACGCGGCCGCCATGGGCTCGCTCAAGGGTCCCAAGCACGGGGGTGCCAACGCCAAGGTCGGCGCCATGATCGACGACGTGGCGGACCACGTCAGCGACTGGTCCGACGAGACCAAGCTCTCCGACTACCTCTACCAGATCGCCCGTGGCGAGGCCTTCGACCACACGGGCCTCGTCTATGGCATGGGGCATGCCGTCTACACCCTGAGCGACCCGCGCGCCCGTCTCATCAAGCGCTACGCCCGGAAGCTCGCCCGCGAGAAGGGCATGGACGACCGGCTCGACCTCATCGAGGGCATCGAGCGCCTGGCCCCGGGCATCGTGTCCGACGTCCGCGGCACCTCCAAGCCCATGTGCGCCAACATCGACCTCTACACGGGGTTCGTCTACTCCATGCTGGGCATCCCGCAGGACCTCTTCACGCCCATCTTCGCCATCGCGCGGCTCTCGGGCTGGACGGCCCATCGCCTCGAGGAGCTCTACGGCGCGAGCAGGATCATCCGGCCCGCGTATCGCTCCGTCATGGAGGGCCGTACCTACGTCCCGCTCGCGGAGCGTGGTCATGTCTGCACCAACGACCAGCCGTGCCCGACGGACGAGTCGGGGACGGGCGTCGAGGGGGAAGGCTAGTGCCCATGCGCATCGCCTTCGCGGACCTCGACGACACCTTCCTCGCGCCGGACAAGTCCATACCGAAGAGGAACCTCGAGGCCCTCGACCGCATGGCGGCGCGCGGCCTCGAGTTCGTCCCATGCACGGGACGTCCCCTTGTGGGCGTGCCGCAGGTGCTTCTCGACCACCCCTCGGTGGGGCATGTGGTGGGCGGCGGGGGCGCTGTCGTCTACGAGCTCGGCGAGCGCGCGGCTGGGGGAGCGCGCCCCGTCCGTACCATCCACAGGCAGCTGCTGGGTGCCTCCCGCACGCTCGCGCTCTACGAGAGGGTCAAGGACCTCGACATCACCTTCGACGTGTTCGCGGACGACCATGTCTTCTCTGAGCGCTCGCGCTACGACCGGCTCGGCCTGTTCGACCTCGACCCCGCCTTCCTGGCGGCCCTGCGTGCCATGCGCACCCCGGTCGACATCTCGGTCCCCCAGATCCTGGAGCAGGCCCATGACGTGCAGCGCGTGACCATCTATTGGAGGGACCCGGCCGACCGTGCGCTCGTGGAGCAGGTGGTCGACGCCGACCCGTCGCTGGTGCGCGTGAGCTCGTGCCCCGTCAACATCGAGGTCACCGATGCCGCTGCCACCAAGGGCTCTGCGCTCGTGTGGCTCTGCGGGCACCTGGGCATCCCGGTGGGCGAGTCGGTGGCCTTCGGTGACTCGTCCAACGACGTGTCCATGCTCGAGGCCGCCGGTGACGGCGTGGCCATGGGCAACGCGACGGCCGAGGCCATGGCCGCGTCAGACCACGTCTGCGACCCCTGCGGCGAGGCAGGGGTCGGCCGCTACCTCGAGGCCCTTCTCGGCTAGGTGCTGCGTGCCGGTCGGCGCAGACCTTCGGGCAAGTCGGGCCACCTCCCTGCGGCGATCCGCCGGCCCCTCTCCGAGCAGGGGGGGGCTCGCTCCTGCCGAACGCAGGCGAGAAGAACCGGCCGCGAAGGGACATGGCCATCGCAGCGTGACGCAGCAGAGCCGAATGCTGCACGTTTGCGGATTCCCACTTGAATATCCTGCAGGTTTGGGTAGACTACAGAAGTAATCGCCGCTTCGGGATTATCAGCTTCAACGGTACACGCAGATGACACACACCAGACCGTTGGCACCTCTCCACGTGGGACACCCACAGGAAACAACAGACGTGTCGTATGCCATCTACGTTCCGCTTGTACGGACTTTCGGCCGTGCGTAGGAGGAGGAACGAGACATGAGCGATACGCCTAGGCGTCCCGCGACATATGCAGGTCTTCTTGGTGCCGGTGCCGCGCTTGCGTGGCCGACCGTCGCCTACGCCGCGACCGAGCCCGCTACGAGCGTCGTCTCGGACGTCATGGGAGCGGTGGCCCCCTTCGCCATCGGCTGCGGTGCCGGCGCGATCGTGTCGGCCGGCGTGGTGTTCGTGGTCGGGAGGGCTGCCAAGGCCCAGCACCCGGGCGAGCATGCCGTGTCGCCCGACGAGGACGCGACGAACGCCCTTCCCGTCACCGGCGGCCGTGCCGCACATGCGCAGGCCACGCCTCGTCCGGCCCACGCGAGGGTCGCCCGGACGTCGTCCGCCCCGAGCCATGCGTCCACCGCCGACTGGGAGGCCACGGGCTCAATCCGCGTGGCGCAGGTGCCCGCACAGGCTCCCGCGACACGTCCCGCACCTGCCTCGGCATCGCAGCCTGCATACGCACCAGCAGCCGGCACACCCTATTCGACCTCGCGTCCCGCAGCCGTCCCGGCCGCTGACATGCCCTACTCGCCGTCGAGCCGCGACGACGCGTCGAGCCATCGCGCGCGGCGTGCCAGCATCGCCACGCGCGTGGCAGACGTCCTGTCGAGCCATATCGAGCAGGACAAGATGGACGGCCTGCCCGTCATCGAGCGTGCCGACGGCAGCGTGGGTGACGTGGGGACCAGCTGGTGGGACGATGCCCTCGACCATGACTCCAAGACGGGCCTCTCGCGTGCCGAGTCGCGTGCCGGCATGATCGCCGAGCTCATCCCCGGCCTCGGCGTCGAGGCCTCGACGCTGCCCGGCGAGGACCTCCTCGGCACGACCGCCACCCCCGCGCAGCCACCCGTGACCTTCGAGCACGCCGACGTGGTGAACCCCGACATCGCCGGCGCCGCCCGCATCGCGCACGACCGTGCCGCCGGCATCCAGAGTCGCCTCTCCGACATCGACGAGTCGGTCTTCCCGGAGGAGCGCGTCTGGAACGACGCCAAGGAGGACGCCTGGGAGTCGGCGCTCTCCGCCCTGGACGAGAAGGTCGAGCAGGCGCAGAAGGGCGCCTCTGCCGAGGACGTCATCGACTTCACCGACGACTCAGAGGCCAATGCCATCGACGAGCCCGACGACCTCGAGTCCGAGACCCAGTTCATCCCGTTCAGGGTGCCTGCGGGCAGGCCTGACGTGACCGACACCGACTCCTACGTGGACTACCTCATCGACGACGAGTTCTCGCGCAACTCCTCGCATGCCGTCCGCGCCAACGCACGCGAGTACCTGCATGTCATCGAGGGAGGCACGGCCGCCGAGATCAGACGCCCGACGCGCATGATGCCGCGGCATGCCCGGCCTGGGTACGTGCCCGCGCACTTCTCCGAGGAGACCCTCGTCGAGCTTGGGTTCGATGACGAGGAAATCGCCCAGCAGGCCTAGGGGAGGGCACCACGGACACCACCGAGAAGGACCCCACACGCTCCAGGGCCATCCGCATCGTGCGGGTGGCCCTCGTCGTGCTGTGGGTCTGCTTCATATGGGGACATTCGCTCGTGAGCGGCCCGGACTCGGATGCCGAGAGCCTCGCCTTCGTGCGCGTGCTGTCGGGGCTGTTCGCCGGCCTCGGCGTGACCGACGTCTCCACCATGGACTTCATCGTGAGGAAGACCGCGCACTTCACGGAGTACCTCGTCCTGGGCATCCTCGGCACGGTCGCGCTCAGGCCGAGCCGCGTGAGCCCGCGCAGCATCGTGGGCCTCGCCGTGCTCGTGGTGGGGACGCCTTCCATCGACGAGACGATCCAGCTGTCGGTGGCGGGAAGGGCCGGCCAGGTCGCCGACGTGCTCCTGGACATCAGCGGTGCCTGCTGCGGCGTGGCCATCGCGTGCGGCGTGAGGGCCCTGAGGGCCCGGCGGAGGGCGCAGGCGGCAGGCTAAGGCTAGGCCTCGTGGGGTCCAGGGCCCCGCGTGCGAGCCGGTGGGTGCAGGCGCCAGCCTAGAGGATCCGTGCGCCCTCGTTGGCGGCGTGCAGCGTGGCACACCAGAAGCCGGGACGGCAGGCCGCGAACGCCTGGCTGACGGACGTGGCCTCGGTGTCCCCGTCGCATGCGGCGATGCAGGTCGAGCCCGAGCCCGAGATGAAGAACGCGGATGCGCCGGCCTCGAGGGCCGTGGTGCGGAGCACGTCGTAGTCGGGGATGAGCCGCGCGCGGTAGGGCTCGTGGAGCCGGTCGGCGCAGGCATGGCCCAAAAGGGCCGCATCGCCCGTCTCGAGCGCATGGACGGTGGCCACGCAGCGGCCCATCTGCCAGACGGCCGTGGACGTGTCGACGGTGGTGGGCACGACGCGACGTGCGTCATCGGTGCGGACCTCGTAGGGGGGCGCGATAGCGACGAAGCGGAGCTCTGGTGCCACGTCATAGCGCGTGGAGCAGACGTCGCCGTCGTCCACGAACGAGCTGACGAGCCCACCGAGGACGGCCGGGGCCACGTTGTCGGGATGCCCCTCGATCTGGGTGGCGATGTCGAGCGCACGGATGCGGTCGTAGCCTGAGCCGCAGAGCTCCATGGCGGCCATCACGCCGGCAACGACGCAGGTGGCAGACGAGCCTAGGCCGCCCGAGAGCGGGATGGGGGAGTCGATGTCGATGTGCGCGGGCACCGGGTCGGCCGCAAGCGCCGCATAGGTCGTGAGCATCGTGGTCCAGACGAGGTTATCCGTGCCACGGAAGCGCTCCTCGCAGCCCGTGATGGCGACCTCGCCGGCGCGCTCGAACGAGAAGGTGGCCACCAGGTCGAGGGCCATGCCCAGGCAGTCATACCCGACGCCGAGGTTGGCCGACGTGGCGGGCACGCCCACGCGCAGGCCTTGGAGGGGAGCCTCTGTCGTGCCGTCGTTCCCAGGGGTCATGCGAACGTCCTTGCGCAGGCGGACTCCACGTAGGAGGCGACGCCGTCGGCGGCGCAGGTGTCCGAGAAGCGCGCGTGCGCGTCGCGCAGCTGCGACAGGGCGGCCGGCGGCGTGATGCCGGTGAGCTCCGCCAGGGCGTCCATGCAGGCGAACCCGTCCATGCCCTGCGTGTCGACGCCGAGGGCCGACGCCACGTCGGCCGAGAACTTGTACGGGCTTGCCGTCGAGAGGCACACGCGGGCGCAGTCGCCGGCCGGCGTGGCATCGAGCACGGTCTTTGCCACGGCGGTGTGCGGGTCGATGAGGACGTGCTCGTCGGCCCAGGTGGAGCGGATGGTCCGCTCGGTGGCCTGGTCGTCGGCCCGTCCGCAGCCGAAGGTCTCGCGGAGGCGGTCCATGACATGTGACGGCACCGTGTAGGCGCCCTTCTCGGACAGGTCGGACATGAGGTGGCACACGAGCTCCGCGTCACCGTCGGACACGTAGTAGAGCAGGCGCTCGAGGTTGGACGACACGAGGATGTCCATCGAGGGCGAGATGGTCTTCACGAAGGGGCGGCGGCGGTCGTAGATGCCGGTGCGGATGAAGTCGTAGAGGACGTCGTTGGCGTTCGAGGCGACCTCGAGGCGGCGCACGGGAAGGCCCATGCGCTTGGCGTAGAAGCCGGCGAGCACATCACCGAAGTTGCCGGTGGGCACGAAGAAGTCGACGTCGTCGCCGGGCCTCACGGCTCCCGAGCGGACGAGCTGCGCGTAGGCGTCGAAGTAGTAGGTCACCTGGGGTACCAGGCGGCCGACGTTGATCGAGTTGGCTGACGAGAGGGCCACGCCCGTCCCTGCCAGGCGCCCGGCCAGGTCACGGTCGGCGAAGCAGCGCTTGACGGCCGTCTGGGCGTCGTCGAACGTGCCCGTGACGGCGCAGACCGACACGTTGGAGCCCGGCTGGGTGACCATCTGGAGGTGCTGGATGTCGGAGACCTTGCCGGCCGGGTAGAACACGGTGACCCCGAAGCCGTCGACGTCGGCGAAGCCCGCGAGCGCCGCCTTGCCGGTGTCTCCGGAGGTGGCGGTCACGATCATGACCTGCGGGCCGTCCGTGGGACGTGCCACGCGCATGAGCTGGGGGAGCATCTGGAGCGCCACGTCCTTGAAGGCGCTCGTGGGACCGTGGTAGAGCTCGAGGAGCCAGTCGGGACCCAGAGGCGTGACCGGCGTGATCTCGGGCGCAGACCATTGGTCGCCATAGGCGGCGTCGACGCAGGTGGCAAGCTCGTCGGCCGTGTAGTCGGGAAGGAGGGTGCCCAGCACGAGACGGGCGTTGGCGTGGAAGCCCTGGGCGCACACGGCGGCGAGGTCGAGGCGCACCTCTCCCACGGCGTCGCTCACATAGAGGCCGCCGTCCGGCGCGATGCCTGTGAGGATAGCTTTCTTGCTTGTTACGTTCTGGTTGCACGACCGTGTGCTGTGGTAGAACATTGTCACCTGTCCGCTCCTCGTCACGGGGGCGCAGGAACGCCCAATTTGCACTCATGATACCCGCACGTCACGAACCGGCAAGTCCAGACCCGTACCGAAAGGCACAGCATGCGCATCGCACTCCTTGGCTATGGCACCGTCGGCAGCGGCATCGGCCGCATCGTCGAGACCCACGACCTCGGGATAGAGATCGCCAAGATCCTCTGTCTTCCCAAGGAATGTGACGAGCCTCGCAAGACCTCGTCCTACGACGAGATCCTTGCCGAGCCCGGCCTCGACGTCATCGTGGAGGCGATGGGCGGCCAGGAGCCGGCACATACCTTCATCATGCAGGCACTCGAGCGGGGCATCTCGGTGGTCACCGCCAACAAGGCCGTCGTCGCCGCCCACCTGGGCGAGTTCGTGGGCGCCGCCAAGGCGTCCGGCGCCGGCCTGTACGTCGAGGCCAGCTGCGGCGGCGGCATCCCCTGGCTCGCGAGCATCGCCAAGGTCAAGCGCATCGACGCCATCGACTCCTTCTCGGGGATCCTCAACGGAACGACCAACTTCATCATCGACCAGATGAAGAAGAACGACGAGGACTTCTCGGAGGCCCTCTCACGCGCGCAGGAGCTCGGCTATGCCGAGCGCGACCCCTCGGCCGACATCGACGGCATCGACGTCGCGAACAAGTGCATCATCACGGCGAGCCTCGCCTTCGGCTGCGACTGCATTCGCGACCTGCCCGTCTTCGGGATCCGCAACCTCACGGCCGCCGACCTCGCCCACTATGCCTACGAGGGCTACGGCGTGAAGCTGCTCGCGCGCGGCATCTGCCGGGACGGGCGTTATGCCGTGGCCGTCGAGCCGGTGCTCGTGCCGTCGGACTCGCTCGAGGCGAACGTCCCCGACAACTTCAACATCGCCACGCTCGAGGGCGCCACGGTGGGGCCGCTCAAGTTCTACGGCCAGGGCGCGGGGAGCCTGCCCACGGGCAACGCCTGCGTGCAGGACCTCCTGGACTGCAGGGACGGCAACCAGCTCACCTTCGACCTCGACCCCTCCATCACGTATGACCCGGAGCTGCTCACGGGCGACTACGTCATCCGCACCACGGCCGCCTTCCCGCAGGGGGGCACCGCCTTCGGCATCGGCTCGAAGCGCTACAAGGGACTCACGGCCGATGCCGCCCACAAGCTCATGCGAACGATCGTCGCCGACGACCCGTCGGCGTTCATGGCCTGCATTCCGACGACTCTCTAGGGGACAACATGATCAAGATCACCAAGTTCGGCGGCTCCTCCGTCGCAAGCGCGGACCAGTTCAGAAAGGTCAAGGCCATCATCGAGGCTGACCCCTCGCGTCGCTTCGTGGTGGTGTCGGCCGTGGGCAAGCGCGACTCCCAGGACAACAAGATCACCGACCTGCTCTACCTCGTGGTGGCGCACCGCACCTACCACGTGGACTGCGAGCCGCTGCTGAACGACATCAAGAAGCGCTTCGTGGACATCGCGGACGACCTCGGGCTGTCGTATCCCATGTCCGAGCGCTTCGACGAGTTCGCGGCTGGCATCAAGGGCTGGTCCAAGGAGTACATCGTGAGCCGCGGCGAGTGGTTCACCGCCCAGCTCATGAGCGAGTACCTGGGGCTTCCCTTCGTGGACGCGGCTGACGTGGTGGTCTTCCACCATGACGGGACCATCGACATGTCCCGCACGGTCGACCGGGTCCAGGAGGCCGTGGTCCGCGCCGGCGAGTTCGTCATGCCCGGCTTCTACGGAGCCACCGTCGACGGCGAGATCCGCCTGCTCTCACGCGGGGGAGGCGACATCACGGGCTCCATCATCGCCCGCGCCCTCGACGCCGACCTCTATGAGAACTGGACCGACGTCTCGGGGTTCCTCTCGGCAGACCCGCACATCGTCGACCATCCGCGCGCCATCAGGCGCATCACCTTCGACGAGATGCGCGAGCTGTCCTACATGGGCGCCAACGTCCTCCACGAGGAGGCGGTCTTCCCCGTGAGGGAGGCCAACATCCCCATCGCGATCCTCAACACCAACCATCCCGAGGCCGAGGGTACGATCATCCGCGAGACGGCCGAGGAGGGGGAGGACGAGCCCCTCATCACCGGCGTCGCCGGCAAGCGTGACTTCCTCTCCGTGCACGTGGCCAAGACCCACATGTCGGACGCCGTGGGCACGCTCAGGCGCACCCTCTCGATCTTCGAGCGCTACGGCATCTCGATCGAGCACGTCCCCACGGGCATCGACTCGTTCGGCATCGTGGTCAACGGCGCCGACGTCAAGGACAAGATCTACTCGATCGTGGCCGACATCCAGAAGGAGGTCCAGCCCGACGAGGTCAAGGTCATCGACGAGCTCGCCCTCATCTCGGTCGTGGGCCGCAACATGAGCGCACGCCCCGGCACGTCGGGCCGCCTCTTCAAGACCCTGGGCGACGCCGGCATCAACGTGCGCATGATCACGCAGAGCTCCCAGGAGATCAACATCATCCTGGGCGTGGACAACAAGAACTTCGAGCCTGCGATCAAGGCCATCTATGGGGCGTTTGTCGAAGAGAAGAAGGTGCAGTAGATGAGCGAGGGAGCGCGCAAGGTGAACGTCGCCATACTGGGGGCCACGGGTGCCGTGGGCACCCAGATGCTCACCTGCCTCGAGGAGAGGGACTTCCCGGTCGCCAGGCTCGTGCCGCTCGCGTCGGCCCACTCCGCCGGCAAGACGGTGCGCTTCCGCGGCGAGGACGTCACCATCCAGGAGGCGACCCCTGCCGCCTTCGAGGGCATGGACATCGTGCTGGGCGCCGTGGGCGACGACCTCGCCAAGGAGCTCCTGCCCCAGGCCGTGGCGGCGGGCGCCACCGTGGTCGACAACTCGCACGCGTTCCGCCTCGACGCGGACGTCCCCCTCGTCATCCCCGAGATCAACGCCGCGGACATCGCGGGTCACCACGGCATCATCGCCAACCCCAACTGCGCCACCATCATCGGGCTGGTCTGCGCCTGGCCGCTGCACCAGGTGGCGGGCCTCAGGCGCATGATCGTCTCGACGTACCAGGCCGCATCGGGCGCCGGCATCCCGGGCCTCCGCGAGCTCCAGGCCCAGACGGCCGCCATCGGCGAGGGGCGTGAGGTCGATGCCCCCAAGGCGTTCTCCTACCAGCTCGCCTGCAACGTCATCCCGCAGATCGGGGGCTTCGGCGACAACGCCTACACCTCCGAGGAGATGAAGATGGGCAACGAGGGGCGCAAGATCATGCACCTGCCCGACCTCGCGGTCAACTGCACCTGCGTGCGCGTCCCCGTGATGAGGTCGCACTCCGAGTCGATCACCTGCGAGTTCGACCGTCCGATCACCCCCGACCAGGCACGTGCCGCGCTCGAGGCGGCCCCGGGCGTGAAGGTCGTCGACGACCCGGCCCGTCTCGCCTATCCCATGCCGCTCGACACCTCTGACCAGGACCTCGTCTACGTGGGGCGCATCCGCGAGGACATCTCGGCCCCCGAGGGCGTGAGCAGCCTCACGTTCTGGTGCTGCGGCGACCAGATCAGGAAGGGCGCCGCCACCAACGCCGTCCAGATCGCCGAGTACCTGGTCTAGGACCCGGTCTACCTGTGGGCGCGCCTCGCCCCCGCGAGTCGCCGCACGCCGGCCCAGGCAAGAGAAACAGCCTCATGACGCACCCGTCCGGCCCCGGCAAGGGGTAGGATGGGTGCGTTTCTGGGATATCACCGATGGGAGCCCTCATGGTAGAGAACGACGACGACATCAACCCCGAGCCGAGCGACGAGGTCCTGCAGGGGGATGCCGGCAACGACCCCGAGGCCAAGAAGGTCGCCCGCAAGGTCGCCGGCTGGACCCGCTTCATCGCGGGCGTGCCGGCCGTGGGCCTGTTCATCTGCGCGGTCGTGCTCGCCGTAGAGACGTTCCTCGACGTCATGGTCTCGACGATCGAGGTCGTGGCCGAGGCCGAGGGACCGGTCGTGCTGGCCACCGAGTACGTGGAGTACGCCGACCTGTTCCTGCTCGCCGTGGCGCTCTACATCCTGTCGCTGGGCATGTTCACGCTCTTCGTGACCGACAAGGTGCCCCTGCCCAGCTGGCTCGAGTTCCATGACTTCGACGACCTCAAGGAGCGTCTCATCGCCGTCATCGTGGTCATGCTGGCCGTCTACTTCCTGGGCCTCGTGCTCAAGGGTGAGCCCGTCCAGGACCTGCTCGTCCTCGGGCTTGCGATCGGGGTCATCATCTTCGCGCTCACGTTCTTCGTGAAGTTCGTCTTCAAGGCCGAGCGATAGGGACACGTTTCGCCCGAGGGGCACGCAGGGCCGGCCGGGAGGCCCTTCTCGACTAGTTCGAGGACGTCTCGGCTGCGGCTCCCGACGCCGTCTTCGATACGGATGTGGACGCGGCCGCGGTGCTGGCCGCCGAGGTGGTCGCTGACTCCTGGGTCTTGGCCGTCGTGCCCTGCGTCTGCGCCGAGGAGCCCGTCGTGGAGTCATCCCGCGAGCCCGTCGCCGCCTCCTGGGTCTGAGAGCCGGTGGCCGCCTCCTGCGAGGTCGCCGAGGCGCTCGCCGAGGGCGCGCCCTTCGTGGCGGCGGCATGGTCGGTGCTGGCCGCCGCCGTCTGGGCCGTCGTGGACGCGGGCGAGAAGATCGGGTCGGTCTTGGTGCCGATGCCCTCGCCCGAGGTGGCGAGGTTGATGACGAGTGCCGTGGCCAGGACGGCCACGATGGCCACGATGATGCCCACGATCATGACCTTGCGGGTCGTGGCCTTGCTCTCGCGCGTCGCGGCGGCGGCACGGACGCTGGCCGGTGCCACGCGCGTCGCGCCGTTCTCCGCGGCGACCTGGGTCGCATCGGCCTCCGAGGCGATCCGGGAGGGGTCGGCGCGCTTGAGCCTGGTGGTCTGGTCGGCGGATGCCGTGACATAGGGGGACTGCGACGCGTCCGTCTCGTGGGCGGCGTCGGCCAGGCGCGTGGTGACGTCGGGGGTGCCAGCGTCGTCGGTCGAGGCGATGTCGCGGATCTTCTCGGCCGAGGCGTTGAGCACGTGCTTGTAGACCTGGGACGAGACCGTGGCCACGATGGAGCCCACGACCACGCCGATGACCGAGCCGGCGATGCCGATCTGCGACGACATGAGGAAGCTCGTGAGGGCCGCCAGCGCCGGCGCCACGATCTGCGAGACCGAAAGGCCCGTCTCCTTCTTGGGGACCTCCTTGATGATGACCTTCTGCACCGGCACCTGGGTGGTGTCGGCCGCATCGGTGGCACGGGCGTCCTGCGACCCCGCTGCCTGCCGTGCCGCATCCGCTGACGAATCGCTCGTGTGGTCGGTCTGGTCAAGATGGTCTGTCGGCACTGGGTCTCCTTATGGACGCTTTTCTTGGGCAGTATACGGACTCGTTGTGTCGGCCTTACGAAGGAGGGCCCCGCCGCCATGCAGATGCGCGTATACTGTCCCAGACCTTTAAGCCGGTACGGGATACCTGCAAGGGAAGAGAGGGACAAAACCCGTGAATTCACTGTTGGCGCACGACACCCCCCACGCGCTCATAGCCCTGGAGGATGGCACCTGCCTGGAGGGCCTCTCGGTAGGCGCCCAGGGCGAGACCTTTGGCGAGATCGTATTCAACACGAGCCTCTCCGGCTACCAGGAGGTCATCACCGACCCCTCCTATGCCGGACAGATCGTGCTCTTCACCTATCCACAGATCGGCAACTACGGCGTCTGCGCGGCCGACATGCAGGCCGAGCGCCCGGCGCTGGCGGGCGTGGTCGTGCGCGACATGTGCCACACCCCCAACAACTGGCAGTCCGAGCAGAGCCTCCCCGACTTCCTCGAGAAGGCCGGCATCGTGGCCATCGAGGGCGTCGACACCCGCGAGCTCGTGCTCCGCGTGCGCGAGCAGGGTACCATGCGCGCCGCGATATCCACGGTGGACCTCGATCCCGCCCACCTCGTCGAGCGTGTGCGCACCAGCCCCTCGATCTCCTCGCACAACTGGGTGGCCGACGTCTCGTGCGCCGACCGCTATGACGTGGACCCCCGCCTCGACCCCGACAACCCTCGCAAGCGCCTCCATGTGGTCGCGCTCGACTGCGGCGAGAAGCGCGGCATCGTGCACGGCCTGGCCAACGCCGGCCTGGACGTGACGGTCGTCCCCTGGGACACCTCCGCGGAGGAGATCATGTCGCTCGAGCCCGACGGCGTCTTCCTCTCGAACGGCCCTGGCGACCCTCGTGAGGTCCCCGAGCCTGCGGCCGTGGCGGCCTCGCTCATCGGCAAGGTGCCCCTGTTCGGCATCTGCCTGGGCCACCAGATGATCTGCCAGGCCACGGGCGCCACCATCGACAAGCTCCCGTACGGCCATCACGGCGGCAACCAGCCCGTCATGAACCTCCTCTCGGGCATGGTCGAGGTCACGGCCCAGAACCACAACTACGGCCTGGACTTCTCGACCTTGGGCACGCTCGTCGCCGAGGAGTCCGGCGGGGCCGACGTGGCCTCCGCCTGGGCTGCGGCCGATCCTTGCGACCTCCGCTTCTGGAGCGAGCGCCGCATCGCGCCGGTCGTGGCGAACGACCGCTTCGGCCGCATCCGCCTCACCCACGTGAACCTCAACGACGGCACGCCCGAGGGCATCCAGTTCCTCGACGTCCCCTGCTTCTGCGTGCAGTACCACCCCGAGGCGAGCCCCGGCCCGCACGATGCCGTCTACCTCTTCGAGGCCTTCCGTCGCCTCATGGAGGGCGTGCCCGACTACCTTGCCATCGACGTCCGAGAGGGGAGGCGCTTCTAGATGCCGAAGCGTAACGACCTGCACAAGATCCTGGTCATCGGAAGCGGCCCCATCGTCATCGGCCAGGCCTGCGAGTTCGACTACTCGGGCACCCAGGCCTGCGAGAGCCTCAAGGCCCTCGGCTACGAGGTCGTGCTCGTGAACTCCAACCCGGCCACCATCATGACCGACACCTCCGTGGCCGACCGCACCTACGTCGAGCCCATCACGGCCGACGCCGTGGCCAAGGTCATCGCCTGCGAGCGGCCTGACGCCCTCCTCCCCAACATGGGCGGCCAGACGGGCCTCAACTGTGCCATCGAGCTCGACGAGGCGGGCGTCCTCGACAAGTACGGCGTCGAGGTCATCGGCTGCAACATCGACTCCATCCGCGTGGGCGAGGACCGCAAGCTCTTCGCCCAGGCCATGTCCGAGATCGGCCTCTCGATCTGCAAGAGCGGCTTCGCCTACTCCGTGGCGGACGCCGAGCGCATCGTGGGCGAGTTGGGCTTCCCGGTCATCATCCGCCCGAGCTTCACGCTGGGAGGTGCCGGTGGCGGCATCGCCTACGACATGGACGACCTGCGCTCCATCGTGGCCCAAGGGCTCGACCTCTCGGCCAACTCCGAGGTCCTGGTGGAGGAGTCCATCCAAGGCTGGAAGGAGATCGAGATGGAGGTCATGCGCGACGCCGCGGGCAACGGCATCGTGATCTGCTCCATCGAGAACCTCGACCCCATGGGCGTCCACACCGGCGACTCCATCACCGTGGCACCGGCCCAGACCCTCTCTGACACCGAGCTCCAGCGCCTGCGCGACTACAGCCTCGCCATCCTCGAGAAGGTCGGCGTGGCCACGGGCGGCTCCAACGTCCAGTTCGCCGTGAACCCCGACGACGGCCGCGTCATCGTGGTCGAGATGAACCCTCGCGTGAGCCGCAGTTCGGCACTCGCCTCCAAGGCCACGGGCTTCCCGATCGCCAAGGTGGCGGCACGCCTCGCCGTGGGCCTCACCCTGGATGAGATCACCAACGACATCACGGGTGCGACGCCTGCCTGCTTCGAGCCCTCCATCGACTACTGCGTGGTCAAGATCCCGCGCTTCGCCTTCGAGAAGTTCAAGGGGACCTCTGACGTCCTCTCCACCCGCATGAAGGCCGTCGGCGAGGTCATGGCCATCGGCCGCACCTTCGAGGAGAGCTTCAACAAGGCAGCCCGCTCGCTCGAGATCGGCGAGAACATGCTCGGCGCCGACGACCCCGACCTCTTCGACGAGGACAACTTCCGCCAGCGCGTCTCGGTGCCCACGCCCGAGCGCATCTTCTATGTGGTCGAGGCCCTGCGCCGCGGCTGGTCCATCGACGACATCCACGAGCTTACGGGCATCGACGACTGGTACCTCATGCGCCTCTCGGACATCGTGGCCGTGGAGGGGTGGCTCGCCGAGCGTCAGCTCGATGCCATCACCGCGCCCGAGATGCGCGCCGTCAAGCAGATGGGCTTCTCGGACGAGCAGGTCGCGCACTTCGTGGGCTCCACGGAGCTCGAGGTCCGCGCTTATCGCAAGGCCCTCGGCGTCACCCCGTGCGTGAAGACGGTCGACACCTGCGGCGGCGAGTTCCCGGCCCGCACGGCCTACCACTACAAGTGCTACGACGAGGGTCCCTCCGAGCGCCGCGACACCGACCGGCCCCGCGCCATGATCCTCTCGGCCGGCCCCAACCGCATCGGCCAGGGCATCGAGTTCGACTACTGCTGCTGCCACGCCGCCTACGCCCTGCACGACAAGGGCTACGAGACGGTCATGGTGAACTGCAACCCCGAGACGGTCTCGACCGACTACGACACCTCCGACCGCCTCTACTTCGAGCCCCTCACGTTCGAGGACGTCATGGACATCGTCGACGTGGAGGCCCCCGAGGGCGTCATCTGCAGCCTGGGCGGGCAGACTCCCATCAACCTCGCCGCGAGGCTCCAGGCGGCCGGCGTGCCCATCATGGGGACCCAGCCTGACGCCATCGACCTGGCCGAGGACCGCGACCGGTTCTCGAGCCTGCTCGACGACCTCAACATCAGCTATCCCCGCAGCGGCGTGGCCAACACCTACGAGCAGGCGCTCAAGGTGGCCGACCAGATCGGCTTCCCGCTGCTCGTCCGTCCGAGCTATGTCCTGGGCGGTCGCGGCATGGTCATTGCCTACGACGCCAAGCATCTCAAGAGCTACATGGAGGAGGCCACGCGCGTCTCGTCCGACCATCCCATCTACCTCGACAGCTTCCTCGACTCCGCCGTGGAGCTCGACGTCGACGCGCTCTGCGACGGCGAGACCTGCTACGTGGGAAGCGTCCTCGAGCAGATCGAGGAGGCCGGCATCCACTCCGGTGACTCCGCCTGCTGCATGCCGCCGTACTCGCTCGCGGACGGCATGGTCCAGGAGATCCGCGAGACCACGCACAAGCTCGCCGTGGCCAACCACGTGGTGGGTGCCCTGAACGTGCAGTACGCCGTCCACAACGGCCGCCTCTACGTCATCGAGCTCAACCCCCGCGCGAGCCGCACGGTGCCCTTCTCGAGCAAGTCCACGGGCGTGCCCCTGGCCCGCATGGCGGCCCGCATCATGTCGGGCGAGAAGATCGCCGACCTCGACCTGCCTCCCGAGGACCGCACGTTCGACTACTTCGCCTGCAAGGAGGCCGTCCTCCCGTTCGACCGCTTCCCGGGCGCGGACATGACGCTGGGCCCCGAGATGAAGTCGACGGGCGAGGTCATGGGCGTTGCCAAGACATTCCCGGCAGCCTATGCCAAGACGCAGCTCGCCATCTCGTATGGCCTGCCGCTCAAGGGCACGGTCTTCGTCTCGGTCATCGACCGCGACAAGCGCGCCGTCGTCTCGATCGCCCGCGACCTGGCCCAGATGGGCTTCAAGCTGGTGGGCACGAGCGGCACCGCCAAGTCGCTGAGGTCTGCGGGGCTGGACTGCACGAGCGTGAGGCGCGCCTGCGAGATGCGCCCCAACATCGCCACGATGGTCTCGGCGGGGGACATCTCCCTCATCATCAACATCCCCGGAGGTGCCGGCACGCGCGAGGACTTCTATCGCCTGCGCAGCCTGGCCGTGCGCTACCGTGTGACCAACGCCACGACGCTCTCGTGCGCGCAGGCCATGGTGGAGGCCATCCGTACCGCCCGTGAGGGCGACCTCGACGTGGTGGCCCTGCAGGACCTGTAAGGCGGGGAGAACAACCAAATGGACGGGCCGTCGGCAGCGATGCCGGCGGCCCGTCGTCATATCAGGTGTCCGTGCGTACGCGTGAGCCAGTTCGACCTGTGCCGACATCGATTACCAGATGTCTCAGGGGCCTGCCTGTCAATCTCCTCGACCTCGAATCTCTCAATCGGATGGAGGTGATAGCAGTTCTTTGCCTCACCTGCCTGCTTGCCAGGTGTTCTGGAATCGGAATTCGTGAGATAGGAGCCGAGCGATCCGTAGTTTTTCGATTGCCAGGCTGCAAAGAAGGCGTTGCAGTCCTTGATAAGCTCGATGTCAGGTCCAATTGGGCTTTCGAGTTTCACACGGTGTTTCTTCCAGGCAGCGAGCTTCTTGTCGGTGTCAGCTTTGCGGTTCCGTGCTTCCGAGAGGCCCTTGAGCACTTGAGTCGGAGTCCGAGGTTCCTTCTTACTATTCTCTTGTTTGATGGTCTTGGCATCGACCCAGTCTCCGATGGCAAAGAGCATGCACCAGGCCTTAGAGGCGACTATGACATTGTCATAGTCGGTAATCATCCCATGCATGATTCCATTGCGGTAGACCTCATAAACAGGCGTGTCCACTCTTGCATAGAACGACTTTGTGAATGCCTCCTGGGCTGAGGGCAGGCCGTCCCAGACCGTTGCAACGCAGTCATCGACGTGTAGCTCCTCTGGACGCCTTGCATGCAGACCTCTTCTTTCCTCAGACCTAAAGGCATCGTTGACGAAGCCGTCCATCGTGGAGACCGTCACAAGCACCGAGCTGTAGTAACGTCCCTCGAGGTAGTCCCGAACGGCTTTCTTGAGAAGTGGGAGTCGAGGGCGCATGTCTGGAAACCTGTTCAGCCAAGAGACCATCTGCAGGAGGGTTCCGTCCTCGCCGAGGTATGCGGCGAGCTCTCGCTCCGCCTCTTCGGGAGTGGGCATGGCGACGACTTTCCTCATACGTTCGAGATTCAGTGCATTTGAGAAGACCCAGTTCCTTGGTCCGAGCAAGCGATAGAAGCCGTCAACTAGTGAAATGAGATCATCGAGGTCATTGCTGATGCCCCGGGCAGTCTCGCGTGCCTCACCATTCCTCACCAAGTACCCCAATAACTTGAGCAAGGGAAATGCTCGTCTTCGTTGAAGCCCGCCAGGTGACGCATGAAGTTCGGCGTCGGCGGCGGTCGACGGGGCAATCATAAACGATGAATGGGACATACGTTACTTATAAAACGAAATATGGCGAAAACTAGCAAAAAGTTGCTATATACAGAACTCACGAGTATAGTTGTCGCATTCTTTCAAAGCTTGAGTCGCCTAGAGGTCCAATGGCGCGAGGAGGACATATGCTCATCAACTTCAGCTTCTCCAATTTCAAGTCTTTCAAGGACCCTCAACAGTTCTCACTCGAACGGACCGGTGTCGCCCAGAAGAACGAGCCATACGACTGGCCGCATAACGAGCTCTCCACCGTGGCTGCCATATATGGTGGAAACGCTTCTGGCAAGAGCAGCTTTATCGAGGCCCTCTCGTTCGTCTCACATTATGTCGCGAGAGGTTTTAGCGATGGATTCGACCTTTCAAAAGAGCTGCATCCATTTGCTCTTGATAAGAGCAGCTCGTCGGCCATATCCTCATTCCTCGTCGACTTCCTGGGCCAAGATGGCCGACGGTATAGATACGAGCTGGACCTCGACGGCCCCAAGGGGGTCGTCACCTATGAGTCCCTTCGAATCTTCTCTGAGCCCGGTGCTGCCCGCGTATGCTCGTCGCGCCTCTTCGAAAGGGAGGCTCGTAAGGGCAAGGGTGCTACCTATGGGTACTCATATGGGAACTTGTTCCGTGGCCGACGTAGCGTATATGAGGATGCGGTCAAGCCTGGTACTCCCATGCTCTCCGTCATGGCGGCGATGAACAACCAGACCGTCATGCCTGCCTTCGAGTTCCTCGCGCATCAGGTCGGCTTCTATGACGCCAGCCTGTACGAGGACGAGCTCTATGGAATCACGGAGGATCTCTATAAGAACAAGGGAGGCGCTGAGGCCCTCTCCCAACTCATCGCTGGCTCTGGTTTCGGAATAGGAGCCGTTCAGGCGCGCGATCAGCTCAGCGACCTCTATGATGCATCGCAGGAAACGGCCGGGGCGGGTGATTCCCCCTATGAGGAGTACCTCTCGAGCGTCCTGATGGTCCAGGATCCTACCATGGACAAGGAGGAGCGCCTGCAAAAGGCAAAGAAGCTCGCGCGCGTGAATCCCGACCAGGCGATTCCAAACCTCAAGCTTGCGTTCACGCACCAAGGTAAGGATTGCAAGGCCGTCTTCAACCGGTCTCAGGAGTCTAATGGAACCCTTGCCATGCTCGCATTCTTCTCCATGGCGCTCAGGGCGATCCATAATGGTGAGGTCGCCATAGTGGACGAGATCGATACGAGCCTTCATCCGATTCTCGTCGAGCAGCTGGTGGAGCTCTTCAAGGACCCTGCCACCAATCCAAATGAGGCACAGCTCATCTTCACGACCCACGACACCTCGCTCATCACCAAGTCTGGAAATGACGAGAGACCGCTGGCACGTGACCAGATCTGGTTTGTCGAGAAGGACTGTTATGGAGCGGCGACGCTGTACCCCTTGACCTCTGTCCAGTCTCGCGAGGCCGAGAACCATGGAAGAAACTACCTACATGGCATCTACGGTGCCATTCCTGACCCAGTCTTCCATGAGCGGTTCGCACATGTCATCCAGCTCCTGAACCAGAAGCCTGAGCCTGATGCGCCCACAGAGGAGGCCGAGGATGAGTAGGAAGGCATCCTCTGGTCATAAGACCCTTTCTGCAGGGCGTTCCGTAGCGGGGCACCCACGGAAGAAGCGGTTGCTTTGTGTGATGGGAGGGGAGGTGACGGAGAAACAGTACCTTAAGATGCTTGATGATGTCAGCACCACAGCCACGGTGACGCGGAAGTGCTGTCCCAGGGATCCTGCGAACCTTGCCATCGCGGCAATGAAGGCCAAGCGAAGCGAAGACAAGGCGTCGTGCAGCAAGGATGGCGGGCCTTATGAGAGCTACAGTGCTACCTTCGTATTGACGGACGTGGACGAATTCAGCAGCGATAAGTTGAGGTCGGCCGAGAGGACTTGTAAGGCTGAGGGCATGAGGCTCATAATCTCGAACCCCTGCTTCGAGGTCTGGCTTATCGATCATGAGCGCACGTGCTCATCCTCATGGACGAGTACAAAGGAATGCGAAAGGCAGGCACATAATCTCGGGTTGACCACGGGGCGCAACAACAAGGAAATCGTCAAGGATAAGCTGGAGCCGCATATCAATGCCGCGTGCAAGAACGTCGCCAGCCATCGCACGCAGGAACATGAGCGCCTGCGCTACCAGCTCGATACGACGGGCTTCGCCCCGTGGACGGACATGCCCATCGTGGTCGACGCGGTCCTCCCTGACGTACGCGTCGGGTAGTCGTACCGCCCGTGAGGGCGACCTCGACGTGGTGGCCCTGCAGGGCCTGTAAGGCGGGGAGAACAACCAAGCAGACGGGCCGTCGGCAGCGATGCCGGCGGCCCGTCGTCATATCAGGCGCTCGTGCGTACGTTCCGTCGTGTCCGTTGCCTCGCAAGTGTATGACACCCAACGTGATAATATCTCTTTAGACGTTCAACAACTCTCTCGTGAATGGTGGGGACCATGCTTCTCAACCTGACCATAAGGAACTGGAAGTCGTTCGAGAAAGAGACGTCCCTGGTGCTGACTCCTTCCAGGGAGCGTCAGCATAGAGAGACCCTTTCCGAGGTCCCTGGCTTCCGTTCGCTCAAGGCGCTCCCGGTGATTTCGGTCTATGGCGGGAACGCCTCAGGGAAGACGAGCCTTCTGGAGGCACTCGGCTTCCTGCGACAGCTGGTGGTGAAAGGCGTCGCCCCGGACATGCCGATCCCCGTTGATCCCTTCCTCCTCGGGTCGGCCTCGCAGGAGGACCCGGTGGTGCTCGATGTCACCTTCCTCAAGGGAGAGACGGTCTATCAGCTGACCGTCGGGCTCACGCGCGAGAGGGTCTGCTTCGAGTCGCTCGGCCAGGTCAAGGACAACGGGGGGTTCAAGGAGCTCTATCGCCGTGACCCGTCTGACGAGACGCCGTTCGCGATCGGTGAGGGCTGCTTCGATGCCCCTGACCGTGTGCGGTTCGTCTTCGAGGGCACTCGCGACAACCAGCTCTTCCTCCATAACGCGATCTCGCAGAACGTCGATGAGCTGCGAGAGGCCTACCTCTGGTTCAGGGACTGCCTCGTGGTGCTGGGGGCCAATGCAGGGCCGCGCCCATTTGGCGCGTACTTCATGAGGAACGGCTTCCTCGACTTCGCATCTCACCAGCTGCATGTCCTTGACACTGGTATCGAGCGGCTCGAGGGCGTCGACGTGGACTACCACTCCATCGGCATGCCAACCGATATCGAGCACCAGATCGAGTCGATGCAACCCGATACGCAGCTGGTCATGATCTTCGAGAAGAATCCCGGGGACTATGACTTCGAGGTTTACACCGCAACGGTCACAGACGACCATCCCACGGTTCGCAAGCTCAGGTCCATCCACAAGGCGACTGGCGGACGTGAGGTGGCGTTCGACCTCAACCGTGAGTCTGCCGGAACCAAGCGGCTCATCTCGTTGCTGCCGATGATGTACGACTTCTGCTCGGGCGACGAGGCGGCCAGCTGCGAGAAGGTCTATCTGGTCGACGAGCTCGACCGCTGCTTGCACAGCATGCTGTCTAAGCACATCATCGAGACCTTCCTCGACACCTGCAACGCGAAGACCAGGAAGCAGCTCATCTTCACCACGCACGACCTGCTCCTGATGGACCAATCGCTCTTGAGGCGTGACGAGATGTACATCATCGAGAGGGACAGGACGGGCCGGTCGCAGCTCACGGGTCTTAATGAGTTCGAGGGCCTGCGCTATGACAGGGACCTGGTCAGGAGCTACCTCGCCGGCCGCTTCGGCGGGATTCCCATGTTCGCTGGCGAGGAGTGAGACCATGCCCGTAGGCTCGACAGGGGCAAGCCAGATGAGGTGCCTCCTGAGGGTGTGACCACCTTCTATAGGCTGGTGGAGTCCCTTCTACAAGAAGACCCTTCCGAAACATCGACATCCTGAGGCGATAGATAAGCCTGTAGGCCGCTCGGTGTCTCAGGTACTTATGCGTACGCATAAATCAAGGCCCCGGGAGTCGCGACTTATGCGTACGCATAAGTTCCAGCGTTCCTCGTGCCGCGCACATCCCGGCTCCCAGGCCCTACGCCTGGGCCGTCAGGAAGCCGACGAAGTCGTCCTCGCACATGGGCCGGGCGTAGTAGAACCCCTGGATCCTCGTCGCGCCGGCATCGATGGCCAACGCCGCCTGGTCCTCGGTCTCGACGCCCTCCACGACGGTCGTGAACGCCACGTTGCCGAACATGGCCAGGAAGTCGCGGAACAGCTTCCGCATCCTGGAGTCCCGTGATATGAGGAGCTCCCTGTCGAGCTTGACGGCCGAGAAGGGCAGGACGAGGATCTGGGCCAGGTTGGCATAGCCGGTCCCGAAGTCGTCAAGCGCGAAGCGGTAGCCCCGCCGGTTCATGGAGACCATGAAGTCGTTGAGGGTCCCGTTGCTGGTGGCGGCCGCGGTCTCCGTGATCTCTAACGTCACGCGCTCGGGTGAGACCGAATGCCTGGCAAGGGCCTCGTCCACCCATGCCTCCGTCTCGGAGTAGTCTTCCAGGGGCCGAGAGGTTGATGCTGATCCGGTCGAAGCCGTGCTGCCTGAGGAGGTCGTCGTTGGCCTCGATGAAGCGGCAGGCCTTCTCGACCACCATCCTGTCTATGCGGAAGATGAGGCCGCTCTGCTCGGCGACCGGGATGAACTCGGCAGGGGAGACCTGTCCCAGCCTCGCGTCAGAGAACCTCAGGAGCACCTCGGCGTCGAGGCAGCGCCCGACGTTGGGGCGGAAGACCGGTTGGAGGAAGATCTTGAAGCCGTTCGGGCTCGCCTCGCTGCCGTGCTCCTGCTCCCCGTCCAGGGCGGCCCTCAGGGCATCCTCGACGGCCAGGCGCCGGTCGACGGTCTCGAGGATGTCACCGCTGACGATGCGCGTGTCGTCCTCGTCGTCCGGTGACTTGTCGAGGAGGGACATGTCCACGAGGTTCACCATGTCCTCCGCGCTCTTGCAGAGCCCCTGGTCGTCGTTGAAGCGGCGTATCGAGGCCTTCACGCCTACGGGGTGCCCGGAAGCATCCCACGTGCCCTTGAAGCGCTTCTGGATGGTCTGCACGGTCATGTCCGTCACGTCGTCGATGGGGCACATGACCAGGAACCGCGTGCCGATCATCCTGAAGGCCCAGCATCCCTTGCCGAGGCCCATGAGGAAGGTACCGACCTGCTGGAGGACGGCGTTGCCGGCGTGGACCCCATAGACGGTGTTGATGCGACGGAAGCCGCTGAGGTCGACCGCTATGAGCGCGACCTGGCTCTTGCGGCGGATCTGCTCCTCCATGAACGAGACCATCGTGGAGTAGTTGAAGGTGACCGATATGGGGTCGAGCATGTCATCGGGGTTCTGGATGTTGAAGTACATCAGGAGGATCGACCCCACCAAGGACATGCCCGTGACGAGGATACCAGGGTGGGTGAGCTGCCATGCCGCGGCCACCATGACAAGAAGCACGAACAGGACGATGGCCCAGAACTGCCTGCGCGTCAGCCAGTCCCTGCTCCTGATGGTCAGGGCGATCGTGGCAGGCAGATAGAAGATGCAGGTGGCATAGCAGACCGTGTAGAGCGGCCCCGTGTGGTAGGTGAGGGAGGAGCCCGATCCGGTGAGGTAGAAGGTCCACCCGTTGAGGGGGTCCGTCACTATGACGCAGACGATGAGCGCGGCGAGGACGATGAGGACCTTGAACGGGAGGTCCTTCCATGGGTCGATGCCAGCGGAATAGGCAAGGTAGAGCAGCATGAGCACGGGGATGATGAACTGGAGCGAGAAGAACATGATGTTGGAGAGGTAGATGGCCCAGGCAGGGAAGAGGAAGGGGGCCATGGCGGTGTGGGCGATCACGACCTCCAGCAGCACGTCGACGAGCACCGCGACGATCATGATGCCGAAGAGGGTGTTGAGCTTGCTTAGGAACCGCCTTGTCGAGAAGTACCTGACGATGACGATCAGAAGGAAGAAGAGAGAGGCCACATCGTACTGGCACTGATAGGCGGGCAAGGTACCTCCATCGATTCTGGTGTGGTTCGGCTGCTGGTGTGGGTGGCGCAAGTTACGAGGAGCGCATTGGTCTGGAGACCAGGAATGCCCAGTAGGGGCACTTGGAATGTTCGAGCGAACAGATTGTAATGGCTGAGAATCCTTAGAAGGCACGCTAACGGCGAACGGTAGCTCTGCTCTCGTGCGAGGTCGGAGCACGATTATTGTGCCCATTCAACAAAACTTAAGGTGAATGAGCTAACGCGAGTCAAGTGTCCAGCCGGCAGTGCCAGGGCAGGTGATTGGCTACAGCGATAAAGGTATAACAAAATATGTAAAGTATAGAAGCCGGCAGGTGGTCTGGCTCCTATACGATCGCTCGAGGTGTTCGAAAGAAACATGAGATTGTGCCCTTTTCGGGCGAGACGAGCCATTGATATTGGTCGTGGTGATTCTCGGGCAATGCTCTCAAGAGCCGATTGCTAATACAGGCTGCTATCATTACAAAAGATTTGCAATGTACGCCAATATGAGGGGTCCTTTTGAACGCTGCAATAGTACTTGCTGGTGGTGTGGGAAAGCGGGTGGGTGCTGACATTCCTAAGCAGTTCATTCCTGTGCTTGGGAAGCCAGTCCTTTATTACACACTTCAGATTTTTCAGTGTCATCCCGAAGTCGATGCAGTTGAGGTCGTGTGTCTTGAGAGTTATCGCGATGCGCTCGATAAAATACTCGAGGATGGCCATTTTGACAAAGTCCGTTGGATTACGTCAGGCGGAGCGACCTTCCAGGACTCGGTGATCAACGGGATCAATGCACTCAAGGGGGCTCTGTCGGATGATGATGTGATTCTCGTCCACTACGGTGCCTCTCCACTTACTGCTCCTGACGTGATTAGCGATGCGATACGAGTTTGCAAGGATAAGGGCAACGCCTCTCCCGCGGCTTCGCTCGTCTATTTGGCTACTGACAGCATCGACGGAACAGAGGGTCGCAAGTGGCTTGATAGAGATAAGATAATGTGTCTTAATACCCCCCAGGCGTTCAAATTCGGTTATGCGTGCTGGCTATATGAGGAGGCTCAGAAGCGTGGGCTTCTGGATGCTGTTGATCCTCATACAGCGCCACTTATGTTCGCTATGGGGGAACCCGTGTACTTCTCTAAGGACAACCATCTGAATATTAAGATTACGACGAAGGAAGACCTGCTAATTTTCAAGGGTTACCTGCTTGCTCTCAAAGGGGACGAACAGGCAGAATAAGCACCTTATGAGAGGTAACACTATGACAAAACCCAATGCAATCATTCTGGCTGCAGGACGCTCACAGGCTTTCGCTCCATTTTCGTATGAGAAGCCCAAAGGCCTATTCGAGGTCAATGGGAAGCCATTGGTTGAACGCCAGATAGAGCAGCTCCATGATGCTGGTATTGAGGATATTCATATCGTTGTCGGCTTTATGAAGGAGAAGTTCTTCTATCTTCAGAAGAAGTACGGAGTCGACATCATCTTCAATAATGGGTTTGATAACAATGGGAACCTCGTCTCACTTCTCCTGGCGAAAGACTATCTCGAATCGACATATGTGTGCTGTGCCGATCACTATTTTCAGACCAATCCCTTCTCAACTAGTCATGACATGTCCTGTGCCTATCGTGCCTGCGAGTATCGCACTGGAGAGTTCAGTGAGTTCTCAGCGACAATTGGTGCCGATGGCCTAATTGACACAATTAATATGGGTGGGAGTGACTCGTATTGCATGGTGGGCGAGGCCTATTTCTCGCCGGACTTCTCAAGAGCATTCATTGATTACGCCAATGCAGAAATTGACAACTTCGGTGTTCGTAGGATGTTCTGGGAGGAGTTCTGGCTTCGTCATAGCAGCGATCTCCCGCTGGCGGCCAAGATTATCGATGCAGACTCGTTTCGTGAGTTTGACAGCCTTGAAGAGATAGCGCGGTTTGACAAGAGCTTTCTTGATAGTATAGACAGCCAGATCGTCGAGAATATTACGGAACTGCTTGAGTGCAAGCGGTCCGAAATCGAAGACATCGAGATACTGAACAAGGGCCTATCAAATGTCCTCTTTCTATTCACTGTGAGAGGCACTCGTTATGTATATCGTCATCCGGGCGGGAGTTCCGACAACTTCGCTAACCGCGCGAGTGAGAAGCTCTCTGAACAGCATGCAAAAGCCCTTGGACTCGATGAGACATGTATCTATGTCGATAAGGATCACGGCTGGAAGATTTCAAGGTTCGTCAGTGGTGCGCATGATTTCACGTATAAGAACAAGATTGAGTGCACGCAGATTTTGCAGATGCTCCGTAAGCTGCACACCTCGACAGCAAAGACTCCCTATGAGTTCGATGTTCTTAGAGAGTCAGACAAATTAATGAGGTTGGCTTGCAACACTAAGGGAGACCTATTTCAACAGTTCAAGCCCCTTCGAAACAAGATGGTCAGGCTTTACCATTTCATAGAGAGCGATGAGGTACCAAAGGTTCTATGTCACAACGACTGCTATGCTCCGAATTTCCTCGTCAACGGAGAAGTGACCTATCTGATTGATTGGGAATTCTCCGCTATGGGGGACCCTGCAAATGACTTTGGTGGGATTGTGTCCAGGGAGCACTTCGAGGATGAGGAAGTCGCCTGGTTGCTCGAGACATACTTTGGGAGGCGGCCGACGACCTTTGAACGCCGGCACTATTATGGCTTTGTCGCGCTAACTGGCTACTACTTTTTCTGCTGGAGCCTCTTCAAGGACAGCATAGGCGAGGACTCCGGGCACTTTATGCTGAATGCCTATAACAATGCCGAGAAGTACTACGAAAGTACCATTAACGATTATCTCAATCCTGGCATTGACGTGACACTCAGCGAGTAGTTATCTCCAATAGGCCGTGCCATGGTTTTCTGCTTCTCGTTTGATGGGCGTTCTCCATGTTGGTCCGTAGACGCGCTCCAGGTATTTTACGGGATCTTTAAAGGTTCTGATTCGGTGACCGGAATAGTCAACAAACGAATAGCCCTCGCAGTCAGCAGCCTCTATGCACTCTTTATCAAAAGAGTAGGGAGAGTAGAAGTTGGCGACAAACTCACTTTTGCAAGAGGAGCGTTCTGTTGCGAGTGAATCCATTTTCTGAAGGTAATAGTCACGCGAATGGATATGCCCAGCTGCTCCAATGACTCTGCGGAGAGGTTCCTTGGCGTCGCTGAGCTGAGGTAGTCTATGATTAACAACGTACGAGTAATCGTAGATGCGCCTGGTGAGATGCACCTTGTTATATCGCTTCGTATCAGCTTTGTTCAGAATGTTATCGAGCGGAAAAATATCTATAAATACGCCGTAATAAGAAGGATTACAACGGAGCACGGGCTCGTCGAAATATGTCCGAGTACTGATGAGCTTCATCCACGGCCAAGGGTAAGAGACCGTGTCTGGAGTTAGAAGGGAAGTTCCTGCGGGCGCCTTCGAAATCAAGGTCCTTAGACGCTCATAGTCAGTTCTGGGAACGAGAACATCGGTGTCATCATCCCAAGGAATGGGGGATTGATTTCGGACTGCACCTAGTAAAGAGCCATATGCTAAATAGTAAGTAATATCATGGTAGGTGCAAAAGCCGTCGAAAGAAGAAAGAAGCGAAGCCTCTTCAGATTGAATATCTTGCAGCTGCATTATTTGCATGTAGTAAGCCCTCTCTTTGCGTATATCCTTCGAGTATCATTTAATTGTAGACGTATCCATTATCTAGGCTAGATGCACTGCGAAACTATGCATATATACGCTTGGTGCGCCAAAAGATGGCTGATGCATGGATGTTTGAAAGAAAATCCTACACACATCTATAATCCTCCGTTAGTCCTGTAGGTGTTTTTGATATCTGAGCGGATTGTAATAATGACCTCACATAAGTCTTTCTATCACAATATGATGTGGCAATATGGTCTACAAATAGTGAAATATATACTCCCCTTTATTACTCTTCCTTATCTGACTCGCGTGCTTGGGACCGAAGGGTATGCTGTCTACGCGTACGTTTTGTCATTTATGACATTCGTACAGGTGATTGCCGATTTTGGTTTCAACTTATCTGGCACGAAGAAGGTTGCATCCGCTTCGTCGAGCGACGAAATCAATCGAGTCACCGGGGCAATCATGCAGGCAAGGCTGATGCTCTGCTTTGCTCTTGGAATTGCCGTATTGGTCATTAGTCAGTTTATTCCCATACTTCGCGAGAATCTCTTCTATGTGTTTCTTGCCTATATTGGTGTCAGCTTAAAGGCTCTTGCACCAGATTTTGTCTTCCAAGGCAAGGAGCAGATGGGCCCCATAACGTCGAGGTATCTCATATCAAAGGGAACCGCTGCGGCACTTACGTTCGTGTTCATTCACACTGTAGCTGACTTGTTATGGATTCCCGTGCTCGATATCATCTCTGGAATGATCGCACTTGTCTGGTCCTTTGCGGCGATGTACAAGCGGTGGGGATTGTCTTGGGCACGAGCATCCTTCAAGGACACGTTTGATGAGCTGAAAGTGTCCGGTATTTACTGCATCTCGAATGTTTCCTCGACTGCGTTCTCTGGCTTCTCGACGCTTCTGATTGGGATTGTGATAACTGATAAGAGCCAAATTTCCTATTGGTCACTCGCTATGACTTGTCTATCAGCGGTTCAAGCCCTGTATTCTCCAATAGTTAACAGCCTGTACCCTCATATGGTGACAAACAGGGATTTTCACTATGCAAAGAAGCTCGGGTTGACCGCACTTCCATTTATAGCAATCGGAACAGCCCTCTTTGCGGCATGGGCTGATCCGCTTATGAGCATACTCGGTGGGGAAGACTACCTTGCTGGATCATACGTAATCAGACTTGTGGCACCGGTCGTTTTCTTTTCATTTTATGGCATGTTCTTTGGATGGCCAATACTCGGTGCAGCGGACAAAGTGAAGGAAATCACCCTATCGACGCTATATTCGGCGCTATTGAATATTGCCTTGTTGCTGGTATCCGTTGCAATCGGCATCGAGTCTGTAACCGTCATAGCCCTTATTCGAGATCTTACGGAAGCCGTGATGTGCTTCCTCCGGCTTGACCAGTGCAAAAAGTTACGTGCTGAGTTGCGGAGCAGTTAACGATTCGGGAGTGCAGGTATTAAGTTGGGCCAGGTCATGTGTTGGTAGTGTCTCAAAAGTTGGTGTAAGCGGTGCCTTCGCTCGTGAACCAGCTTTCTCCTAACGCATCCTATGCCGCTCTCCTCCTCGGGTCAACTCCGTCCGCCTTCACCAGCCTGTGTCCTGTCAAGAGAATCTGAGCAGAAGGGACTACTCGGTTTCTCGTGACCACGTCGCTTCGATCACGATGACCAAACGGGGCAGTTTCTAGTGCTGTTCAACAAGGCCTCTCCGATGGCACCATTGTCTGGCAACGTTACATCGTCCTCGAGTAGAACTGCTGCTTGTTTGCCAGGACGAGGCGCTGGGGCGCCCTTGCGTTGAACAACACTAGGGCGCCCCAGCGCCTCGTCCTGGCATGGACTCCATCCGCATAATACCTTGATAGGTGCCGCGTACAATGGTCTTGCAGCCAAAGTTATAAGTGATATATACACCGCCGAGTGTCATAGATCCCTATGCGCATATCCACTCCAATGCGTCCACATACTGTTGAGAGTCTGACCTAACTATCATTCGGCCTCGAGGATGTCAGCAATCCGCTTGCAGGCATGCCCGTCACCATATGGATTAGATGCATGCGCCATGGCCCCGTAGGCAGCATCATCATCTAGGAGCTTCGCAAACTCATAGTAAATGGTCTCCTCAGAGGTCCCTACCAACTTGAGCGTGCCTGCCTCAATGCCCTCGGGCCTCTCAGTGGTGTTCCTCATCACGAGGACAGGTTTGCCAAGTGACGGAGCCTCCTCCTGAATGCCACCGGAGTCCGTGAGGATAAGGTAACTTCTGGCCATGAAGTTATGAAAATCAAGGACCCCCAGGGGCTCGATAATCTTAATACGATCGTCCCCTGCCAGCTCCTCGTCGGCCTCTTGTCTCACTATCGGGTTCATATGAATGGGATAAATTGCCTTAACGTCAGGATGCTCATCAATAATCCGCCTGATAGCACGAAACATGTGATGCATCGGCTCACCGAGGTTTTCCCGCCTATGGGCCGTGATGAGGATGAGCTTGCTACCCGCCGCCCAATCGAGCTCCTCGTGGTGATAGTCAGGACGTACGGTAATTTTAAGCGCATCGATAGCGGTATTGCCCGTGACATAAATGGAAGAGGAGTTTTTCCCCTCACGAAGAAGGTTCTGACGCGACAGCTCAGTAGGAGCAAAGTTATAGCGAGCAACGATGCTAACAGCTTGACGGTTGAACTCCTCAGGCCACGGCGACTCGATGTTGTAGGTCCTAAGCCCTGCCTCAACATGCCCTACTGGGATGTGGAGGTAGAAACATGCGAGCGCAGTGGCAAACGTAGTACTCGTATCGCCATGAACCAGCACGATGTCAGGCTCCGTGGACTCAAGCACGCCCTTAATTCCATCGAGAACACCCGTGGTGATGTCGAAGAGCGTTTGTCCCTTCTTCATGATGGACAAATCGTAGTCAGGAACCACCCCGAATGCTTCCAAGACTTGGTCGAGCATCTCGCGATGCTGCCCCGTCACGCACACCTGTACATCAATATCGGCACGCGTTTTCAGCTCGTTCACAAGGGGGCACATCTTAATGGCCTCAGGACGAGTCCCGAACACCAATAGAATCCTCTTCAAAAATCCTCCATGGACGCTGATTGTGCAAGAATACTTACTACATTAGCATCAAGGTCGATTCCCTCAAAGAAAGTTCGACAATTTGCCGCCATTTCATCATGAAGCGGCTGCATTTAGTTGATTCGCAAGTTGAGCTGTGCACCCCACCCACGATTCCATACCCAACCGTACGCGTCCTGCTGGGTATGGGAATCCCTTCCTCGCGGGTCCGTCCGGGCCCGCGAGGAAGGAAGCATGTATGTCGGGGCAGCGCTGTGTTTCGTCAAGCATTTCTGAGCCACCAGGGCTGTGACGGTAATCTTGGATCAAATGATCGCCATAGTGGTCATCGCCGTTTCTGGTCTCAGTACTCGGCGTTTGAGATTCTAGGGCGACGGCCGTTCCCCTTGGGCGGGAGGCCTAGTAGGGGGATGTGCCTACACCAACTTTCGCGACACAATCTAGTAAGGCAGAAACTAGAACAACAACTTGATTGTCTGTCGTTTCCCCAGGGGGGCGCAGTTCGACAAGGTGACTGACGACAAGGTGACGAAGCAAGACCCGCTGATGGAGAATCCCAACCGAGGCATTGAACGAGGTCCTGATGGTTTGTGCAACCAAAACATGAATCAGCCTAGCTTTGATTTCTTCCAGTGCTAGGGGTACTTCTAGCAGAACCAATCTCTTGCATTTTCAAATTGCCAATACCTGATCAATATGCGCCGTCTCTGCTGAATACTTCGCCAAACGTCTTGAGAATCAGCATAATATCCGTCATAAAGCTCTGAGTCTCGACATATCGGAGATCGAGCTCCATCCATTCATCGAAGCTGAGGTTGCTTCTGCCGCTTACCTGCCAATAACAGGTGAGACCCGGCTTAACGGCAAGCCTCACTCGTTCCCAGCTATCATATCTTTCGACCTCATCCGGAAGAGGTGGTCGTGGTCCTACAAGGCTCATGGATCCTTGGATAACGTTCAGAAGCTGAGGCAGCTCATCGATGCTACTTTTTCGAAGAAAGGCCCCATGCTTGATCACCCGGGGATCACTGCTCATTTTAAATACGGGCCCATCCACTTCGTTGGCCTCGTCGAGGTCCTTACGAAGCTTCTCTGCGTCGGGAACCATCGTGCGGAGCTTATACATCGTGAACGGCTTGCCATTTTTGCCAAGGCGTTGTTGTTTGAATATCACTGGACCTTCTGGTGAGGCTGTCTTGATTAAGATAGCTCCCAGGAGCATGAGAGGGCTCGATAATACAAGCCCCAAGACGCCTCCGAGGATGTCAAGACAGCGCTTGCTAATGCCCCATCCGGGATTCGAGTCGGCACTTGATTGCAACGTGAATAACTTGAGAGTGCCAACTGTCTCGTCGCTCGAATTATGAGGGAAAAAGTCTCCTATTTCTGGGATCACGGAAACTCGAATTCCGAATACGCTTGATGCTGCAATGACTTGGCCACATGTATCGTTGTTTGGCAATTCACTGGCAATAATGATTTCAGTCACCTGCTGGCTGCGCAGTAAGGAATCGAGCGAGTCTATGTCTCCAAGATAGGTTGATAGATTACTGTTCCTCTTGTGAGCGATATAACCGACATACTCAAATCCATATGCAGACGATCTACCGGTCTTTACGGCTTCGTTATAGAACTGCTCTGCTACATTGCTACTGCCAATAATTAGCAGTTTATGAAGACCGACACCTCCTCTGTAGCATGATGCAACGATACGGCGCCACATGAAGCGTTCTGCGATATCGAGCAAATTGGTAAACCCGAACGCCAGAAGAAGGGCAAGGCGCGACATGTCGTTAAGATGAAAGAAGTACAGGGCAGAAATTTCGAGCAAATACACGATGGAGTTGGCTAAGAGAAGACGGCCGACTTCGAATGAGAATGGTCTATACCTGCGCGAGGCATAGAGACCGCAGGCGAGAAAGACGACAAATGTGATGAGTACAGCAGAGACCGCAAGGAGATGGAAGATAGGCAAACCGCAGGATTCTATGTAAAACAAACCCAGGGCACCAAAGGCAATCGTATTAGCCAACACTGATGCGACAGCATCGCATACGAAGGTCACAACCCAGAGGTGATTTCCCAGATAATGACTAAGTCTTGTATATATTGACTCGGCTGCGTTCATGAAAGTCAATGACCATCCTCTCTAGAATAAAACTCTGATGTAGCATACCATGAGGTGTGCACAGCAGGTGGTAATGAGTAGGAACTTTGGGTTTCATTGGTTTGTCGATGACGAGCAATTCCGAGAATGGAGTTTTTTGTGTCAACGGATGAAGCTGTCCCTTCGTTGTTCTATGAGAGTACGGGTCTTCCACTGCGGGTTGATGTGCTCGACGTACCTATAGATCCATGGACGATGACCCAAACGGTAGATGCAACGGATTGGTATATAAAGACTGGGCATTTTGCACATCTCATTGGTGTGAATGCCGATAAGGTACTTCAGATGCGAGACAGCCTGGAAATGGACTCCATCGTTCGACACTGTGAAATAGTCAATGCGGATGGCGCCTCAATGGTAATGGCGTCAAATAAGCTTGGAGTTCACGTTCCTGAGCGTGTCGCCGGGATTGATCTCATGATGGCGCTGTGCGCCTTGGCCGAGGCCAAGGGCTATCCCATCTATCTGCTTGGAGCAAAGGACTCCGTTGTTCACGAAGCGGCAAAGGCACTTCAGAAGCAGTTTCCGGCCTTACAGCTTGCCGGCATGCGTGACGGGTATTTTACGGACGATGAGTTCGATGCGGTGGTTGCCGAGGTTGAAAGTGTCAAACCGTTAATAGTATTCGTTGGAATCACTTCCCCCAAGAAGGAGCTGATGATTGAGGAATTCCGTAAGGCTGGCGCTGCTGGTGCTTTTGTTGGTGTCGGGGGCTCGTTCGATGTGATTTCTGGCAATGTCTCGCGTGCTCCGAAGTGGATGCAAGACGCTGGCCTTGAATGGCTATTTCGGTTAATTCAGGAGCCCGGACGACTTCTGAAGCGTTACGTAGTAGGTAATTTGCGATTTTACGGAATCCTCCGCAAAGAGCTGAAGATGAAGAGGAACAACGGATAAGGCGAAGTCGGTGTTCCCATTGTCGCTTTTGACGACTACCTAGAACGTGATTGGGGAATTGTTCGAAGTCGCGTTTGGAGAAGCTCAGTACTGCTGCCTGGAGTATCGTCCTATCAAAGAACGTTCAGTCAGTCGTTAGGAACCATAGGTGAAACACCGAACGTATGGCTTGTAGATAGTACATAAGCGACGTGGAAGATCGGGAACTAAGGCGCCGTTTGGTTCGAGTTGATATCTTCGGCCGTTACATGCAATGTTGATTGACCCTTAATTCTAGGTTGATTCATGGGGTGGTACGAATTATGACTAATCATGCTGGTCCTAAGGTCCTAATGGTCGGACCTGATAGGTCGCTTCAAGGTGGAATTGTAAGCGTGGTCAATGGCTATATCGATGCAGGACTAGGAGATTATTGCCAGCTTGCATTTGTTGGCACGGGGGTTGGTAGCAACTTACTTCAGAAGAGCCTGTCGTTCGCAAGGGCTCTACGGCATTACAAGGCGGTTGTCGACAACTACGATATCGTTCATCTGCATCTGAGCATCCACGGATCATATAGACGAAAATCAATGATGGCCAGGATAGCCCGCTCTCATGGGAAGAGAGTCATCCTCCATGAGCATAGTGGTGAGTTCAAAGATGATTTCGAAGCAGGCACCAATGCGTATCGCGAAGACGTACGTGGGACGTTTGCAATTGCAGATAGGGTAGTAGTGCTTTCAGAGGAATGGAGGGACTATTTTGCCGACAATATTTGCGATGATAACAAACTAATTGTCCTGCATAATGCGGTCAAAGTACCGCCGGTGGCATGTTTCTCAAGTGAGAACCAGGATATTCTATTTCTTGGTCGGCTCGGGGCGAGGAAGAGCCCTGACATGCTTATACGCGCCTCAAGGCAAGCGCTAGAAATGAACCCAAATACCAGCCTCGTTTTTGGGGGCGATGGGTCTGCTGAGGAGTATGAGGCCTTGGCCAAGAGGTTGGGCATCGCTGATAGATGCAGGTTCTGCGGATGGGTATCTGGCAAGGAGAAAGACCACTTACTTGAGCGCGCCGCCATTTTCTGTTTGCCTTCAAGACATGAGGGAATGCCTATGAGTTTGCTTGAATCGATGGCGTGTGGCATCCCTTCTATCGCAACGAGCGTCGGAGGAATCCCGCAGATCATCGATGACGGCAAAAATGGCTATCTTATAGAGCCAGGAGACGAATTGAGGCTCAGCTCGTTACTCGCAGACTTGCTTGGTTCGCCTGAGAAACGGGCCAAGATCGGTTCTTCTGGTCGACAGAGGATTGCAGAGGACTTTTCAATAGACAAAGCCGTTGCTCGCTTGGTTAGCATATATGATGATCTCGTTTGAAACGGGTGTCATGAGCAGAAGGAGCGCAGCCGCACGCCGGTGCCTTCGTGCGGCTAGTATGGAGCAGATCCGACGGGGCGTTCCATTCTATCCACTCGACTTGGTTCGACCTGAGATAGCACGGAAAATCTGGGCATTGTTTAGCAAGAGCTTCAAGAAGGAACGTAACACCATTGTTGGGGACCATGTTCGGGAGGTAGCTTTGATGCAGCGTATCGTGCCTTCCAGCTATTCGTCTGGGAGGAGGGCGTCGGTCATGGCTATTTGGCCCACGGCATAGGTGATGACTCGAATATCGATACACGAAAGCGACAACAACTCTCAACTCTATAATATGCGGGTCTCCGAGCTTGGCTGCCTTATTGTTATTAATCTGCTCGCATTCCAGTTGTATTTCCAGGATGCCTATGGAGGGGCGTTTTCGTATATTGATGAAGCAGCCTGTATCCTTCTCGCGGTAGCTTGCTTAAAGTACAGAGGCGGTATCGAATCGGCTGTAAGGGGCTCTCTCATCCTATTGGCTCTTTTGGTCGTTGATGGGCTGGTCGGAACAGTAGTGAACCAGATTCAGCTTTCGACCTATGCAATTGCAATAGATGTCGTTACTTGTTCGAAGTTCATTGTTACGGTTGTGGCCCTGTTCCTGATTCTAGGTAGCATCCACCTGACTGACGCGTTTGTGAACATGCTTCAAGCAGAGGCGAAGCTGATTATTGCTGTTGCGGCTTTATGTGGCTGCATCAGCTTGTCCATCGATATAGGGATGAATACCAATGAGGTTCGTTTTGGTCTGAAGAGCTTTGAGTTCATATTCAGCCATCCTGAGGTAGTCAACCTTCTGATGGTTGGGCTGATTGCGATACTATGTTCGAGCTACAGGCGAAATCGCTTTTGGATGCTTCTTGCTCTGTTACCAATGGTCCTCACGTTGAGAACCAAGGCAATAGGATTCGCCATCCTCGCTTCAATTCTCATTCTTGGCATTCCAAGTTTTCGTAGATCCTGGAAACTCGTCGTTGCCTTGCTGGTTCTTGTGATTCTGGTAGTCGCCTGGAGCCAGATTACGAATTATTATGAGAACGATGCCCAAGCCAGAAATCAGCTCCTGAATGGTGGGTTGCTGCTGGCAAATAGGTACTTTCCATTAGGCACCGGGTTCGCGACGTACGGTTCTGCGATCACTGCGCAGGCTGAGTTCTATTCGCCTTTGTATGAGTCCTTGGGCCTATCTACGGTATATGGACTATCTGTTTTGTCCTCAAGCTTCATCTCGGATACCTTCTGGCCGATTTTACTGGGTCAGTTCGGATGGGCTGGAACCTTGCTATATGCGGGCTCGATCTTCCTGCTCCTGAAAGCAATCTATGCGAAGGCGTCCCTATGCAATGCTTCCGGCGATGTGGGGCCCTTCCTAGCTATGCTGATCACGTTTGCGTACCTGTTCATTTCCAGCCTCGCGTCCTCGGCATTCTTTGCTCCGATGTCAGTTTATCTTGCCATATGCTTGATGATTACGGTGAGTTATAGGCTGCATGCTGATGATGTGGAAGACGTATGACTAATCTCGAATCGTGCCGTTCGGTTTCAGACGTCGCAAACGACTAGAGCAATGGAAAGTGAACGGGCTTTGACAGTGCTTGGTTGGTAAGGCTGCGCTGCCTGACGCTGTGCAGGTGCGTTATAATTTTCACGTTTGTTGCCCTCTGTGAAAGGATTAGGCGTGACCCTTCTAGAGCTCTTCCATCTGCTTCGGAAGCACCTGAGCTTCATTGTGACCCTTGCGGTGGGTGCTGCCGTGGTCGTAGGGATCGTGAGCGTGTTTCTGCCCAACCAGTACACGGCATCCACCACGGTGTACGTGCTTTCGAACTCCTCGTCGTCCAGCAGCTCGTCCAACAGCACGTACACCGATCTCTCGGCCAGCCAGATGCTGAGCAACGACGTGGTCACCATCATCAAGAGCTCCAACGTGAAGAAGGCCGTCGCGGATTCGCTGGGCATCAGCAACCTCAGCTCGTACACGCTCTCGGTCACGAGCTCCACCACCACGCGCGTCGTCTCGCTCTCGGTCACGGGCCCTGACGCCCAGGTCGCGGCTGACGTGGCCAATGCCTACGTGAGTGCTGCCTCCGACGTCGCGAAGTCCGCGATGGGCGTCGAGGCCATCAACACCATCGATGCGGCCCAGGCTCCCAGTTCGGCGAGCGGCCCCAACCGCCTGATGTACGTGCTCGTGGGCTTCGTCGCCGGCCTGCTCGTCGCCGTGGCATATGTGGTGCTCCGCGACATGCTCGACACGCGTGCCCGCAGCGGCCACGAGGTCGAGGAGCTCCTCGGTGTCCCCGTGGTCGGCCACTTCCCGCTCGTGGATGGGAGATAGTCATGGCAAAGATGAAGAAGGCCCAGGACCAGGCCCTTGAGGTCCAGAACGCAGCCAAGACCCTCCTGGCCAACATCCGCTTCATGAGCGTCGACAAGCCGGTCCGTTCCATCGTCATGACGAGCTCCGTTCCCAACGAGGGCAAGACCTTCGTCACGGTCAACCTGGTCCAGGCCATCGCGACGTCGGGCAAGACGGTCCTGCTGGTCGAGGGCGACATGCGCAGGCGTTCCTGTGCCAACAGCATGGGCGTGCACCCCAAGTCCGGGATCTACTCCGTGCTCTCGGGCCAGAGCAGCCTGGAGAGTGCGGTCGTGAGGACGCCGCAGAAGAACTTCTTCTTCCTCGACGCCGAGCCTCACATCCCCAACCCGCCCGACATCCTCTCGTCCAAGCGCTTCGCGGAGCTCCTCCAGGAGGCCTTGGACTCCTATGAGTACGTGGTCTTTGATACGCCCCCGGTAGGCACCTTCGTTGATGCCGCCGTGCTCTCGCACATGTGCGACGCGACGTTCCTGGTGGTGCGCGAGGACTATACCAAGAAGCCTGATATCGCCGCCTCTGCCGAGCAGCTGGTGAAGGCTGGCGGCAACCTCGCCGGTGTGGTCATGAACGCCTGCGAGAGCAGGGGCTCCGAGTACTACTACGAGTACTACAACGATTCCGACGGATCCAAGAGGGACGTCTCGCCCATCGCCATGCCGCAGGAGCAGCCTGCCCCCCAGCCCGCACGGAGCTACTCGCGACCGGCCCCTGCGCCGCGTCGCGCGGTACCTGCAGCAGACTCGACGGCAGAGTACGTGCTCGAGGCCAACACGGCGCACAAGGCCGCGATGGCCTCGACGCCCCGGGTCCGCACCTCCCAGGACCCGGCACCCCAACCTGCCGCGGCTCCCTTGGCAGCCCCGTACGCCCGGCCGAAGGGCGGCTATGCGCCCTCCGCGAGGAACCCCTACCTCTCGTCATCGGATGACGAGGACCTGTAGGGGCAGCCGTGCGTGACATCCACTGCCATATCCTGCCTGGCGTCGACGACGGCGCCCGCACCATGGCCGACTCGCTCGCCATGCTCGACGCGGCCAAGGCCGCTGGCGTCACGAGCATGGTGTGCACGCCGCACTGCCGCGACCCCTACTTCGACTATGACGCCATGTGGGGCGCCTTCGACGCCTTCAAGGCGGCGGCGGGAGGGTTCCCCCTGCGCATGGGCTTCGAGGTAAACCATCGCAAGCTCATGGAGCTCGGGATGGGATGGGCCGAGCGGCTCCATGTGGACGGCAGCAACGACTTCCTGCTCGAGCTCTCGGTGGGGGCGTCGCCCTCGCGCTTCGAGGTCTACGAGCGCACCATCTTCGAGCTTCAGGGCATGGGCTACGACGTGATCATCGCCCACCCGGAGCGCTATGTGGCCGTCCAGGATGACATCGAGGTCGCGCGGGAGCTCGTGCGCATGGGATGCAGGCTTCAGGCCTCCACGGACTTCATCGCCGGTGGCCGGTTCGGACGCGAGAAGGCCCCCGCCAAGGCCATGCTCGACGAGGGGCTCTATACCTTCGTGGCGAGCGATGCGCACATGGTGAGGCACTACCACTATCTCGAGAAGGTCTGCAGGCGCTACCATGTGCCAGCCATGGACGAGCCCGACGACCTGTTCGCCGGGCTCGACGCAGCGGCCGGGCCGTCCGGGTCAGGCGACCCCGTGCAGGGGGACGGCAAGACCCCGGGTTATAGGGGCAAGCACTTCGCCCGATGACCGCGGGGTGGTCAGGTGGCTTATGCTGGTATCGCAATCAGGTAGGGTACAGACGAGCAGGGGAGCGTTTGATGAGCAAGCACGGAAGTCACGCTGCGGCACCGTCGCATGCGGCCAACGGGTCTGATTGGGTGCCTTACGGGCACGCGTACACCTTCACCGGGTCGAACTCCCAGAAGCGTGCGATGAGGTCCCACCAGCGTCGCCACAGCTCCAACCACCACGGCCGTCGGCATAGGCATGTGGTCGCCAAGGTCGTGGCCTGCGTGCTGGTCGCCCTCGTGGTCGCCCTCGGTGCCTGCGGCTACCTGCTCTATCGCTCCGCCACCACGGTGAAGTCCGATGCCACGGCGGTCATGAGCAACCTGTCCACGTTCGAGACGGCGGCGGTCTCGGGGGACTCCGCCTCGGCCGCGACGGCAGCCAATACCATCAGCACCAAGGCCGCCGACATGAAGCAGGAGACCTCGAGCCCCCTGTGGAAGGCCGCCAGCTACGTCCCGGTCTACGGCTCCGACGTGTCCGCCACCTGCGACCTCGTGGACGTCCTCGACGACGTCGCGCAGAACGCGCTCCTTCCCGTCTCCGAGCAGCTGCCCGGCCTGTCACTCTCGAAGCTCATAGGCGATGATGGCTCCATCGACGTCGCCACCCTCCAGAGCCTGGCGACGGTGCTGAGCGACGTCTCGCCCGTCCTGACGCGTGACTCGGCTGCGGTGGACGCCCTCCCCGAGACCCATGTCTCGCAGATCACCTCGATCGTCTCGAAGGTGAAGAGCGCCTTCTCCACGGCCTCCTCCGCGGCCGAGAAGGCCAACCAGATAGCCCCCTACCTCTCGTCGATGCTCGGCGGTGACGGGCAGGACCGTACCTACCTCATCATCGCGCAGGGTAACTCCGAGATCCGTGCGACCGGCGGGTTCCCCGGCTCCTGGGGGACGATGACGGTCTCCGACGGCCACATCACCCTGGGCGACTTCACGACCATCGCCGGCGCCCGCCCCGATACGGCCGACCAGCCCTCGCTCACCGACGAGGAGGTCAGCCTCTTCGGCGTGGGCACCCAGCAGAGCCCCGGCAGCGCCAACTTCAACCCCGACTTCCCCCGCTCGGCCGAGATCATGAGCGAGTTCTGGCAGACCGAGAAGGGCCAGCAGGTCGACGGCATCATCGCGATCGACCCCGTCTTCCTCCAGAGCATGCTGGGCCTCGTGGGCGGCGTCACCGCCCCTGACGGCACCACGGTCGACGGCACGAACGCAGCCAAGGTGCTGCTCTCCACCGTCTACTGGGACATCCCGGTGGCCGACCAGGACGCCTACTTCGCCTCGGTCGCCGACTCGGCGTTCTCGCAGTTCTTCTCGAACATCGGCAAGGTCAAGCTCACCTCCCTGGCCTCCCTGATTAGCGACTCCGCCTCGGACCACCGTCTGCAGGTCTGGATGAGGGACGCCTCCGAGGAGTCCGCGATCGATGCTATGGGCATGTCGGGCGCGCTCTCGACCGACGAGACCACGCCGGTGGTCGGCGTCTACGTGAACGACGACACCTGGGCCAAGATGTGCTGGTACCTGGGCATCGACACCAAGGTCGGCTCCTCCGTGCACAATGCCGACGGGTCGTACACCTATAAGGTCACGACCACGCTCTCGAACTCGTTCACGAAGGACATTGCGGCAAGCGCGCCCGAATATGTCTATGGGTATTCGCCTCTCAAGCGCTCGAAGACGGACATGATCACACACCTGTACCTCTATGCGCCTGCCGGTGGCTCCATCACCGACGTTCAGGTGAGCGGCGGGTGGAACCTGGCCGAGGGGTCCATCACGGGATTCGACGTCTGGTCGGGCATCGTGCAGACCGAGGGCGGGGAGTCGACCACGGTGAGCTACAGCGTCACCACGTCGACGCAGGCCACGCAGACCCTGAGCGTCCGCACCACCCCCGACTGCGAGGCCGGCTGGTAGGGCATTAGGCTCGCTCCTGCAGGAACGTCATGAGGGAGGCGCGGCATCCGCTCGGGTGCCGCGCCTCCTCTGGTATGTGTGCCCCGGTCGTGGCCGGTCGCATCAAGGGACGGCCCCCACGTCCGTCCGGGCGTGGGGGCCGTCTGCGTGAGCTTGTGCTGTGGGGCCGACCCTACGCGTCGTTGGAGTCGTTGCCGTCGGAGTAGTCGTCGTCGGTGGGCATGGCGGGGAAGGAGCCCGTCTCCTCGCCGCCGATGACCTGCTCGTAGGTCTCCTCGGCGTTGGCGGCACGGGCCGCTGCCATGGAGTCGGTGAAGATGTCCTCCTCGTCGGCCTCAGAGTCGTGCGCCATGATGACGCCGGCGAGCGGCAGTCGCTCGAGGCGGTCCACCGAGCGCTCGCGCCCGAAGAGGGGCACGTACTCGAAGATGATGGCCGAGCTCTGGAGGCCGTACCACTGGGCGGCGCTGCCGCAGACGCGGCGGATGAAGTACTTGGCCGTCATGACGGCACGGTCCTGGTGCGTGATGTCCGTCTCGGGGGCGAGGACCTTGCGGATCATGCAGAAGCGGAAGTCGCCGACGCTGCCGGGATGCTTGTAGATCGAGTACTCGTGGTGCTGGGGCGCCAGCTCGCTCGTGGTCATGAGGTCGGCCACGACCTGGCGCAGGTACGCGTTCACGCGCTGGTTCACCTTGAAGCCCAGCTGGAGCTGGACCTTGAAGATGAAGTCGGTCCCGAACGAGTTGACCACGTAGGAGTGCGTGTAGGGCTCGTCGGTCACCGTGACGTTCAGGAACCAGTAGGCCTTGGCACGCTTGGGGTGCTTGTCGAGGATCGAGTAGAGGATGTCGCGGTCGAGCATCTCGAGCGAGGAGTCGTTGGTGAGGAAGACGAGGTTGTCGGCCAGGAGCGGGTAGCTCGCGTCGTCGCGGAGGTGGCGGAGCTGGTCCACGTAGCGCTCGACGGGCAGGTACACCGTCTGGGTGTGCTCGACGGCGGTGCCACGGCGCCAGATCACCATGAGGGCGAAGAGCACGGCCGCCATGAGGATCGTGACGTAGCCGCCGTGGGCGAACTTGGTGAGGCTCGAGAAGAAGAACGCGGCCTCGAGCACGACGAAGAAGCAGCAGAACACGACGGCCCCGGCCGGGTTGTGCCGCACGCGCCCGAGGTAGACCGTGAGCAGCAGCGTGGTCATGAGCATCGTGAGCGTGATGGCCAGGCCGTAGGCGGCCTCCATGTGGCTCGAGGTCTGGAAGAGCAGCACCACGCCCGTGCAGCCGACCCACATGATGGTGTTGACGAGCGGGATGTAGAGCTGGCCCTTGGTCTCGGAGGGGTAGTGGATCTGCAGGTGGGGCATCAGGTCGAGGCGCGTGGCCTCAGAGACGAGCGTGTACGAGCCCGTGATGAGGGCCTGGCTGGCGATGATGGCCGCCACGGTGGAGAGGATGACCGCGAAGGTACGCATCTGCTCGGGCAGCATCTGGAAGAACGGGTTCATGTCGGGGATGGCGTCCAGGGTGGCGTTGTTGGCGTTGGCGATGAGCCAGGCGCCCTGGCCGAGGTAGTTCAGGATGAGGCAGACCTTGACGAAGGGCCAGGAGGCGTAGATGTTCGACTTGCCCACGTGGCCCATGTCGGAGTAGAGCGCCTCGGCACCGGTCGTGGCGAGGAAGACGTAGCCCAGGACCATGAGGCCGGCGTGGTTGGTGGGGCTGAAGAGGAACATCACGCCGCGCACGGGGTTGAGCGCCCTCAGCACGCCGAGATTGCCGCTCATGCCCCAGATGCCGGTGGCGCCCAGGAAGAGGAACCACAGCATCATGATGGGGCCGAAGGCGCGACCGATGCTCGACGTGCCAGCTCGCTGCACGAGGAAGAGCACGGCCAGGATGGCGATGGTGATGATGATGACCTTGGTGGGGGTCTCGCCCAGGAAGGCGGCCCCGAAGTCGGTGGTGCGCAGGCCCTCGATCGCCGTGGTCACGGTGACGGCGGGGGTGAGGATGCCGTCGGCGAGCAGCGCCGCGCCACCCACCATGGCCGGGATGATGAGCCACTTGCCGCACTTGCGCACGAGGCTGTAGAGGGCGAAGATGCCACCCTCGTTGTGGTTGTCGGCCTTCATGGCTATGACCACGTACTTCACGGTGGTGATGAGGGTGAGCGTCCAGATGATGAGCGAGAGCGCACCCAGGATGACGTCCTCCGAGACGCTGGAGAGGCCACCGTTGCCGTTGACGATGGCCTTCATGACGTACATCGGGCTCGTGCCGATGTCGCCGTAGACGACGCCCAAGGTCACGAGGACCATACCCACAGAGAAGGGGATGGCCCCGTTGCGGCGGTCAGCCCCCTTGGTGGCTCCAGCCACTGCCGTACCCGCTTCCGTCGCGGACTTTCTCCTCAAGAGAGACACCAGCGCTCCCAACGTGTCTGCCCGAGACCGGCTTGCGGCCTCGGGCCCCTCGGTCGGTCGTGCCGACCTCCCAATACATCATCGTCCTATGGTGCCACAACCCGCGGGGGAATGCGCCGCACCAGGTAGCAATGGTGGATGCGGGCGTTCCTCGAGAAGTCCTCGGGGATGGTGCCCGCGGTGACGTCCTCTATGCCGACGCCTGCCCGCCCGAGCTTCTCCACATCGGGCTCGAAGCCCCTGAGGTTGCACGAGAAGAGGCAGGTGCCGTTGCGCGTGAGCAGGCGGGACACGCCGATGAGCAGCTCGGCGTGGTCGCGCTGGATGTCGAAGGAGGCATCGCGCATGCGGCTGGAGTTCGAGAAGGTCGGCGGGTCGCAGAAGATGAGGTCCCAGCGGTTGGCGGTGTGGCGCTGCTCGGAGACCCAGGCGATGACGTCGGCCTGGACGAACTCATGGTCCTCGCCCGTGAAGCCGTTGCGCGCCATGTTGCGGCGTGCCCACTCCAGGTAGGGTGCCGACATGTCGACCGTCGTGGTGTGCGTGGCGCTGCCGTCGGCGGCGTAGACCGTGGCGGTGCCGGTGTAGGCGAAGAGGTTGAGGAAGCGCTTCGAGCCCTTGGTCTGCTTGGCCATCTCGCGGACCTCGGAGCGCACCAGGCGGTGGTCGAGGAACAGGCCGGTGTCGAGGCGGCCCCTGAGGTCGACCTCGAAGGTGAGGCCGCCCTCGTCGACCAGGTGGGAGCCGGGCGCCAGGCGCAGCGAACCGCGGTGGTGGTCGCGCCCGACGTGCGTGGGGCGGGCGTCGTGCTGCCCGCCGTCGGCATACTGCGAGCCGCCGCGCGCCCGCTCGCGCACCTTGAGCGAGACGTCTGCGGGGGCGACGCCGAGGACGCGCGGCGCGATGGCGAGGACGTCGAGCAGGCGGCGGTGGGCGAGCTCGGGGTCGATCTCCTTGGGGGCGGCGTACTCGGCGATGACGAGCCAACGTCCGGGGGTGGCCTCCGTGCCCTGGTAGAGGTCGATGGCGACCGCATAGTCGGGCAGGTCGGCGTCATAGACGCGGTAGCAGCTCACGTCCTCGCGGCGTGCCCACTTGGCGCGGAGGCGTGCCACCTTGGCGAGCCGTGCGGCGAACTGGTCGGAGGCACCCACGAGCACCGGCACGGTCGTGCCGTCCTTCAGCGTGATGGTGGGGGTGGCGGCCGTGGGCAGTCCCTCGAAGCGGTCGATGGCGGCGGCGTCGCTGCCCGTGATGACCGCATACGAGCCGGCGGGCTCGATGCCCAGGGCGGACGCGGCGAGGCCCGCACGGCCCAGCGAGCAGAGTCGCGAGCCCTGCGATGCGGCCTGCGAGGCGGACGAGACGAGCGAGGTCACGCTCGCCTCCTGTGCGTAGTCGTCCGGCTTGAACCACGAGAGGTCGGCCGTCACGAGGGCCGTCCCCGCCTGCGCGAGGGCCTCCCTGCAGGCGGCCGGCGTCGTCTCGACGATGGTGGGCGTGACGGCGAGGCCTGCCGACCTCAGGGCCTGCCTGCAGGCATCGGCCGTGCCGGGGCGTGGGTCGGCCACGAGGATCGAGAGGCCCTCGAGGCGCCCGGCGCCATTCTCGGCACGGTTGTCCGCCTCGTCGAGGAGGGCCTGCCAGGCGTTGCGGTCGGCGCCGAGCCAGCCCTCGTGGCCCCACCGCGTGCGGAGGAGCCCCGGGGCGCGGTCGCAGACCTGCTCGGCGGCCTCGCAGGCGATGGTGCCGGTGCCTGCGTAGAGGGCCATGAGCGCCTGGGAGCCATGGCGGGCGTCACGGAACCAGTCGCCGGCGGCCAGGAGTGCCGCGGCGTAGTCGGCGCGTAGGGGTGCGCAGGCGAGGCTGCGCGTGGGCCTCGTGACGCCACGCTTGAAGAGCGCGTCGCCAGAGAGGTCGATGCCCACGGTGGCGGCGTCGTTGCGCAGGCGCACGACCACGCGGAGGTCGGGGTTGCGGGTGTCCGTCTCGGGACGGGCGCCGGTGCGGGCGAGGAGCCGGTCCGAGACCGCGTCCTTGGTGCGGAGTGCCACGAAGCGCGTGTTCCTGAGCTCCTGGTTGGTGCCGTGGGCGTCGATCTCGAGGGTGGAGGTGGGCCTGAGGTGGTCCTCCCAGGGGATGGCCGAGAGCCCCTCATAGAGCGCGTCGCTGTCGTGTGCGGGGACGCGTCGGGCCAACACCGCCACCACGCGGCTGGCGAGGCGGCTCCAGAGGACGGCGCGCTCGGCGTCGGCCACGTCGCCTGCGAACGAGACCTGGCCTGCGAGGGCGCGGACCTGGTCCATGCCAAGATGGGTGAGCTCGGCAGCGAGGAGCTGCTCGAACCCCTTGGGGCACGTTGCGAAGAATTCCATATCGGGACACCTTTCGCCCGTCATGCGCCGAAGCGCTGGTCTTGCAGCAAGTATAGATGGTCGACGGCCTCGTGCGCCCGTCCGTGTCCCTCTGCGGAGATACGTTGTGGCCCGCAGGCCATGGCGTCAGCGCCGGGCGGTCAGCCCAGGCGCTCCCAACGCTCGTCAGGGCCGATGGCCATGCCGAGGTAGTTGACGTGGGCGACCAGGCCGGAGAGGTCGTCGTGGGCGAGGAAGGCCTGGGCGAGCGCCTTCCAGTCGTCGAGGGCCTGGTCCATGGCATCCGAGAAGGACCCTCGCGACCAGTCGCCGGTGAAGGGGTCCTGCCAGCGCCTGTGGTCGTCGTTCGTGAACTCGCAGGTGTCAGATCGGCTCACGCGGTGGGCGAGGGCCTGCAGCAGCGAGTGGTCCTCGAAGGAGCGCTCGATGCCGCCCAGGGCCCTGGAGCGCACCGAGCCTGCGGGCTCGATGGCGCGATAGACGAACTGCATGTTGGCGAGCGTGGCGGCGTACTCGTCGGCGCCCAGGTCCATGCCCCAGACGGTGTGTGCGACCTGGCTGGTGAGGGCGCCGGCCACGCGGGCGATGCGCGGGGTGTGGCAGAGCCACGTGGCGGGGAGGTTCTCGAGGACGGTGGTGTGGCGGCACCTCCAGAGCATCCAGACGTCGATGTCGCTCTCTATGAGGGCGTGCACCGCATCGTCCGCACCGTCGAGGTCGTGGTTGGCGGCGATGGTGGCGGCCTGCTCGGCGAGGACCAGGGGATGGGCAGAGCGGTCGAGCGCGTAGTGGGCGAGCATGCCCAGGCCGAAGGCGCGCCCGATGTCCGTGTCGCAGGCGGGCAGGCGGCCTATGCCGTCGCCGAGGCTGGCGAAGACGTCGCACATGCGCTCGCCATGTGCGCGCTCGGCGAGCCGGTGCGCCTGCTCGACCTTCTCGGGCGTGGCCGAGAAGCGCGCATAGAAGGGGTCGGGTCCCTGGTTCCCGAGAAGGAAGGCGAGAAGGTCCTCCTGGGTCGAGAGGACGTCGTCGGGAAGCGTGCGCGCGGCGCGCTCCCCGAACAGGTGATGGGTGATGAGTGCTGGCATGGATGCTCCTGGGTGCAGCGGCAGTGCCGCGTCGGGTCTTGTGACGGACGGGCAGCGGGCGCCCGTGGGATACGTAGCGTAGCCTAGACCAAATGGCATCGGCTGGGTATGCGCGCTATGATAGCGAACCTACGTGTGCCAAGACTGAAGGGGGAGCGCCTTGAGCGTCATAGAGCTGGTCGTGCTGGGCGTGGCCCTCGCCTGCGATGCCTTTGCCGTCACGATCTCGAACACGTTCGTCTACTGCCATGAGACGCGCGCCCGCCTCGCCCTCATGCCCATCCTCTTCGGCCTCTTCCAGGGCCTCATGCCCCTTCTGGGCTACGTGCTGGGAGGCCTCGCGGCCCAGCTCATCGAGGAGTACGCCGGCATCGTGACGCTCGTCATCCTGGGCATCATCGGGGGCAACATGATCCGCGAGGGCGTGGGGGCGCTCCGTCATCCCGATAGGGCCGAGCAGGCCGACTCCTGCGTCACCTCGCGGCTCACCATACCCGCACTCCTGTTCCAGGCGGTCGCCACGGCCATCGACGCCTTCGCTGTGGGCGTGAGCCTGCGTGCGCAGACGGTCGACATCGTCCTTGCGGCCGCGATCATAGCCCTCACCACGGCCGCCTGCTGTGTGGTCGCCCTGGTCGTAGGCCGCAAGCTGGGCCATCTCCTGGGAGACCGTGCCGAGGTGGCCGGCGGCGTCGTGCTCGTGGCCATCGGGCTCAAGGCGTTTCTCTCGTAAGGCTGTTCTTTGGGGCTGACGTATGAGCCCTGGGCTCGAGCAGTCCTCGTCCCGCTCGGCACAGGGCGCCGAGCACTGCGGAACTCGCCCCGAGCTCATACGTCGGCCCCTTCTGACTCCTCCAGAAATGCACGGGGCCGGCCAGGAGCATGCTCCTGGCCGGCCACCTGACCCGTCTCGCCGCACGGGGATGGGATTATGTGTCGTGGGCCCTAGAGGCCGAGGACGGTACCGGCGAACACGATCACGGCCATCACGACGACGAAGCCGACGGCATACGGGAAGACGCGCCCCAGGACCTCGCCGTCCTTGCCGTTCATCCCGCAGGCGGAGGTGCCGATGGCGATGGACTGCGGCGCGAGCATCTTGCCTGCGCTCGTGCCGAGCGAGTTGGCGGCGGCGAGCCAGGTCGGGTCGACGCCGATGGACTGGGCGGCCTGCACCTGCACGTTGCCGAAGAGGACCTCGCTGGAGGTGCCCGACCCGGTCACGAAGGTGCCCACCGCGCCCAGCAGCGGGGCGACGAGCGGGTAGTAGCTGCCGAGCGTGCCCACGAAGAACGTGGCGATGCTCGCGATCATGCCCGAGTAGCCCATGATCTTGGCGCAGGCGAGCACGCCCAGCATGGTGACGATGGTCTTGGACATCTGCTTGCAGGTCTGGCCCAGCACCTGGAGCATCTCGCGAGGCTTGCAGTGCTGGATGCAGCCGCCCACGATGCCGCACAGCATGATGAGGACGCCGGGCGTGTCGATCCAGGTGAAGGTGAGGCTTGTGCTGGGGTCACCCGCATAGACGTTGACCTTGCTGGCGATGCTCGCCAGAGGGTCATGGATGAGCGGGAAGAGCTTGCTCGTGAGCAGCAGGACCACGAAGATCAGGATGAACGGCGACCAGGCCCTCAGGGCCTCGGCGGCATGCAGGTGGGCATGCTCGGTCGAGACGGCCTCCATGTGGTACTCCTCGGGCACGGCCTTGTCATGGTTCTTGAGCGCGAAGAGGAAGGTGCAGACGAGCGAGCAGACCGAACCCACGATGACGGGGAGGTCGGCGCCGATGAAGGCGGCCGTGAGGACCTCGGGGATGGCGAACGAGAGGCCTGACACGAGGATGGTGGGGACCATGCCCTTGAGGCCCTTCACGCCTCCGCCGACCACCATGACCATGAGGAACGGGCAGATGATGACGAAGGGCAGCACCTGGAGCGACTGCGTGAGGGCAAGCGAGCTCGACGAGAGCCCCGTGATGCCTGCGAGCGTGGTCGTGGGGATGCCGATGGAGCCGAACATGGTGGGCGTGCCGTTGGCCAGCAGGCACACGAGGATGGCGTTCACGGGGTTGAAGCCAAGGCCCACGAGCATGCTCGCGGGGATGGCGACGGCGGTGCCGAAGCCGGCCATGCCCTCGAGGAAGCCACCGAAGCACCAGCCGATGAGCAGCACCAGGACGCGCTTGTCCGAGCTCACCGACACGATCATCTGCTTGATGGTGTCCATGGCACCGGTGTGGACCGTGAGGTTGTAGGTGAAGACGGCGGCGATGATGACGATGCCGATGGGCCAGAGGGCCATCTCGAAGCCCTCGAGCGCGGCGGTCGCGGCGTTGATGGGGGTCATCTGCCAGCCGAACAGGGCGCAGACGAGCGCGACGAGCGCGGCACCAATGCAGGCCTTGTAGGCCTCCATGTGGAGCACGCACAGGGCGATGACCAGCCAGACGATGGGCAGAAGCGCGAGCAGGAACATTCCGAGCATCTCTAACACGGTGACTCCTAGGAAAGACGGCGGCACGGTCGGGTCCTGCCCGGTCGCGTGGCGCTACGCGCCAACGGCATTTTACGCCCGTATGAGGCCGTTCGTGTCTCGGATTCTACCGTTTGCCGAACGAAGCCTTGCATGCGTGGCATCTCGTGCAAAGCGAATCGTCTCATGCGGCCACGAAGACGACGACGCTGCGCTCGCCGCCCTGGGGCGAGCAGGTCGAGAGCAGGACGTAGCGCCGTGCCTCCGCGAGGTCCTGTGCCGCCGTGGGCGAGGTCGCCGTGGCGTCTGCGAGCAGCCCCGCAAGGAGCGTGCGGACGCCCGCGGGCGTCTGGGCCTCGGGTCGGAGGCGTGACGTCAGGGTCCCTTCGGGCAGCAGCAGGGCGAGAAGCGGCCTGAGACGGACGAGGCCACGGCCGGGCGTCCACCAGCCGAGCTCGCCGAGCCCCAGGAAGCGCCCCTGCTCGTAGGTGTCCCGCAGGGGCGAGAACACCAGGTCGGTCCGTGGCCAGCAGTTATGCCCGAAGACGACGACGGCCGCGTCGTCGGCCTCGCACCCGACGTCGGCGTAGGGGCTCCCGCAGACGTCATCGCTCCCGTCGAACGCATGCGAGAGGTACCACGTGGGACGGGACGCCTCTGAGCGGACGACCGGATGGTCGATGGTGGTCCCCTCTATCCTCATCCATGCGATGACGTCGGGGTTGACCTGCCTCAGCGTGGCCCAGTCGGGTCCCGTGCCCTGGTGGTCGGAGGCCTCCCGGGAGGCGGGCCCCGCCGCCTCCGAGAGCTCCTCGGAGGCCGTGCGGGACCGTGCGTCCTGCACGAGGCGCGGGGCCGCGAGGCCTATGAGGAGGAGGCCGAGCGCGACCCCCGACCAGAGGCAGGCCGTGACGAGCCTGCCGTGCCTGGTCGGGTGTCTCCTGCCGAGGCGGTGGTCGGCCCTCCGGTCCCCTCTGGCGACGCGTGCGCTCATCCGATCTCGTGCCCTCGGGCGTCCGCCCGCCTCCTGTGGCGGAGGAGCCCGACGACGCTTGCGCCGATGACCGCCGCGCCCCCGATCGCGAGCGCATAGGCCGCGGTGCCAAGGCCCGTTCCTGGCATGGTCCCGCCGCCCGGGGCATCGGAGGGCCCCGCATCGCCAGGGGTCGGGGACGTGTCGGCGGTAGGTCCTGCCAACGGGTCGGTCACGACGACCGCGTGGTCGGGCGTGCTGGCGGTGTTGGTGTAGGTGCCGTCCCCTGTCGAGTCGACCGTCGCGTCCACGATGACGCTGGCCGTCGCGCCGGGCTCGAGCTCGCCCGTGTCCCAGGTGAGGGCGCCGTCCGCGAGCTTGCCTGCCGAGGCCGCGACGAGCGTCATGTTCTTCGAGGCCACGTCCTCCACGGTGAGGGAGGGGAGCGCCTCCGTGCCCGTGTTGGTGACGCTCACGAGGTAGTGGACGGTGTCGCCGACGGCCGCCGGTGCCTGGTCGGTCGCCAAGGCGGTGCCGTCCTCGTCGCAACGGACCTTGTCGAGCTCGTAGGACTGGTCGGGGTCCTTGGGGCGCACGTGGTTCTGGAACCGTATGGCCGTGTCGGTGATGGCGAAGCTGACGTGCAGCGTCACAGGGCTGTCGGCGGCCAACCCAGGCATCGTGAAGGTGCCGTCATCCAAGGAGACGTCGGCCGTGATGTCGGTGCCGTCCGTGTCGGTGGCCGTGAAGCCGGCGACCTCGAGGTTGTCGAACGTGTCCGCGACGCGGTAGCCGGCCGCGACGTCTGCGCCCTCGGCGGTGACGGTGATGTCGTAGGAGGCGGTGCCCCCGTCGAGGTCGACGGAGGCGAGGTGCTTGTCGATGCGCACCCGTGGCGCCGCGACGGGGTTCGTGAGCCTGTCGAGCCGGACGTCCGTCTCGGCCCCTATGCCCACGGACGCGTCGTTTTCGACCTGGTCGGTCGCGTCGGCACCGACGGTGGCGGTGTAGTGGACGCTCGCGACGCCGTTGGCGGCGACCTCGTCGAGGCGGATGGTCAGCGTCGTGGTCCCGTCGTCGTGCGTGCTGGCATCCAGCGAGTCGATGGTGCGCTCCTTGCCGTCGGCGTCGTATGCCACGGCGTTCCCGTCATAGGCAAGCCCCCTCGAGAGCGTGTCCGTGAAGGTCATCGAGGCGGCCTCGTCCGTGGTGTTGGTGGCGCAGAGCCGGTAGCAGACCCGGTCGCCGATGCCCACGGCCGATGCGTCGGTCACGGGGTCGTCCACGCCGAGCGTGTTGTTGGTGTCGTAGGCCTTGCCGGGTGCGGCCTGCCTGAGGTCGACCTTGGTGCCGAGGTCGGTCAGGGCACGGTCCTTGTGGCACTCGAACGTGAAGCTGACGAGCTGGTACCCGGCGTTGCCGGAGGTACGGAGCTCCCGTATCTCGTAGGTGTCGTAGGGGAGGGCCCCGACCTCGTCGCCCGGCGTGGAGCCTGCTCCGGGACGGCCTTCGAGGGTGTGGCCGAAGAACCAGGTCCCCGCGCCTGGGTCGAGCTTGGACTCGTCCACCCGTCGGATGCCGTCGTCGCCCACGCTCACGGCGTCGTCGTTGGCATTGGTGCGTTCGCTGTGGGGGTGCTCGCTCGAGTCGTACGTGCCGTTCTCGTCGAGGACGATCGCGTGCGACTCGCCGGTGGTCCTGCTGGTCACCAGGAAGGTGCCACCCCTCAGGGGCTCCTGGGTGCCGGCGGCCTTGTCCAGGAGGACCTTCGAGAAGGCCATGTCATCGCGGAAGACCTGGTCGGCGCAGTCGGCCTGGCAGGGGACCACGACGCCCTGGTCCCGCACCTGGACGACCTGTTCCCAGGTGGGGGCGAGCTCGTAGCCGGTCGGTGCCTTGGTCTCCGTGACGGTGTAGGTCCCATAGGGGAGGTCCGTCGGTCCGGTCTGGCAGAGGCCGTCCTCGTCGGTGACGAGGACGCAGACGACCTCGCCCGCCCCATGGGTGGTGCTATCCACCACGACGGGCCCTTGGCTCGAGTTGGTGAGCGTGAACTCCGCGCCCGACAGCGTGGCGTCCCCGAGCGGCCGGGCCTCGCCCGTCTCGACGTCGACCTTCCGCACGGAGATGCCACCGCGGACCACGGGGTCGCACACGGATGCCTCGGCCGCGACCACGGTGCCGTCCGCGGTGCCCGGTAGGACCTCGACCGTCCTCGAGACGTCCCTGCCGACGAGCAGCGAGGGGTTGGCCCCCGACTCCCTGAGCGTGTAGGTGCCTGACGGGAGGAGCGTCGGTGCGGTCGCGGCCAGGCCCGACCCATCCGTCGTGACGCTGGTGATGATGGCCCCGTCGGCATAGGTGGTGCCACCCCTGGTCGTGACCGCCCTGCCCGAGCTGTTGATGACGTCGAACGTGACCCCCTCGAGGGTGGCGTCCCCCTGCGCCGTCGTGCCGCCGGCGTCGTCCCGCTTCGTGACCGAGACGCCATAGGTGGGGATGACGGTGGTCGAGACGGGGTTCGTCTCGATGGTGTAGCGGGAGTTGAACGTGTTGCTCGCCGTGTTGGTGAGCACGCTTCCCCCGGGGGTGCTGGCGTCTACGACGGCCGAGATGACGAAGTGGTAGTCGCTCCCGTTGAGGACCATCCTGCCCAGGGCGGCCGCGTCGAAGGTGTAGGTCACGGTCTGGCCTTCGATGCTGGTGGTGCCCTGCTCGGCCGTGGCATCATGGCGCGTGCCCTCTGCGTCCTCCCACTCGACCCTGAGGGCCGTGGGCGTCGCCCCGACGGGGAGCGTGTCCGAGAAGACCCAGGAGGTGTAGTGGTAGTTGTTCGCGCAGTCGACGCCGGCCTGGTTGATCCTCTGCGTGACCTCGTACGTGAGGACGTCTCCCTGCCATGCCTCGTCCTTGTCGACGGTCTTGGTGGGGGCGGTCGGCTCCTCGGCCGTGATGGGGGCGAAGCTCATGGGCCAGCCGATCGACCCGACCTGGTCCAGGACCGTGAACTTGGTCCGTGCCCAGGAGCCTGGCTCGGTGCTCCAGGACACGCCCGCGTCGATCCACGTGGAATAGCCCGCGGCGACCATCGCCCTGCGGTAGCTCTCGAAGGGCGCACCCTCGACCCTGCTCGTGTCACCTATGTAGCCGTCGAGCACGCCTCGGTCGGCCGGCTGGATGCGCATGTCGGGCGTGGTCCCGTAGTAGGTGGGCGTCGCCGGGGTGTCGGAGTAGGGGGCGCCGAGCAGCGTCGGCGACCAGGTGCGGCCGTCGTCACGAAGGTCACGTGCGGTGTTGAGCTGGTAGCCGGAGGCGCTCGTGACGTCTCCCCTCAGCATGGACGTGGTGGTCGAGAAGTACCCCTGCCAGGCGTTGTCGAGAATCTGGACGCCCTCGACGCCGAGGTAGTCCTGGTCGAGCTGGCCCGCAGTGCACCAGAGGTGGTCCGCGTCGTCCATGTCGACCATGTGGTCGGGGACGACGGAGCCGTCAGACGCGGTGTCGCTATGGCCGTCGGAGTAGGCGAAGGTGACCTCGATGTCGGCTGACTGGATTCCTTCCAGGCGGGAGCTCGAGGTGGAGAACGGCGTGAAGGAGAAGACGTAGCCGATGCCGTGGTCGGGGTCGTCCCAGACCACGGCCGCCTTGTTGAACAGGTACGGGTTGTTGTTGCTCCGCTGCAGGTAGTAGCAGTCCCTCAGGTTGGTGACGTGCACCGTCATGTCTATGGGATGGCCGTGGTAGGTGGTGCCCTCGAGCGCATAGACGACCATGATCTCGCCGCCGTCGAGCATGTGCTGGCCGATGGCGTTCGAGGTGACCGTGGTCGGGTCGTTGCGGCGACCCAGCGGGACGGGGAGCCTGACCGTGTACTGCCCCTCTGCCTCGCCGCCCCATATGTCCCTGCCGATGTGGAGCTCCTCGTCGGCATTGGGGAAGCTCGCCCACGACCGTGACTCGTCGAGCCTGGCGGCGTTCTGGTCGAACGAGAGCCCAGAGGACTGGCCCATCCAGCTCTGGTCGACCGTGACGTCCTGGTAGGGGTTGACCTTGGCGTGCGACGGGGTCGCATGGCTGGCGAGGCCGACCAGGACCACGAGGAGCATCAGGGCAAGCAGCGGCGTCCTCGGGCCTCGGACGCCATGGCCGAGGCCCCTCCCGTCGTGCGACGTGCCTTCGGCCCGGCGTCCGCCTGCCTCCGCCGCGATGTGGGCGTGTCGTTCCATGTCCGCTCCTTCCGTCTGGGAGGGGCACGTCAGCCCCCTGGGGCGCCCATCCTAGGGACGGGACCTGACAGGGAATCGGTCTTGGCTGGCAAGGAGCTGACAGGAGCTGTCAGCGACGGGGTCGGAGGGCCCATTCGGGTCGGAACCGCATCGGCGGGGTCCGCGATGCCTCCACAGGAAGCACATCAACCGCCCAGGGGGCCCTTGTGCCGATTTCTGCGTGCCTCGGGGCGTTGGACGTGCGTGCGTTGGGTATCAAGACCCAAAGCGGCATCAGGCCGTCGATCCTAAGGGGGACCCTATGGAACGGTTCATGAAGCACACCAAGTGGTCGGTCATCCTCGCGGGCATCGCGCTCGCCGTCCTCGGCATCGCGTTCCTCGTGAGCCCGGGGACCTCGCTCGAGCTCCTCACGCTCATGCTCGCGTGGCTGCTCATCATCGTGGGCGTGGTGGCACTCGTCGGCTGCATCCGCTCCCCGCTGCCGGTGATGGGCCAGGGGGACTTCCTGATCTCGATCATCGCCATCATCTTCGGCATCTGCGTCCTCGTGTGGCCCGGCGTCTTCGTGGCCTTCGTCTACACGCTGCTGGGCATCCTCATCCTCGTCTCGGGCTTCGAGGACGTGAGCCTGGCCTTCGCCGAGAAGCGCGCCAACACCACCTGGGGGATGGGCATGAGCTGGGGATGGACGCTCGCCTTCGCCATCATCACCATCGTCCTCGGCCTCTTCGTCATCGTGGCCCCCTTCACCATGGCCTGGGCGGTCATGGTCGTGACGGGCATCTCGCTCATCTTCGACGGCGTGACCGACGTCATCGTGGGCATCCGCATGCCCAAGGACCTCGTCTAGGGCCGGGACGAGCTTCCCTGGACGTCTCCATCCAGCATGCACGACCAAAGGAAGGACCCCCGCGGCTCGTATCGAGCGGCGGGGGTCCTCGTTCCTTGCTTGGATGCGTCCCTACACGTAGAAGAGCATCTTGTTGTAGGAGGGCACGGGCCAGTAGTCGTGGCCGCAGACCTTCTCCATGGCGTCGACGGCCTCACGGAGGTGGTCCATGGCCGGGATGACGGAGTCGCGGTAGGTGTCGTCCTGCTCCTTGCAGTCGGTGATGGCCTTCGCCTCGTCGTTCTTGGCCTCGAGGTCGGCCACGGCGGCGGAGATGGTGTCGATGCCGGCCGTGAGCCTCTCGACGAGGGCCTTCTCGGACTTGGCCTCGATGCCGAGCTCGGCCTTGGTCGCCACGGTCGTGGCGATGTCACCCGAGTACTCGAACAGGGCCGGCAGGTACATGTGGTGCGTCATGTAGACCATGGTGCCGGCCTCGATGTTCAGGAGCTTGGCGTACTGCTCGGCCTTCGAGACGTAGCGGGCGCGGACCTCGGGCTCCGAGAGGACCCCATACTTCGCGAAGAGCGCGATGTTGGAGTTCTTCACGATGCAGGGGAGGCAGTCAGGCGTGGTGCGCATGTTGAGCAGGCCACGCTTCTCGGCCTCTTCCGGCCACTCCTCCGAGTAGCCGTTGCCGTTGAAGATGATGCGCTGGTGGGCGGTCAGGGTGGCCTTGATCCAGGCGAGGGACTCCGCCACGAAGTCGGCCTCGGAGACGGTCTCCATCTTGGTGGAGAACTCGTCGAGCATCTCGGACACGGCGACGTTCAGCACCGTGTTGGGGTCGGACAGGTTCTGCTGGCTGCCGCACATGCGGAACTCGAACTTGTTGCCCGTGAAGGCGAAGGGGCTCGTGCGGTTGCGGTCGGTGCTGTCCTTGCGGACGTCGGCAAGCTGGGGGACGCCGAGGTCCATGACCTCGCGCGCGTGGCTGGCATACGGACGGTCGTTGATGAGGGCATCCACCACGCCGGCCAGGTCGTCGCCGAGGAAGATCGAGATGATCGCGGGAGGGGCCTCGTTGGCACCCAGACGGTGGTCGTTGCCGGCGGAGGCGACGCTCGCCCTCATGAGGTCCTGGTGGTTGTCGACCGCGGCGATGACGCAGGTGAGGAAGACCAGGAACTGGAGGTTCTCCTCGGGGGTGTCGGACGGGTCGAGCAGGTTCTTGCCGTCTGCCGAGATGGACCAGTTGTCATGCTTGCCCGAGCCGTTGACGTAGTCGAAGGGCTTCTCGTGCTCGAGGCAGGTGAGGCCGTGGTGGCTCGCGATGAGCTTCATCTTCTCCATGGTGAGGAGGTTGTTGTCGATGGCGACCGAGGCCGGCTCATAGATGGGGGCGAGCTCGTGCTGGCAGGGGGCGACCTCGTTGTGCTTGGTCTTGGCGGGCACGCCGAGCTTCCAGAGCTCGTCGTCGAGCTCCTTCATGAACTCGTTGACCGTGGGCCTGATGGCGCCGAAGTAGTGCTCCTCGAGCTCCTGGCCCTTGGCGGGCTCGCAGCCGAAGAGGGTGCGGCCCGAGAGGATGAGGTCGGGGCGTGCCGCGAAGTCCTCCTCCTTGATGAGGAAGTACTCCTGCTCGGGGCCGATGGTGCAGGTGACCTTGGTGATGTCGGTCTTGCCGAAGAGCGCGAGCACGCGCTTGGTCTGCTTCTCGAGGGCCACCATGGAGCGCAGCAGCGGCGTCTTCTTGTCGAGCGCCTCGCCGTTGTACGAGATGAAGGCCGTGGGGATGCAGAGGACCTCATCCTTGATGAAGGCCGGGCTCGTGGGGTCCCAGGCGGTGTAGCCACGGGCCTCGAAGGTGGGACGTAGGCCGCCCGAGGGGAAGCTCGACGCGTCGGGCTCGCCCTGGATGAGCTCCTTGCCCGAGAAGGTCAGGAGCGTGGTGCCGTCTGTCTTGGGGGTGATGAAGCCGTCGTGCTTCTCGGACGTGATGCCGGTGAGGGGCTGGAACCAGTGCGTGAAGTGCGTGGCACCCTTCTCGAGGGCCCACTCCTTCATCGCGTGTGCGACCTCGTTGGCGATGTCGAGGTCGAGGGCCTTGCCCTCCTTGATGACATGGGAGAGTTCCTTATAGGTGGGCTTGGGGAGCCGCTCCTGCATCACGGCGTCGTTGAATACGAGGCTCCCGTATTCCTCCCTGACCTTGTTCGGCATGCTGGCTCGCTTTCTCTTCGAGATGTCCGTGCCTCTTGCCTTGGCCCCATGGGCCCGTAAACAGTTGAACACTCTACCGAGCTTCTGTTTCGCGGGCATTACTGGTTGGTTGCCCTCTCGATGTGCACACGTTGCGCATTCGGCGGTCTTGCATGCCCTCACCAGCGGCCTTCCGGTCGCTATAGTGGACGCATGGGATGTCGACGTTCACATATCGAACGCATGGTTGCCCTCGGGCTCGCACTGGTGCTGGCAGTGGCACCGGGCCTCCTCGGCTGCTCGGCCTCGGGTGCAGGGGCCGCGTCGGCCACGCCCACGACGTCCGCCGCGGCCTCGCAGGCAGGCGTCACCGAGGACGGCACCTATACGAGCAAGGACGAGGTCGCCCTCTACATACATACCTATGGCCACCTCCCGTCCAACTTCGTCTCGAAGACCAAGGCCCGGGCGGCCGGCTGGGTCTCGTCGGAGGGCAACCTCGACGAGGTCCTGCCAGGCAGGAGCATCGGCGGCAGCACCTACTACGACGATGACGGGGACCTGCCCGACGCCGATGGGCGCACGTGGACGGAGTGCGACATCGACTACCACGGGGGCTATCGGGGCTCCGAGCGCGAGATCTTCTCCAACGACGGGCTTGTCTTCTACACCGACGACCACTACCAGACGTTCGAGCAGCTCTACTGAGGGGAGGCGTCATGGGGCGGGACAAGGGCGTGCGAGAGGTACGTCTCGTTGCTGCCGGGCTCACCGGTGCGCGCGACGTCCATGACCACCTTGCCCGAGAGCTGGGATTCCCCAGCTACTATGGGCACAACCTGGCGGCGCTCGCCGACTGCCTGGGAGACGTCTGTGTCCCGACGTGCCTCGTGGTCGACCTCACGGGGCCCACGGCAGGTGCCGCAGCCGAGGCGCTCGAGCGGATGGTGCCGGTCATGAGGCGGGCGGCACGCGAGAACCCGTTCCTCTCGGTAAGGGTCGTCCGCTCCCCGGGACGTCGCGGGGGCAGCTCCCTCTGACCCATATCCGTTCTTCTAATGTGTCGTGCCCATATGTCTGGCTTTCGCATAGAATGATCCCTTGTGCGACCTCCCCAAGGGAGTTCGTACGGACGGCGGACGGGCGCGGGGGACCTACCTCGTGTTGCGGGAGGCGGCCTGGCCATCTGGCCCCTCCATGACAACGTCGCGTCGTCATCATCAGGAAGGGTCAATTCCATATGGGTAAGAAAAGCAGCACACCGATGCTGATGGTCCTGTTCTGCGTCGCGTTCGTCTCGGCGCTCAACGAGAACATCATCAACGTCGGCCTCTCGTCCGTCGCGGAGGGATTCTCGATCAGCACGGTGACGGCGAACTGGCTCGTCACGGGCTACATGATCGTCTCCGCCGTCGTCGTCACCATCGTCGGGTTCCTCCTCAAGCGCTTCAGGCTCCGACAGATCTTCTTTGCGGGCGCGGCCGTGCTGATCGTGGGTTCCGCCGGTGCCATCCTGGCCCCGACGTTCCCCATCTTGCTCTGCTTCCGCCTGCTCCAGGCCATCGGCACGGGTATCTTCGTGCCGACGGTGCTCAACACCGTCTTGGTCGTGGCACCGCGTGAGAAGGTCGGCACCTACATGTCGATCGCAAGCTGCTGCATCACGTTCGGTCCGGCGTTCGGCCCGGTCGTCTCCGGTCTCATGATCACGTTCCTGGGATGGCGCGGCATGTTCGTGGTACCGCTGGTGGCCATGGTCATCATCGCGATTTTCGGTGCCTTCTTCGTGAAGGATATCGGCACGCAGGCCAAGGCGAGCTTCGACGTCGCGAGCCTGGTGCTCTCGGCCCTCGCGCTCACGGCGTTCTGCTACGGCGTCTCCGAGGTCTCGACGGCGACCGTGCCTGGCATCGTCCTCATGGTCGTCGGCGTCGCGATCGGTGCCGTGTTCGTCGTCCGGCAGGGCCGTGTCGCCAACCCGGTGATGAACCTCGAGCCGATGCGCAGCCGTCGCTTCTCGGCCTCCTGCCTGCTCACGGCCGTCTGCATGATGATGACGTTCTCGATGAGCGTCCTGCTGCCCCTCTACTTCGAGGTCGCGCTTGGTACCAGCGTCCTCATGGCAGGCGTGCTCGTGCTCGTGCCGGTGCTCGGCCAGGCCGTCGGTGCCCTCATCGGCGGGCGCACGTTCGATGCGCATGGTGACTGGCCGCTCATCCCGATCGGCTTCGCGGTGATCTTCGTGGGGCTGTGCGTATGTGCGTCGGTCTCGTCGCTCCTCTCCCTCGTCCTCGTCGAGGTGGGCGCCCTCGTGTGCTACTTCGGCGTCGGGCTGTCCATGAGCACCGTCCAGACCTCGGGGCTGAGCGCGCTCTCCAAGGAGCTCAACTCGTTCGGGGTCAGCATCCAGGCGACGTTCATCCAGGTGTCGGCCTCCATCGGGCCCTCGCTGTTCGTCGGCGTGCTGTCGGCCTCGGCCGCGACGGCGGCGGCGACGGGCATGGGTGCCGCCTCTGCCGAGGCGAGCGGCTTCACGTCGGCGATCATCGTGGCTGCGGTCATCGGTGCGTGCGGCATGGTCCTCGCGTTCGCCTACGGCCTCATCTCGAAGCGGCAGGTCGAGGCCTCGAGGGTCGTCGTGGACGACGCATAGCCTTCGGTCCACCTTCGCCTCGCGCTTCTTCGATGGCGCCGCCTCCGCCTTCGGGCGCAGGCGGCGCCATCGCTACAATGGGGCAGACGCACCACACCACAACGAGAGGCATTTCTCCATGGCCCAAGCCCCGCAGAGAACCATCGCCATCGTGGACGGCAACTCCCTCATGCACCGCGCCTTCCATGCCATCCCGCCCACCATGACGGCACCTGACGGTCGCGCCACCAACGCCCTGTTCGGGTTCACGTCGATGTTCGTCAAGATGGTCGAGAGCCTCTCGCCCGACGGCGTGATCTGCTGCTTCGACAAGGGCAAGCCCCGGGTGCGCATGGAGATGCTTCCCCAGTACAAGGCCCAGCGCCCTCCCATGGACCCGGTGCTGCACGAGCAGTTCCCCATGGTGAAGGACCTGCTCCGGGCCATGGACGTGCCCGTGGTCGAGCTCGAGGGATGGGAGGGCGACGACCTCCTGGGCACGCTCGCCCGGCAGGGCGAGGAGGCGGGCTATGACATGCTCCTCGTGACGGGCGACCGCGACATGTACCAGCTCTCGACCGACCACGTCAAGGTCATCGGCACCCGCAAGGGCCTCTCCGACGTCGCCGTCATGGACCCGGCGAGCGTGGAGGACCTCTATCACGGCATCACGCCCGCCCTGGTCCCCGACTTCTACGGCCTCAAGGGCGACTCGTCCGACAACATCCCCGGCGTGCCGGGCATCGGTCCCAAGAAGGCGGCCGCGCTCATCGGCGAGTACGGAAGCCTCGACGAGGTGATCGCCCATGCCGACGAGGTCAAGGGCAAGATGGGCGAGAACCTCCGTGCCCATGTGGACGACGCGCTGCTCTCGCGCAAGGTCGCGACCATCAGGTGCGACGCCCCCATCGACGTGGACCTCGCGACCGCGGAGTTCCCCACGTTCGACGCCGACACGGTCCGCGCGGCCTTCTCGGACCTGGGCTTCACCTCGCTCACGGCACGCGTGCTCGCGCTCGCGGGCGGCGAGGGGGCGGGGGCTGCCGTGGCGGCCGCGACCGTCGACCTCGGCGATCCGCTCGTGGGCGAGGCGGCGGCCACGATGGTCGCGAAGGCGGTCTCGGAAGGCGAGTGGGTGGGCTGCGCGGCGGACGACGGGGCCGAGGCCGGCACCCTCTTCGGCCTGGGCCACGAGCTCTGGGTCTCCTGCGAGGGAGGCCTCGCGCACCTGTCGGGCGATGACGCCGACAAGGCCCTCGTCGACCTGCTTGCCCATGGCAACGTCGCCGCGGTCGACGCGAAGGCCCTGATCCATGCGGTCTACCCCGTCGACTCCGCCGTCGACGCCGCCCTTGACCTGGCTGACGTCGCCCCCGAGCGCCTGTTCGACGTGGCGGTGGCGGCCTACCTGCTCGACTCGTCCAACGGCGACTACACGGCCGAGGCCGTGGCCGAGCGCTACGGGGCCCTTCTCCCCGCCGCGTCCGACGAGCTCCCGGCCGCTGCGCTCTCGGCGGCCTGCGCGCGCCTGGTCCGTGCCCAGCTTGCCGGGCTGCTCGACTCTGACGGCTCGCTCGCCTGCTTCCGCGACATCGAGATGCCCCTCGTTCCCGTGCTCGCACGGATGGAGCGCCTGGGCATGTACGTGGACCCATCCATCCTCGCGTCGCAGTCTGCCGAGCTGGGGGCAGACGTCGCCACGAGCGCCGCGGCCATCCACGAGGCGGCGGGCGAGGACTTCAACATCGACTCGCCCCAGCAGCTCTCGCACGTCCTCTTCGACGTGCTGGGCCTGCCCACGGCTGGCCTCAAGAAGACCAAGAAGGGCTTCTACTCGACCAATGCCAAGGTCCTCTCGGAGCTCGCGCAGACGAGCCCCGTCGTCGCGTCCGTGCTCGACTACCGCGAGAAGACCAAGATCAAGTCGACCTACCTCGACGCCCTGCCCAACCTCATCGCCGCCGACGGTCGGGTCCACACCTCGTTCAACCAGACGGTCGCCGCCACCGGCAGGCTCTCGAGCTCGAACCCCAATCTGCAGAACATTCCCGTGAGGAGCGACCTCGGTCGTCGCGTGCGTGCCGCCTTCACGGTGCCCGACGGCTGCGTCTTCCTGGCCTGCGACTACTCCCAGATCGAGCTCAGGCTTCTCGCGCACCTGTCGGGGGACGAGCATCTCATCGCGGCCTTCTGCGAGGGGGCGGACTTCCATGCGGCGACGGCCGCCCGCGTCTTCGGGATCCCGGTGGCCGAGGTCACCCCGGCCCTCCGCAGCCGGGCGAAGGCCGTGAACTTCGGCATCGTCTATGGCCAGCAGGCCTATGGGCTCTCGCAGTCGCTCCACATCCCGATGGGCGAGGCCCAGCAGATGATCGACCGCTACTTCGAGGCCTATCCCGGCGTCCGCACGTACCTGGACCGCACGGTCGCCGACGCCAAGGCGACCGGCTATGCGACCACCATGTACGGGCGCAAGCGCCACGTGCCTGACATCCATGCGAGGAACGCCGCCGTGCGCTCCTTCGGCGAGCGCACCGCCATGAACCATCCCATGCAGGGCACGGCAGCAGACATCATCAAGGTCGCCATGGCCGAGGTCGAGCGAGCCCTCGACGACGAGGGGCTCTCGAGCCGTCTCATCCTCCAGATCCACGACGAGTTGGACCTCGAGGTCCCCCAGGCAGAGATCGAGGAGGTCTCGGAGCTCGTACGCTCGACCATGGAAGGCGTCACCGAGCTCAAGGTCCCTCTCCTCGCCGAGGTCTCGTATGGCGAGACCTGGGCCGACGCGAAGTAGGGGGAGAGACCAGTGACGAGCACCCTTCCCAAGGTCGTCATCTACACGGACGGCTCGAGCCGCGGCAACCCCGGTCATGGGGGCTACGGGGCGGTCATGCGCTTCGTGGACTCCGCCGGCACGCCGCACGTCCGTGAGCTGTCGCAGGGCTATGCCCGCACGACCAACAACCGCATGGAGCTCATGGGGCCCATAGCCGCGCTCGAGGCGCTCACGAGGCCCTGCGCCGTCGAGCTCCACTCCGACTCCCGCTACGTGATAGACGCCTTCAACAAGCGCTGGGTCCTCGGCTGGCAGCGCAACGGCTGGAAGACGGCAGCCAAGAAGCCGGTCAAGAACCCCGACCTCTGGAAGCGCCTCGTGAAGGCGACGTCATCGCACGAGATGACCTACGTCTGGGTCAAGGGCCATGCCGGCCACGACCTCAACGAGCGGTGCGACGAGCTTGCCACGAGCGCGGCCGACGGGGGTGCCCTCATCAAGGACGAGGGGTTCGAGGGCTGACACCCTAGGCGTCGGCCCTCCGGTTGAGGTCATCGACCAGGAAGGGGAGGTCCCGGGCGAGCCGCTCGGGGTCGCCCCTCCAGACCGCGCGCTTGGGCCAGCCATGTCCCACATAGGCGGTGGCGAGGCCGCAGTCGGGGCGGGGGAAGTCGCGCGAGGCGTCGTTGCCCACCATGAGGCACTCGTCGCAGGTGAGTCCCATGGCGCCTGCGAACTCCTGGTAGTAGCGGGCGAAGGGCTTCACGCGGGTGGAGTTCTCCATGGAGGAGACGCGGACGAAGTCGATGTCGGCGACGTCCGCCCACTCCATGCGCGTGCGCACGCAGGATGCCGAGAAGCTCGGGTTGGTGGCGAGGGCCACGTCGAGGCCGAGGTCAAGTGCCGAGGTCACGGCCTTGCGTGCGCCAGGTCGAGGCCGTGCCTGCACGGGTCCGCCCGAGAGCCGCGGCGTGACCGTGCGCTCGAAGGTGTCGAGGGCGTCGGCGATGGCCGGGTCGTCCAAGGGGATGTGGGTGAGCCTCTGGAAGGTCTGGCAGAACAGCTCGTCGTTGGTGAGCGAGTCCGTGCGGCCCTCTGCGGAGATGGCGAGGTAGGCTCTGGTATAGGCGATCCCCAGGGGTGCCGCCGACGTGCGGGAGATGCGTGAGAGCATGCTGGTGAGCTTCGCGGCATGGACCGCCACGAACGCGGTGAGGTTGATGCTCAGGAGCGTGTCGTCCATGTCGAACAGGACGGCCTTGATCATAGAGAGTCCTTCCGAGGGAAAGCCGAAGCCCCATTCTAACGTTGTTCATGGGAGGCTCGCCTCCCATATTTGTCACCAGAACGAGAAGAATCGGTCCGGTCACGTATTATTTGCTCTTCAAGCTTGAAATTGACCGTGTGGTTTCGGTACTCTATCCATCGTGTGGGCAAGATGCCTACACACACGTATCTGTCGGCCCCCGAGCATGTGTATTCCAGGTCGGCGCGCGGGTGTCATGTCCCGGGCGCTGCAGGCGATGATCATGATGGTCGGGGCCCCGCTTTGAAAGGGGTCCACCTTTGAGTGAGATTCAGAACACGTCCGTCTTCTCGCTAGATGATTCCGTCTCAGACGAAGAGATGAACAAGCTCATCGACGGCACCATCACCGATTTCGATGAGGGAGACCTGGTTACTGGCAAGATCGTCAAGATCGAGCACGACGAGGTCCTTCTCGACATCGGCTTCAAGTCCGAGGGTGTCATTCCCCTTCGCGAGCTCTCCATCCGCAAGGATGCCAATCCCGAGGACATCGTCTCCATCGGTGACACCATCGAGGCCCTCGTGCTCCAGAAGGAGGACAAGGACGGTCGACTCATCCTGTCCAAGAAGCGTGCCGAGTACGAGCGCTCCTGGAACCGCATCGAGGAGAAGTTCAACGCCGGCGAGAACGTCGAGGGCGAGGTCATCGAGGTCGTCAAGGGCGGCCTCATCCTCGACATCGGCCTTCGCGGCTTCCTTCCCGCCTCGCTCGTCGACCTTCGCCGCGTGAAGGACCTCAACGCCTACATGGGCACCCGCATCGAGGCCCGCGTCATCGAGATGGACCGCAACCGCAACAACGTCGTCCTCTCCCGTCGTGTCGTCCTCGAGGAGGCTCGCAAGGCCGAGCGCTCCGAGATCCTCTCCAAGCTCAAGAAGGGCATGCGCCTCAAGGGCACCGTGTCCTCGATCGTCGACTTCGGCGCCTTCGTCGACCTCGGCGGCATCGACGGCCTGGTCCACATCTCCGAGCTCTCCTGGAACCACGTCAACCACCCCTCCGAGGTCGTCAAGGTCGGCCAGGAGATCGAGGTCGAGGTGCTCGACGTCGACCTCAACCGCGAGCGCATCTCGCTGGGCCTCAAGCAGACCACCGAGGATCCTTGGCGCACGCTCGTCAAGAAGTACCCCGTCAGCGCCATCGTCGAGGGCACCGTCACCAAGCTCGTCCCGTTCGGCGCCTTCGTCGACCTCGGCGACGGCATCGAGGGCCTGGTCCATATCTCCGAGATGGCCAAGAGCCATGTCGACGCCCCCGCGCAGGTCTGCAAGGTCGGCGACAAGGTGCAGGTCAAGGTCATGGAGATCGACCTGGATCGTCGTCGTATCTCCCTCTCGATGAAGGCCGCGGCAGAGACCCTCGGCTTCGAGGTCGAGGTCGCCCCCATGGACGAGCCCGAGGATGCCTCCGAGCCCGAGAAGGACGCCGAGCCTGAGACCGCTCCCGAGGCCGCAGAGCCCGCAGCCGAGCCCGAGAAGGCTGACGAGCCCGCCGCCGAGTAGTCCGTTCCTCCGATCTGACGAGGGGGGTCGTCCCTGTGGACGGCCCCCCTTTCTTATGATTGCGTGCGTAGACCATGTGCACGTGCACGGGTGTGGGGAACTCGGCCCACCAAACGGGTACGAAGAGCTCACGTCAACGATGGAAAGCAGGATGGTATGGCAAAGGGTGATTTCACACGCAGCTTCGCGGCGTGGATGCAGGGCCGTAACGGCGCGGACGACCTGGCAAGGGTGACCAGCACGCTGGCCGTCATCCTCGTCATCGTGGCGCTCTTCTCGGGATGGCTCTGGGCGACCTGGGTCGCGCTGGCGCTCATCGTCTACAGCGACTGGCGGATGCTCTCGAAGAACGTCGCCGCCCGTGCCCGCGAGAGCGAGCGCTTCATGGAGGCCCTCGGCCCCCTGCGTCCGTGGGTCGCGACCCCCAAGGCCGCCTTCACGGAGGCCCGTGCCTACAAGCACTTCAAGTGCCCCAACTGCCATCAGAAGGTGCGCGTGCCTCGTGGCAAGGGCAAGGTCCGCATCACCTGCTCCAAGTGCGGCACCTCCTTCGAGGGCAAGGCCTAGGGCGCCTGCGCGGAGGTATCGATGGCTCTTGCCGATGCTCCTTGGCGTCCACTCCCAAGGGTCTCCTGCCCGTCCCGCATCATATGCGAACGGTCGGGGTTCTTTCGTGAGTGGTATGACATGGAGGCGCCATTTGCTGGCACACACCTGAACCAGATTAGAAGATTTACAGGAACAATGATGTAAATGCATGTTAGGCAGTCTTGTTAAGTTGGCTTCCGCTTGGCTCGGAACAACATTTCGTGGAGCGCCTGGTACATCCAAGGTACCCTCTTTGTAGCCGGAGAGGAGGCCTTGCATGGATGCGAACAGCCGAGAGATCATAGCGTGCGTGCGGGGTAACTCTGGGATCACGCCCGAGGAGCTCTCGAGCCGTCTCGGCGTGTCCGAGCGTACGCTCCGCAATCGCGTCAAGCAGACCAACACGGCCCTCGACGGCTGCGCGTCGGTGACGCTTCATCGTGGCAAGGGGTATTCCTTCCTCGTCACGAACGAGGAGACGCTCGCCTCGCTCCTCTCGTCCGAGGAGCCCGTCTGTGAGCGTCGTCTCCCGACCACCCCGGCAGATCGTTCCCGTTTCATCCTTGACAACCTCCTCACGCGTCAGGAATGGGTGACCCTTGATGAACTCGCTGGGATGCTCTGCATCTCGCGGGCGACCGTCTCGAACGACCTCAAGGTCGTCGAGGCGCGATTCGAGGAGTATGGGCTCGTCATCGAACGGCGCCCGTGCTACGGCATCCGGGTCAAGGGCGGCGAGTTCGCCCGTAGGATCTGCCTCGCAAACTCCATTGCGACGGCAGACGGCTGCGCCGAGGGCCTGACCGCTCCGAGCATGTCGCCTGACGAGCAACGCAGGACCTTCTCTCGTATCGAGGCCTGCGTGCAGGGGGTCATGGCGGATGACAAGACTCTGCACGTCAACTCGCTCGTCTTCCGCAACCTCGTCGTGCACATCATGGTCGCCTACATGAGGTGTGACCAAGGCTTCTCGATCGCCCTCGACCAAGATGGGCTCAAGCGGCTCTCGGGCACGCCTGAGTATGCGGTGGCCGAGAAGATCGCGCAGTCCATCGAGCATGAGTTTGACATGAGGTTCCCCGTGGACGAGGTTGGCTACGTCGCCATCCACCTTGCCGGCAAGGAGACGCTCCAGACGTTTGCCGACGAGGACGACGAACGGGGCATCGTCATCTCCGATGAGGTCTGGGACCTCGTCTCATCCATGCTCGAGCTCGTCTGGAAGACCTTCCACTATGACTTCAGGGGAGACCTCGAGCTCCATATGAACCTGGCGCGGCATGTCGTGCCGCTGTCCTATCGGCTTCGCTACAACATGCGGGTCGAGAACCCACTCCTCCCAGACATCCGCTCACGCTTCCCCTTGGCCTACTCGATGGCCCAGGACTCAGGCTCCCTACTCGTGGAGCACTACGGGGCTCCCCTGTCGGCGGGGGAGACCGGCTACATCGCCCTCGCCTTCGCGTTGGCCCTCGAGCGTCAGAGGACGTCCCTTCCCAAGAAGAGCATCCTCATGGTCTGCGCCACGGGGATGGGCAGCGCCCGCCTCCTCGAGCATATCTACAGGCGCGAGTTTGGTGACTACATCGGCGACATCTTCATGTGCGACGTGAACCATGTGGACGATTACGACTTCTCGGGAATTGACTACGTCTTCACTACGGTACCGCTCGCGCATGAGCTGCCCGTTCCCGTTCGCGAGGTCAAGCTCTTCCTCGAGTCGAGCGATGTCGAGGACACCCGGAAGTTCTTTCGTGACCGCTCGGAGGCCTGTGACTTCTCGACACGCTTCGACCAGGCCCTCTTCTTCCCGCACCTGTCCTTCTCGACGAAGCATGATGTTCTCAACTACCTTTGCGAACAGGTGTCACACGAACGCCTGGTGCGAGAGGACTTCTCGGAGCTCGTCTGGAAGCGTGAGCTCAGCGTCCCTACCTCCTTCGGAAACGACATCGCCATGCCGCATCCGCTCGAGGCCACGAGTGAGAGGGCCTTCGTGTGCGTAGGGCTGCTCGACCGCCCCATCGATTGGGGCGGCAATGCCGTGAGCGCGGTCTTCCTCGTCTCCATCTCTGACGTCGACGAGGGTCAGCAGCCCTTCTTCGACCGTCTCGCAAACCTGTTGAGCAGCTCCGATTCCATCCAAGAGCTGACCTGTGCACAGGACTGGACAACCATGACGAAGCTCATCGGCCTCTATGGCGGAACGGGCGATTCAGATACGAACGGCGCGCCGACCTGTCGCAAGGGGGGTGATAGAAAATGACAACCATGACCAAGGAGGAGCAGGAGGCCCTCGAAGAGAGCCAGATGACCTCCTTCGGCATCATCGCTGCGGCTGGTGATGCACGCAGCAAGTCCTATGCAGCGCTTGCCGCTGCGAAGGAGGGGGACTTCGACAAGGCCGACGAGCTCCTCGGGGAGGCGGAGAAGTCAGATCTCCAGGCGCACGACGCACAGACGCAGCTGCTCGTGAAAGAAGCGAACGGGGACCATACGCCCGTCGACGTGATGCTCGTCCATGCCCAGGACCACCTGATGTGCGCGATGTTGGCACGTGAGCTCGTCACCGAGATGGTGGGGCTCTACAAGAGGCTTGCCGAGCCTCGAAGTTAGAATCGGCTAGCATCCACTGAAAGATCTAGTCTCAACCGAAGAGGATGAATCTGTCGGAAGGTGAATCAACTATGAAAGTATTACTTGTTTGCGCAGGTGGAATGTCCACCTCCGTCCTCATGAAGAAGATGGAGAAGTATGCCGATTCGAAGGGAATCGACCTCGAGGTCGCCGCTCTGGGCGTGGGCCAGCTCCGCGACGTCTCTGCCTATGACGTCGTGCTTCTAGGACCCCAGATCAGCTACCAGAAGGACGCCGTGCGCAAGAAGATCGGCGACAAGCCGATGGCCGTCATCGAGATGCAGGACTACGGACTGGGCAACTGTGAGCACATCTTTGCCCTCATCGACTCGACGCTGGCTGGCAGGTAACACCGGACCTCACGGAAGGGGAGTGGCACATGGCAAGGAAGGGACATGCCGGGAGGGCGGTCGTCCATGACCAGGGCTATGACGAGACCGCACGCAGGACGCAGCTGAGAAGTGCGAAGAACAGCCGCTATGCCTTGGTTCGCTATGGCGTGGCCGTCCTCTTCTTCCTCGACTTCTATTGGGTGCTGCTCCTGGGGTTCACGGGACACCTGGGCATTGCCGCTGTACTCCCGACCGTGGGGATGACCATCTGCGGCATCTGCATGTGGGAGCACTATGCGGTCCTGGTCTCGGCGCGAGAGGACCTGCCGCTGACGAGGGACCTCATGGTCGGCTCGTCGTTCCTCTCAGGCGTCACCCTCGTGGTGACCCTCTCTGCTGGGACGAGCCTGCTCTTCCCATTCTTCTCCTCCGTGGGCCCGGCATGCGCGGCGCTCGCCGTGGCCCTGGTCGTCAAGGCGGCAATCATCTTCAAGATCGGCCGAATCCACGATCACCTCGATAGGGGATTCGACCGCTACCAAGCTCTCCTCAACAACGACAGGATGGTGAGATAGGTACATGTTTGAATTCTTGCAGAAGTATCTCATGGGGCCGATGACCAAGATCTCCCAGTTCCGCATGGTCCGTGCCATCACGGCTGCGGGCATGGCGTCGATCTCCTTCACGATCGTGGGCTCCATGTTCCTGGTCATCAGTGTCATCCCTCAGGCGTTCCCTGTGCTCGCGGGTGTCTGGGCGGCTTCGTTCGACAACTTCAAGGACCTCTACCTCGTGGCCTACAACGCCTCGATGGGCATCATCTCGGTCTACTTCCTGGTGGCCACCACCTATGAGTACGCCAAGATCATCGCCGAGGAGGATGACGTCGACATCAACCCGCTGAACGCGGTCCTCATGGCCTGCTTCCTCCTCTTCATGCTCATCCCGGAGTTCGTGTGCGCCGACGGCAAGCTTTCGCTTGCCAATGCCACCACCGACTCGTCGATCACCTACTACGGGTTCACGATGGCAAGCACCGGCGTCTCGCGTCTGGCTGCCACGGGAATCTTCACAGCCATCATCGCCTCGTACCTCACCGTGCGGTGCTACGTGTTCTGCGTCACCAAGCATATCGTCGTCAGCATGCCTGACAGCGTTCCCGATGGCGTCGCCCGTTCGTTCACGGCTCTCATCCCCGCGGCGTTCCTCGCCCTAGGTGCCATGGTCGTCGAGGGTCTGCTTGCCCTCGCGGGCACGGACATCTACAAGCTCATCTCCATCCCCTTCGGCTTCGTCACCAACCTGACCAACTCCTGGGGCGGCATCCTGGTCATCTTCTTCCTCATCTCGGCCCTGTGGCTCGTGGGTATCCATGGCGCCACGATCGTGTCATCGCTCATCTCTCCGATTGCGCTCGCCAACCTTGCCACCAACGTCGCTGGCACCACGTCCATCCCGTTCGCAGGCGAGTTCTACAATGCCTTCGTGTTCATGGGCGGCTCTGGCTCCACCTTGGGCCTCTGTCTCATGATGTGCTTCCTGGCCAAGTCCGACCAGCTCAAGTATCTGGGACGCGCCGCCATCGTACCAGGCTTGTTCAACATCAACGAGCCGATCATCTTCGGTCTGCCCATCGTGTACAACCCCAACATGGCCATCCCGTTCATCCTTGCCCCCATGGCCTGCGCCTCCATTGCCTATTGGGCAATCGCCCTGGGCATCGTCCCTCCCATCATCGTCCAACAGCCGTGGCCTACCCCCATTGGCATCGGCGGCTTCCTTGCCGTGGGAGCCGACTGGCGCGGCGCTGCGCTGGCCCTCGTGAACTTCGTCGTGGCCAGTGCCATCTACTTCCCGTTCTTCAAGGCCTACGACAAGAAGCTCAAGGTCCAGGAGGACGAGAAGGAGGAGGGGATCGAGGCTGCCCCTGCCGCGGCATAGGCAACGATTCCTTCTCCACCCATGCTCCGCATCATAGGGTGCCCTTCCCGACCGGGGAGGGCACCCTCCGTTCTGGAGGGGTCGGGACCGGGTGGTTGCCCGATTGGGCGTTGCGTAGAATGACGGGGGATTGCTGACGAGGCACCACCCGTGGGCCTCACGTGTCATGATGGGCCCACACCCAAAACGCACCCGAGGAGGTCTCACCCGTGTATACCGTCTTCCTTGCCGGGGGGATCGCCTCAGGCAAGTCGACCGTCGCCCGCCTCATCGAGGGCCACGGTGCCATGAGGATCGACCTCGACCAGGTCTCGCGCGACGTCTGCCGACCTGGGGGAGACATCGAGGGAGACCTTGCCGAGGCCTTCGGCGACGACCTCGTCGACCCCGAGACGGGCGAGCTCGACCGTGCCCTTCTCGCCGCACGCGCCTTCGTGAGCGATGACTCGCGACGCCTCCTCGAGGGGATCGAGATGCCGGCCATCAAGGCCGAGCTGACCCGCCAGCTCACCGACGTGCCGTGCTGTGCCACCAGACCTGACGTCTGCGTGGTCGAGATACCCCTGCTCGACCGCGTCATCGACCTGATTCCCCTGGCTGACGAGGTCATGGCCGTGACCTGCCCGCTCCGCGCGAGGCGCGTCCGTGCGCAGGGGCGCGGCATGGACGCGGCCGACTTCGACCGGCGCGTGTCGGCCCAGCCGAGCGACGCCTACCTCTGCGAGCACGCCGATACCATCATCGACAACACGGGTACCGAGTCGGCGCTCGTCTTGGCGGTGGACGCATGGTGGCGGTCCCGCGCCAAGGGTGGCTGGAAGTCCGTCCCAGGGGGCATGTTGTCATGAGCAGGCATTCCAAGCCACGCTTCTGGCGTTGGTTCCGAACGGTCCCCCTCGTGGCCATGCTCGTGCTCGCCGTTGTCTCGGTGGGGCTCACCTACGGTCCCATCGGCCTCACGCGTCAGGTGCTCTGCCCGGTGAGCCATGCCGACCTCGTGGAGGAGTCCGCGACCAGGCACGGCATCGACCCGCTCTTCGCCTGCGCCATCATCAAGTGCGAGTCAGGCTGGGACGACGACGCCTCCTCGGCTGCCGGCGCCGTCGGCCTCATGCAGCTCATGCCCGAGACGGCCCAGGAGGTCGCCGACATGGGCCTGGTGGACGGGAACGCCTACGATCCGGCCGACCTCACCGACCCGGCCACGAACATCGAGTACGGGTGTGCGTACCTCGGATACCTGCAAGACAACCTCGACACCTCCGACGAGGTCGTCGCGGCGTACAACGCCGGCCTGGGCAACGTGTCGGTCTGGAGGTCCCAGGGGAGCGACTTCGCAGGCTCCATCACCTATGCCGAGACCCGTGCCTACCTCACGCGGGTGAACGATGCGTACGCATCCTACCGGCGCTGCTATCCGGACGGGCTTCTCGCGGCCTAGGTCGTCCCGGGGCGGACGGCACCGAACGTCTGTACGCCCCTGCCATGACACGCTACACTGGAGCCACGAGTCGGGCAGGGGAGGGGCCATGGACAGCACGGAAGACGAGGACATCGCGCGTGACCTCTCGCTGGCACATCCTGGTGCGAGCGGCACGTCTGCCGCGCCGGAGCGCTTCGGCGGCGAGCTCAAGCGCTTCGGGATGGAGCAGGGGGGCGTACCCCTCGAGGTGGTGGCTCCCTACGAGCCCTCCGGCGACCAGCCGCAGGCCATCGCCAAGCTGGCAAGGGGCGTAGACGACGGCCTGCGCTACCAGACCCTCATGGGGGTCACGGGCAGCGGCAAGACCTTCTCGATGGCGAAGACCATCGAGGCCGTGAACAAGCCCACGCTCATCATCGAGCCCAACAAGACGCTCGCCGCCCAGGTGGCCGGCGAGATGCGCGACCTGTTCCCCCACAACGCCGTGGTCTACTTCGTCTCGTACTACGACTACTACCAGCCCGAGGCCTACGTCCCGCAGTCGGACACCTACATCGAGAAGGACGCCTCCATCAACGAGGAGGTCGAGAAGCTCAGGCACCAGGCCACCTCGAGCCTGCTCTCGCGGCGCGACGTGGTGTGCGTGGCCTCCGTCTCGTGCATCTATGGCATCGGCAGCCCCCAGGACTACGCGGGGCTCGCCCCAAACGTCGACAAGGAGGTCCCGCTCGAGCGCGACGAGCTCATCCGCAACCTCATCGACATCCAGTACGACCGCAACGACTTCGACCTCTCGCGCGGGACCTTCCGCGTGCGCGGGGACGTCATCGACGTCTTCCCTCCCTATGCGGAGCATCCCCTGCGCGTCTCGTTCTTCGGCGACGAGGTCGAGCTCATCGCCGACGTCGACGAGGTCACGGGTGAGGTCCTGCGCGAGTACGACGCCATCCCCATCTGGCCTGCCTCGCACTACGTGACCGAGCGACCCAAGGTGAACCATGCCCTGGAGACCATCAACGACGAGCTCACTAGCCGCCTGGCACAGCTCAAGGGCGAGGGCAAGCTGCTCGAGGCCCAGCGTCTGAAGGAACGCACCGCCTACGACCTCGAGATGCTCGAGAACATGGGCTACTGCAACGGCATCGAGAACTACTCGCGCCACCTCGACGGCAGGAAGCCCGGCGAGCCCCCATACACCCTCATCGACTACTTCCCCAAGGACATGCTCTGCATCATCGACGAGAGCCACGTCACGATCCCGCAGATCCGTGGCATGCACGAGGGCGACCGCTCGCGCAAGGTCACGCTCGTGGAACACGGGTTCAGGCTTCCCTCGGCGCTCGACAACAGGCCCCTGCGCTTCGATGAGTTCGAGAGCCGCATCCCCCAGTTCCTCTATGTCTCGGCCACGCCCGGCGACTACGAGGAGTCCGTGAGCCAGCAGACGGTCGAGCAGCTCATCCGTCCCACGGGGCTCCTCGACCCAAGGATCGACGTGCGCCCCGTTCGCGGGCAGGTCGACGACCTCGTGGACGAGATCCGGGCCCGCGCTGCCCGGCACGAGCGCGTGCTCGTGACCACGCTCACCAAGCGGATGGCCGAGGACCTCACCGACCACCTGCTCGACGAGGGCATCAAGGTCAACTACATGCACTCCGACACCAAGACCCTCGACCGCGTGGACATCATCAGGGACCTGCGCCAGGGGAAGATCGACTGCCTGGTGGGCATCAACCTGCTGCGCGAGGGCCTCGACATCCCCGAGGTCTCGCTCGTGGCGATCCTCGATGCCGACAAGGAGGGGTTCCTGCGCAACCGGCGGAGCCTCATCCAGACGATGGGACGCGCCGCGCGTAACGTCTCGGGCGAGGTCATCATGTATGCGGATGACGTCACGGACTCCATGCGCGTCGCCATCGACGAGACCCGTCGTCGACGCGCGATCCAGGAGGCCTACAACACCGAGCACGGCATAGAGCCGCGCACGGTGCGCAAGGCGATCAACGACATCTCGGGGTTCATCTCGGAGGCGTCGGCCAACGTGGACAAGCGCGACCGCGTGAACGGCGAGTTCACGACCCCTGCGGCGGAGGCTGCGGCTTCGGTGGCCTCGGAGCTCAAAGACCTTCCCAAGGAGGAGATGGCGCGTCTCATCCAGACCCTCGAGGAGGACATGGCCGCCGCGAGCGCCGACATGGACTACGAGGAGGCAGCCGCCCTGCGCGACCAGCTCGTGAGCCTCAAGAGCGCGGCCGAGGGGACCTCGGAGGAGGAGGTCATGGCCCGCCTCAAGGCCGGGGCCCGCAAGGGGAGCGCCCACGCCACGCGCAGACGTTACCATCCGCATAAGAAGTGAGGGCTCGGTCCCCTTCCGCGCTGGCAGATGGTACGATGGCACGGTCATCTGAGTGCCATACCCCGAAGGGATGCAACGCATGACCCCGATAGATTCTTCCTTGTTCAAGCCCGAGCTCGTCTTCTTCGATGACGTTTCGCAGGACCGGGAGACGGTCTTCAGGAGGATCGAGCCACAGCTCAGGGATGGCGGCTATGTGGGCGAAGGCTGGCTCGAGGCCGTCATCGCCCGCGAGGTGAGCTATCCCACGGGGCTCGTGACCAAGGGGGCCCAGATCGCCATCCCGCATACGGACCCGTCCTTCGTGCTCAGGCCCTATGTGGCCATCGTGCGGCCGACCAATCCCATCGAGTTCGAGGCCATGGCAGGCATGGGAGGCGACGTGTCCGCCCGGCTCATCATCAACCTCGGCATCACGAGCGACGGCGCACAGGTCGAGATGCTCCAAGGCCTCATGAACCTCTTCATGGACGCGTCGGTCGTGGCTGGTATCATGGCACAGACGACAGGCGAGGGCATGGTCCGTGCCTTCACGGATTACCTCGTGGACGATGACGTGCGCCCCGCTCGCTGACAGGAGGATCAGATGGTTCCAAAGATAATCGTTGCCTGCGGATCGGGCGTGGCCACCTCGCAGACGGTCGCAAGCAAGGTCACCAGGCTCCTCAAGGACCGTGGGATCGAGGCGGACGTCGAGGCCGTTGACATCAAGTCGCTGCGCCACTACCTCAAGACGGCGGATGCCTACATCTCAGTGGTGAAGACCGACGACACCTTCAACATCCCCGTCCTCGACGGGGTGTGCTTCCTCACCGGCATGGGCCAGGACGAGGAGCTGGAGAAGCTGATCAAGGCGATCTCGTAGGTCACGGGGTGAGGCGGTGTCAGGTGTTCCCGGCTCACGTCCTCGCCGCTCAGGGCGCGGGATGATTCGGATACCGACATGCGTGCCGTCTCATGGTCTCTGAGGTGTCGCTGCCTGCAAAGGGCGAGGGCACGGCATGGACTAACCCCGCCTGCCACCTTTCGCGACTCGCGGGTTCAGGGACTCTTGTAGTATGGATGCCTAGCGCGTTCCTGCCCCGAGATGAGGTGCGATGGCCCGGTCATACAAGCAGAAGACGCAGTCCAAGGTGACCACCAAGGTCTCCTCGAACCATGCCGTCCCGACCGCGCAGGCCGAGGCCGAGGCCGATAACTACTCCACCGTTCGCAAGAGCATCCTGTTCCTGGCCGCCGTCGCCGTGGCCTATGTCTGCTACCTCGTATTCTCCGGTCAGATGGGGGAGTTCCTCTCCTCCATCGCAACCGTGGACAAGGCCTGGGTCGTGGCCGCCATGCTCGCCTACGTGGTCTACTACGCCGTGGGCGTCATGGCCTATGTCATGGCCATCATCTCGGACCCCCATTGTCCCTTGGGCATCCGTGACCTCATGAGCGTCGAGGCCTCGGGCATCTTCTTCTCGAACCTGACGCCCAACGGCACGGGGGGTGCCCCTGCCCAGATCTATCGGCTCACGCGCGCGGGCCTCTCGATGGGCAGCGCCGGTGCCGTCCAGTACACGCGCTTCATCATGTACGAGGCCGGCGAGGGCATCTTCGCGGCCCTCATGCTGATCTTCCGCCTTGACTACTTCCTCGAGAACTTCGGGGGCTTCGTCATCATCGGGGCGCTCCTGTTCGTGTTCAAGATCCTCGAGGTCGCAGCCCTTCTCGTGGTCTGCCTCTTCCCCAACTTCATCGTCAAGCTCGGCAACTGGGTCCTGCGCTTCCTCTCGAAGCGGGGCTGGCTCAAGGACTTCGACCATTGGAACGAGGTCGTGAACACGCAGGTGCTCGAGTTCTCCGACGGCTTCAAGGCTGCTGCGAGCAACGTCGGCAACATGGTTGCCACGTTGCTGCTCACCCTGTTCCAGCTCGGCTGCCTGTATGCGCTTCCCTGGTTCGTCCTGAATGCCTTCGGCAAGCCCGCCGACCTGCTCACCTGTCTGGCATCGGGGTCCATGCTCGAGCTGCTGACGTCGGCGATCCCGCTCCCAGGTGGCACCTTCGGTGCCGAGGGCGGGTTCGCGCTCCTGTTCGGTCCCTTGTTCGCGGGGGAGGGCGCGGCCGGCTTCGTGGTCTGGCGTATGGTCGAGTACTTCCTGCCCGTGCTGGCGGCCACCCCGCTCCTTGGTCTCAGGTCCGATGCCAACGAGAGCCTCAACTACCGCTGGCACCGACTGGCGAGCCGGTCGGGGAGCGCCGCGTCACGTCTGCGCAGGCACTCGGCGCGGCGGCAGAGCGCGAGCGTGGACCTCAAGCGGGCGCTCAAGGGGAGGGGCCGGCACCACTGAGGTGCCTACGCTGTCGCGGGGCCGTCCCTAGGACAGGCCTGAGGCCGCGTCCTTCGCTGCTGCGATGACCGCATCGGCAGCCGCGAGGCCGTCCACCGCGGCGCTCATGATGCCACCGGCGTATCCCGCACCCTCGCCTGCAGGGAAGAGGCCTCGGCAGCTCACGGACTGGCCGTCGGTCCCGCGGGGCACGCGCACCGGTGAGCTCGAGCGGGTCTCGACCCCGGTGAGCACGGCGTCAGGGGCGTCGAAGCCGCTGAGGTGGCGGGCCATGGCGGGGATGCCGGCCCTGAGGGTCTCGACGATCCGGTCGGGCAGGCACCCCTCGACCGATCCCCACGAGACGCCGCGCGGGTAGGTGGGGCATACGCGCCCCGCCGCGCTCGAGCGCTGTCCCTTGAGGAAGTCGCCGACGAGCTGCGCCGGTGCCACGAACGCGCCGCCTCCCTCGGCGAAGGCCGCCTGCTCGCAGCGGCGTTGCAGCCGGACGCCCGCCAGGGGGTCGTCCCCGTCGAGGTCCTGCGGGCGCACGTTGGCGAGGAGGCCCGCGTTGGCGTTCAGGCCGTCGCGCGCGGCATAGCTCATGCCGTTGGTCACGACGCCGCCCGGCTCGGACGCGGCCGCCACCACGAAGCCGCCGGGGCACATGCAGAACGAGTAGGCGCTCCTGCCCTCGCCGAGGTGCGCCACGAGCTTGTAGGGGGCAGCTCCCAAGGCGGGGTTGCCGGCCGCGTCGCCGTACTGGGCACGGTCTATGTCTGCCTGGAGGTGCTCGATGCGCACGCCCATGGCGAAGGTCTTGCGTTCGAGCGCGACGCCGGAGTCACGGAGGAGCTCGAACATGTCACGTGCGGAGTGGCCGCAGGCGAGGACCACCTGTGAGGTGGGGACGCGCTCCTCCACCACGAGGCCTCCCTCCTCGCGCCGCTCCAGGCGGACTCCGCGCACGGTCCCGTCCGCCAGGTCGAGCCCGGTGAGCCGGCAGCGGCAGCGGACCTCGCCGCCCAGCTCGGTGATCCGTCGCACGAGGTTGGTGACCACGCCGGGGAGGACGTCTGAGCCGATGTGGGGCTTTGCGTCCCAGGCTATCTCGCGCTGGGCCCCTGCCTCCACGAACGTCTCGAGGACGAGGCGGTTGCGCGGGCCCTTGGTGCCCGTGGAGAGCTTGCCGTCCGAGAAGGTCCCGGCGCCGCCGAGGCCGAACTGGATGTTGCTCTCGGGGTCGAGCGTCCCCGTGGCGTTGAAGCCATGCACGGTCGAGCCCCTTCGCTCGGCGTCATCGCCGCGCTCGACAAGCAACGGCTCGAGGCCCGCCGATGCGAGCGCCAGGGCGCAGAAGAGGCCGGCACACCCCGCGCCCACCACCACGGGGCGCCCCTCGAGGGACCACGTGGAGCGCAGGGGGAGGTGGGGCGTCTCGTCCGTGACCTGCCTCACGCCTCCGGCGTTATGGTGCGCCTCGAGGCGTGCGAGGAGGTCGCGCTCGGCGTTGGCCCCGCCCCTCAAGGTCATGCGGACGGTGTAGGTGAGGTGGACGTTGGCCTTCTTGCGGGCGTCGACGGAGCGGCGTCGCAGCTCGATGGAGGTGATGGCGTCGGGGGCCTCGTGGACCTTGTTGAGCACGGCCCGCATCACCAGACGGTGCTCCTTGTCGGCGGAGCCGTCGAGCTTGTAGGCGGGGATGCGGATGCCAGAGACCTCGATCATAGGGATGGACCTTCCGTGGGTGCGGGTGTGTGGGATGGGGAGAGGGCGGTGGCCGCCGCGGAACGCCCGGCGACCATGCCGCTCGTCCAGGCCCAGGCAAGGTTGAACCCGCCGCAGTCGGCATCCACGTCGAGGGCCTCGCCGCAGGCGAACAGCGTCGGCTCCTCATGGGACGCGAGCGTCGATGCCGAGAAGCACCTCGTGGCAAGACCGCCTCGCGTGACCTGGGCGTGCTCGGCGTCGGCCGGGCCGTCCACGAGGAGCGTGAGGTGCTTGGCGGCATGGGCGAGCTCCGCCGGGTCGTGCGTATGGCGTGCGAGCTCGGAGGCGACCATCGGGTCGAGGGCACCGTCGAGCGAGCCATGGGCGCGGACGTGTGCCGCGAGCGACGTGTCATCGAGCTCGGGCACGAGGTCGAGCTCGATGACGTCGCCGGCCGACGCCCTTCTCGAGAGGTCGAAGGTGACGATGCCCGAGATGCCATAGGTGCGCAGGAGGACCTCGCCGGACTCGTGGTAGATGGGCGTGCCGGCGCGCAGGAGCCGTGCCTCGCCGCGGACGCGCCTGCCGTCGAGCCGTGCCAGGTCGACCATGGGCGTGGTGCAGGAGAGCGAGCACAGCACGGGCGAGCGGGGTACCACGGACCCTTCGAGGCCCTGGGGCACGGAGGTGCCCCCGGTGGCGACGATGACGGTCGCGGCATGCAGGACATGCGACGTGCCTGGCGAGAAGGACCCCTCGTATCCGACGCACATGCCTCCTGCGTCGTGGCTCACGCGCCCGACCGGTCGGGCGCAGGCCATCACGACGCCTGCGGCCTCGGCACGGGCGAGGAGGACGTCACGCACCGACGTCGCGCAGAGGCTCCGGGGGTAGTAGCGGCCGTCCTCGACGGTCCAGATGAGGCCGGAGTCGGCGAACAGGCCCAGGACGTCATGGAGCGGGTCGGCCCCCATGACGGCACCCACGAAGGCGGGGTCGTTGTAGCGGGCGGGGTCGAGGTCCGCGTTACAGAAGTTGCAGCGGCCGTTGCCGGTGGCGAGGATGGTCCGCCCTGCCTCGGGTGCCGCCTCGAGCACGACCGTCGTGGCGCCGGCCTCGGCCGAGGCGATGGCCGCCACGATCCCCGCGGCACCGCCGCCTACCACGCAGACGTCGCAGGCGTCGGGGACCGCCGTCCCGGCAGCCTTGCGCATCGCCTCCTGGTGGGCCTTCGCCCTCGTCTGAGCGTGCACCCTCGGCATGCTACCTGCTGCTCTCGCTGGGGCAGCCGCCCACGGTGGTGCCGGCGTCGGCGTCGACCTCCTCGTTGGGGTGCGCCACCTCATGCTCGGGGAGGTCGAGGATGGTGGCCACGGCGTCGGGGAGAAGGTCGGCGGGCAGGTCGGCCTCGATGGTACCGGCGTCGCACATCTGCGCGAAGGCGGGGTCGATGGGCATGCGGCCCAGGACGTCGAGGCCGTAGCCCTCGGCCGTCTCGGCCAGGTGGGACTCGCCGAAGACCTCGATCCTCGCGCCGCAGTCGGGGCAGGTGACGTAGCTCATGTTCTCGACGAGGCCCAGCACGGGGACGCCCATCTTCTCGGCCATGTTCACGGCCTTGCCCACGATCATGCTCACGAGGTCCTGGGGGCTCGTGACGATGACGATGCCGTCCACCGGCAGGCTCTGGAACACCGTGAGCGCCACGTCGCCCGTTCCGGGGGGCATGTCGCAGAGCAGGTAGTCGATGGTGCCCCAGTCGGTCTGGCTCCAGAACTGCTTGATGGCCCCGGCGAGGATGGGCCCGCGCCAGATCACCGGGTCGTCCTCGTGCTCGAGCAGGAGGTTGGCGCTCATGACCTTGATGCCGCCCTCGGTGGCCTCGGGCAGGAACAGGTTCCCGAGCGCCGTGGCATGTGCCCCTCCCATCCCGAACATGCGGGGGATCGAGGGGCCGGTGATGTCGGCGTCGAGGACGCCGACGCGCTTGCCGGCCCGTGCCAGCTCGACGGCGAGCGTGCCCGCGACGAGCGACTTGCCCACGCCACCCTTGCCCGAGACGACGCCGATCACATGGTGCACGCTCGAGAGCGCGTTCGCGTCAAAGGTCGGGACACCCTGCTCGTCCCTCTCGGCTCCTTGGTCCTGTGCTGCCATCTCTCGCCCTTCTTCCAAGCCGGTCCCAAGAGGCCGGCAACCTGTTCGTCGAGAGTCATTCTACCCGTGGGGCATGCCTGCGCGGCACGCCATCGGAAGAGCGCTGCCAAGGTTGTACAGCCAGGGCTGTACAGGTACGTCACGTCGGGCGACATCCGCCCGTTCGCTCGGTGGATATGCCTCGTCGCCGTGTCGGCGACCTCGGATTCGCGTTATCATCTGAGAGGTTTGTCCGATGCGGCGCGGGAGTCCTCTCCTGCGGTCGCTTGTGGGAAAGATGAGAGGAGAGGCATGCAGTATTCGACTGAAGTGGAGAACATGTGCCCGGTTGCCAAGGGCGCATACCACGGTCCTGCCCCAATCCCTGAGGAGGGCAAGTGGGTCCAGGCCAAGGAGATCAAGGACATCTCCGGTCTGACGCATGGCATCGGCTGGTGCGCACCCCAGCAGGGCGCCTGCAAGCTCACGCTGAACGTCAAGGAGGGTGTCATCGAGGAGTGCCTGATCGAGACGATCGGCTGCTCCGGCATGACCCACTCCGCCGCCATGGCGGCTGAGATCCTCCCCAAGAAGACCATCCTCGAGGCGCTCAACACCGACCTCGTCTGCGATGCCATCAACGTCGCCATGCGTCAGCTGTTCCTGCAGATCGTCTACGGCCGCACGCAGACCGCCTTCTCCGAGGGCGGCCTTCCCATCGGCGCCGGCCTCGACGACCTCGGCAAGGGCCTGCGCTCGCAGGTCGGCACCATGTACGGCACCGCGGCCAAGGGCGCCCGTTACCTCGAGCTCGCCCAGGGCTACGTCACGCGCATCGCGCTGAACGACAAGGACGAGATCATCGCCTTCGAGTTCCTGAACCTCGGCAAGTTCACCGACGCCCTCAAGAAGGGTGACGCCCCCGCCGACGCCATCCAGGGTGCCATGGGCCACTATGGCCAGTGGGACAACGCCGCCAAGTACATCGACCCGCGTACCGACAAGGAGACCCACTCCGTCGCCAGCACGTTCCCGGTCACCGAGTAGAGAGGGAGGGACATACAAATGGCAGTTACTTTCGAAGGCTACGAGCGCCGTATCGACACGATCAACAAGGCTCTCGCCGAGAACGGCATCTCCTCTCTCGAGGAGTGCGAGAAGATCTGCAAGGACAAGGGCATCGACCCCCGCGCCCTCGTGCTGGGCGTCCAGTCCATCGCGTTCGAGAACGCCGTCTGGGCCTACACCTGCGGCTGCGCCCTGGCCATCAAGCGCGGCGTCAAGACCGCCCCTGAGGCGGCCAAGTGCATCGGCGAGGGCCTGCAGGCCTTCTGCGTGCCGGGCTCCGTCGCCGACGACCGCAAGGTCGGCCTCGGCCACGGCAACCTCGGTGCCATGCTCCTGGGCAACGACACCAAGTGCTTCTGCTTCCTCGCGGGCCACGAGTCCTTCGCGGCCGCCGAGGGCGCCATCGGCATCGCGATGAACGCCAACAAGGCCCGCAAGACCCCGCTCCGCGTCTGCCTCAATGGCCTGGGCAAGGATGCGGCGCAGATCATCAGCCGCATCAACGGCTTCACCTATGTGAAGACGCAGTTCGACTACTACACGAGCGAGCTCAAGGTCGTGGAGACCATCTCGTACTCCGATGGCCCGCGTGCGGCCATCAACTGCTACGGTGCCGACGACGTCCGCGAGGGCGTTGCCATCATGTGGCATGAGGACGTCGACATCTCCATCACCGGCAACTCCACCAACCCCACCCGCTTCCAGCATCCCGTCGCGGGCACGTACAAGAAGGAGCGCGTCGTCGAGAAGGGCCTCAAGTACTTCTCCGTGGCCTCCGGCGGCGGCACCGGCCGTACGCTGCACCCCGACAACATGGGTGCCGGCCCTGCCTCCTACGGCATGACCGACACGATGGGCCGTATGCACTCCGACGCCCAGTTCGCCGGCTCTTCCTCCGTGCCTGCGCACGTGGACATGATGGGTCTCATCGGCATGGGCAACAACCCCATGGTCGGTGCCACCGTGGCCTGCGCCGTCGCGGTCGAGGAGGCCATGAACAAGTAGCGTCCGCTACCCGTCCATGCTTCGCGTGAACCAAGGGGCCCCGATTCGTCGGGGCCCCTTGTCATACCGCTCGCCGCACCATGGCCTGAGACGCGCGGCGGAGCGGGTAGCATCGGGGACGGCAGAACCCGGCCGTCTGTGGCTGGGGCCATGACCGACCCATAAGGAGAACCGATGCTCGCAACGAAGTACGACTACCTCTCGGACCGCTTCCGCGCGGCCTATGCGTTCCTGGGGCGTGACGACCTCGCGACCCTCGACCCCGGTCGCTACGACATCGACGGCGAGAGGGTCTTCGCCAAGGTGATGGACGTCACGACGGTGCCTGCCGAGTCCAAGGACTACGAGGCCCACAGGCGCTACTTCGACGTCCAGTACGTGGTGTCGGGCACGGAGGCCTTCCTTGTCACGCCCGTCTGCGGCCTTGCCGAGACCAAGCCCTATGACGAGGAAGGCGACTTCGCGCTCTATGCGGGGCCGGACGTGGCCACGACCGTCATCCTTGCCCCTGGCGACCTCGTGGCCGTGAGCCCGGAGGAGGCACACAAGCCCGCCTGCTGCGTGGCCGGCCCCGTGGCCGAGCGCAAGGTCGTCGTCAAGGTGGCAGTGGACTAGGGACCCTAGACCTGCGTGGCGCCGTCAACGGGGAGCACCGCACCCGTGACGTAGCTCGCCATGTCGCTCGCCAGGAAGAGGAAGGCGTTCGCCACGTCCTGCGGTGTGCCGATGCGTCCCAGCGGCACCGAGGCCGCGAGCTTGTCCTGCCACTCCTGGGGCAGCGCCGTCACCATGTCGGTGGCGGTGACGCCGGGGGCCACGGCGTTGACCCTGATGTGCTTGGGGCCGAGCTCGCGGGCGAGCGAGCGCGTGATGCCGTTCACGGCGAACTTGGACGCGGGGTAGCCAACGCCAGAGGCCTGGCCGTAGGTGCCGACCATCGAGCTGGTGTTGAGGATGACGCCGCCGCCCTCCTCGACCATGACCCGTGCGGCTGCCTGGCTGCAGACGAGGACGGACTCGACGTTGATCCCGAGGACCTTGTCGAAGTCGTCCTGCGTGTAGTCGAGCAGCGGCGTCGACTGCGAGATGCCGGCGTTGTTGACCTGGATGTCGAGCGAGCCGAAGGCCGCCTTGACCTGGTCGAGGGCGTCCGTGACCGCAGCTGCGGACCTGAGGTCCGGGGCAAGCCCCATGACCTCTGCGTCCGGGAGCTCCGCGCGGACGTTCGCCAGCGCCGCCTCGACGGTCTCCTGACGGCTGCCGAACAGGGCGACCTTCGCGCCCTCTCGCAGGTATGTGGTCACGATCGAGTAGCCGATGCCGCGCGTTCCTCCGGTGACGACGGCGACCTTTCCTTCGAGTAGCATGTGCGGTTCCTCTCTGTCGGGACGTATATGTTACTACGGGAAGTACAATAACAGCATTCCCCAACGGGCGGCTCCGTAAACCTCGCCCCTCTCGCACGCGGATACCATGGAGCGCGCCATGTCGCGACGTCGGTCCTGCCCCAGTGGCTAAACTAAAGGCTTGGCCTCTTCGGAGGAGGCCCCTGACGCACCAGTCACGGAGAGACGAAGGACAGCGAGGTAGCTAGGCACATGGCACAGGACGCAATCGTCATCCGCGGCGCACGCGAGCACAACCTCGCAGACATCGACGTCACCATCCCGCGTGACAAGCTCGTGGTGATCACGGGGCTCTCGGGCTCGGGCAAGTCGAGCCTCGCCTTCGACACGATCTATGCCGAGGGCCAGCGTCGCTACGTGGAGTCCCTCTCGAGCTATGCCCGGCAGTTCCTGGGCCAGATGGACAAGCCTGACCTCGACTCCATCGACGGCCTCTCGCCGGCCGTGTCGATCGACCAGAAGACGACCTCCAAGAACCCGCGCTCCACGGTGGGCACGGTGACCGAGATCTATGACTACCTGCGCCTGCTCTATGCGCGCGTCGGCATCCCGCACTGTCCCGAGTGCGGCCGCGTCATCGAGCGCCAGACCACCGACCAGGTGGCCGACAAGGTCCTGGCCGCCGGCACGGGAAGGCGCGCCTACGTGCTCGCGCCCGTGGTGCTCGGTCGCAAGGGCGAGTACACGAAGCTCCTCGAGGACCTGCGGCGCGAGGGCTTCTCGCGCGTGCGCATCGATGGCGAGGTGCGCGACCTCGACGAGGACGTCACGCTCGACAAGAAGCTCAAGCACACCCTCGAGGTCGTGGTCGACCGCATCGTCATCCGCGAGACCTCGCTGGGCCGCATCGCCGAGGCCGTCGAGACGGCCACCCGGCTCGCGGGGGGCAAGGTGGGAGTCTGGCTCCTGCCCGACAAGGACGACCCCGAGGGGATGCCGGGCGAGCTGCTGCAGTACTCACTGGCGCTGGCATGCCCCGTGCACGGCCACTCGATCGACGACCTCCAGCCCCGCGACTTCTCGTTCAACGCACCCTACGGCGCCTGCCCCGACTGCGACGGGCTGGGCGTCCGTCGCGTCGTGGACGCCGAGTCGCTCATCGAGGACCCGACCAAGTCCGTGGCCGAGGGGGTCTTCGGCTCGTTCTTCGGCAAGTCCAACTACTATCCCCAGATCTTCTCGGCCGTCTGCAAGCACCTGCGGGTCTCGGACGAGACCCCCTGGAACAAGCTGCCCAAGAAGGTCCGGGTGGCCCTCCTCGACGGCATGGGTGCCACCAAGGTCCGCGTGGACTACCGCACCGTGGACGGTCGAGACACCCACTGGTTCACCAAGTACTCGGGCGTGCGCTCCATCCTCTTCGAGAAGTACACCGAGACCACCAACGACCAGATGCGTGCCCGTCTCGAGCGCTACATCCGCGAGGAGCCCTGCGACACCTGCCACGGGGCCCGTCTCAAGCCCGAGATGCTGGCCGTCACGGTGGGCGACAGGAACATCGACGAGGTGTGCCGCATGAGCTGCCGCGAGAGCCTCGACTTCTTCGAGAACCTCGAGCTCTCGGAGCGCCAGCTCGTCATAGGTGGTCCCATCGTGAAGGAGATCCGCGCCCGGCTCGCCTTCATGGTCGACGTGGGCCTCGACTACCTCACGCTGGCGCGCGCCTCGAGGAGCCTCTCGGGCGGCGAGGCCCAGCGCATCCGCCTGGCCACCCAGATCGGCGCCGGCCTCATGGGCGTGCTCTACGTCCTCGACGAGCCGTCCATCGGCCTGCACCAGCGCGACAACGACCGTCTCATCAAGACCCTCGAGCGCCTCCGCGACATGGGCAACACGGTCATCGTGGTCGAGCACGACGAGGACACCATCCGGGCGGCCGACTACGTGATCGACATGGGCCCGGGCGCCGGCGAGCGCGGCGGCAAGGTCGTGGCCGCGGGTACCCCTGCGCAGATCATGGCCTCGCCTGAGTCGCTCACCGGTGCCTACCTCAGGGGCGACCGTCTCATACGCCTCCCCGACAAGCGCAGGAAGCCCCGTCGCGGCAAGCTCAGGATCACGGGCGCCACCTGCAACAACCTCAAGGGCGTCACGGCCGAGGTCGAGATAGGCACGCTCACCGTGGTGACGGGCGTGTCGGGCAGCGGCAAGAGCTCGCTCGTGACCGACACCCTGGCACCCGCCCTCACCAACCTCGTGCAGAGGAGCACCCGTCCGGTCGGCCCCTACAAGAAGCTCACCGGCGTGGAGCTCATCGACAAGGTCATCGACGTCGACCAGAGCCCCATCGGGCGCACCCCGCGCTCCAACCCGGCCACCTACATCGGCCTCTGGGACGACCTCCGGGCGCTGTTCGCCTCCACCCCCGAGAGCCGCGCTCGTGGCTACTCGCCGGGGCGCTTCTCGTTCAACGTCTCGGGAGGGCGCTGCGAGGCCTGCAAGGGCGACGGCCAGATCAAGATCGAGATGAACTTCCTGCCCGACGTCTACGTGCCCTGCGAGGTCTGCCACGGTGCCCGCTACAACCGCGAGACCCTGGAGGTCACCTACCACGGCAAGAACATCGCGCAGGTGCTCGACATGTCGGTCACCGAGGCCCTCGCCTTCTTCCAGAACATCCCGCAGATCAAGGCCAAGCTCCAGACCCTCTACGACGTGGGCCTGGGCTACATCAGGCTGGGCCAGCCCGCCACCACGCTCTCGGGCGGCGAGGCCCAGCGCGTGAAGCTCGCCAAGGAGCTGCACCGTCGGCAGACCGGCAAGACCTTCTACATCCTCGACGAGCCCACCACCGGGCTCCACTTCGAGGACGTGCGCCAGCTCCTCGACGTGCTCGAGCGCCTGGTCGACGCGGGCAACACCGTGCTCGTGATCGAGCACAACCTCGACGTCATCAAGGTCGCCGACCGTCTCATCGACCTCGGGCCCGAGGGGGGAGACGCCGGTGGCACCGTGGTCTGTGCTGGCACGCCGGAGCAGGTCGCGGCATGTCCCCAGAGCTACACGGGCCGCTTCCTCGCGCCCGTGCTGGAGCACACGCGCGCCGCCCAGGACGCCCTCGACGCCAAGGCGGGCGAGTGAGCATGTCCCGCAGGCAGAGGGCACCCAAGACCAATGCCATGCGCGAGCTCGAGCGCGGTGGCGTTCCCTATGTGCTCCATACCTACGAGGCGGCCGAGACCCCGGGCCACGGCCTGGGCGTCGAGATCGCGCGGAGCCTCGGGCAGGACCCGGACCGAGACTTCAAGACGCTCGTCTGCGTGAGCCCCGCGGGCGACCATGTGGTCTGTTGCATCCCCGTGGACCTCGAGCTCGACCTCAAGCGGGCCGCGGCAGCGGCAGGGGAGAAGTCCCTCTCGATGATGCACGTGGCCGACCTCGAGCCGGTCTGCGGCTATCAGCGGGGGGCCTGCTCGCCCGTGGGGATGCGCAAGGCCTTCCCCACGCTCATCGACGAGACGGCCCAGCTCTTCGACACGATCTGCGTCTCGGGTGGCGCGCGGGGCATCCAGCTCGAGGTCGCTCCTGCCGCGCTCGTGGCGTTCACCCACGCGAAGCTCGCCGACCTGACCCAGGGGGTCTGACATGATCCACCAACCGAAGCATCAGAAGGGGCAGCGGCCGACCGACGTGGCCCCCGCCTGCCAGGACCCCGTGCCCGAGGACCCCGACACCTCCTTGGCAAGCCCGGAGGGAGACGAGGTCCAGGCCGACCGACCTTCCGAAGGCGCCGCTGGAGACGAGGTCGGGCGTTCGGCGGCGATGATGGGCGCCCTCGTCATCGTGAGCCGCCTCACGGGGTTCCTGAGGACCTGGGGCCAGGCCTTCGCGCTGGGGACGACCCTCCTCTCGAGCTGCTACACCGTGGCCTCGAACCTGCCCAACCAGCTCTACGAGCTCGTGATGGGTGGCCTCCTGGCGACGTCCTTCCTCCCGGTCTACCTCTCGTGCAAGGAGCGCTCGGGGAGGAAGTCGGCCAACGCGTACGCATCCAACCTCCTCTCCATCGTCCTGCTGCTCATGGGCGCCCTCTCGGTGCTGGGCATCGTCTTCGCCGTGCAGTTCATCTGGACCCAGTCGTTCACCGCGTCGTCCACCTTCGACGCCGACCGTGCCGTCTACTTCTTCCGCTTCTTCGCGATAGAGATCGTGCTCTATGGCCTCTCGGCGGTCGTCTCGGGCATCCTCAACGCCGAGCGCGACTACTTCTGGAGCAACGCGGCGCCCATCATCAACAACGTCGTGTGCACCGCGTCGTTCTTCGCCTATGCGGCGCTCTCGTCCTCCAACCCGGGCCTGGCCATGCTCATCCTCGCCATCGGCAACCCGGCAGGCGTCGCCATGCAGGTGGTGGTCCAGCTCCCTGCGATGCGCCGCCACGGGGTCCACCTCACGCTCCACATCGACTGGCACGACCACCTCCTCAAGGAGACCCTGATCATCGGCGCCCCGACCCTCATAGCCACTGTCGTCTCGTTCGCTACCTGCTCCGTCCAGTCGACGGCGGCGCTGGCGGTGACCGACCAGGGGGCATCGATCGCCTACTATGCCCGGCTCTGGTACACGCTGCCCTATGCCATCATCGCCGTCCCCATCACGACGGCCATGTTCACCGAGCTCTCGACCATGGTGAGCAAGCACGACCACCGGGGATTCGTCTCGGGGATCTCGTCGGGCATCTCCCAGATCCTCTTCTTCCTCATCCCGTTCTCGATCTTCCTGGCGGTCTTCTCGGACAGCCTCATCTCGCTGCTCGCGTTCGGCAAGTTCGACACGGCAGAGATCGGGACCACGGCCTCCTACCTGGGTGCCCTCGCGCTCTCCCTGCCGCTCTATGGCGTGTGCACCTACCTGCAGAAGGTCTGCTCGTCGCTGCGTCGCATGGGCATCTATGCCGCGGCGAGCGTCGTGGCCGGCGTCATCCAGATCGTGGTCTGCCTCGCGGCCGCCCCGGTGTTCGGCCTCAACATCGTCGCCTACTCGTCTGCCGCCTTCTTCCTGGCGGTCGACGCGGTGACGCTCGTGAGCCTGAGGAAGGAGCTCGGCCACATCGGCATGAGGGGCATCATCGGCACGGGTCTCAAGGCCCTCGGCCTCGGCATCGTCGGTGGCATCGTCGGGATGCTCGTCTCGGCCCTCATCGCAGGGTTCCTGCCTGATGACGTCCCGAACCTCGTGGCGGCCCTCTCCTCGATCATCGGGGGTGGCATACCTGCCGTCCTCGTGACGTTCGGCCTCGCCACCGCGCTGCACATGCCCGAGGCCCGTTCCATCCGCACGATGGTCGCCAGGGTCCTGCATCGCTGAGGCCTGGGATTCGAGCGTGTTAACGGCACCTCGATGTGGGCGTCCCCCTGCCATGGATGCGCTACCATGCGTGGCACCGCATCTTAAGCGGACGGTCAGGCACCGCGTCCCAGGGGGAGCACTCGGGAGGACGTGGCGTCAGGGGCAAGGAGGAGCACATGGCATCAGCAAAGTCGATCTCTCGTAGGAAGTTCGTCGAGCTCGTCGGGGCCACAGGCGTCGTCGGCGCCGCAGCCCTCACCACTGCAGGCTGCGGCAGCTCGTCCAGCTCGTCGAGCTCGGAGTCGGGAAGCACCGCGAAGTTCAAGGTCGGCGGCATCGGCCCCGTCACGGGTGCTGCCGCCATCTACGGTGGCGCCTGCAAGAACGGTGCGCAGGTGGCCATCGACGAGATCAACGCCGCCGCGGGGTCCGTGCAGTTCGACTACAACTTCCAGGATGACGAGCACGACCCCGAGAAGTCCGTCAACGCCTACAACAACCTCAAGGACTGGGGCATGCAGGTGCTCGTGGGCACCACCACGACGGCGCCCTGCGTGGCCGTCTCGGCCGAGACCAACTCCGACAACATGTTCGAGCTCACGCCCTCGGCCAGCTCGACCGACGTCATCGGCGGCCAGCCTGACGACAACGGCAACGTCTCGACGCCGCGCAAGAGCAACGTCTTCCAGATGTGCTTCACCGACCCCAACCAAGGCACGGCATCGGCTGACTACATCTCCAAGCAGTCGCTGGGCACCAAGATCGCCGTCATCTACAACAACTCCGACACCTATTCCACGGGCATCTACAAGAAGTTCGCCTCGGAGGCGGCCACGGTGGGCCTCAGCATCGTCTCGACCACCACGTTCACCGACGACACGGCGACCGACTTCTCCGTGCAGATCAACGATGCCAAGAACAACGGCGCGGACCTGATCTTCTTCCCGATCTACTACACGCCCGCATCGCTCATCCTGAAGCAGGCCTCCACGCTCGGCTACGCACCCAAGTTCTTCGGCACCGACGGCCTCGACGGACTCCTCACGCTCGAGGGATTCGACACGACGCTCGCCGAGGGCGTCATGCTCCTCACGCCGTTCACGGCTGATGCCACCGACGACAAGACCCAGACGTTCGTGTCCACCTACAAGAAGAACTACGACGACACGCCCAACCAGTTCGCGGCCGATGCCTACGACTGCGTCTACGTCATCAAGCAGGCCATCGAGAAGTCGTCGGCCACGGCCGACCTGTCGATCTCGGACCTCTGCGACAAGCTGGTCGAGGCCATCACCTCCTCCGACTTCACCTATGACGGGCTCACCGGCACGGGCATGACCTGGTCGGACACCGGCGAGGTCTCGAAGGCCCCGAAGGGCATGGTCATCAAGAACGGTGCCTACGCGGCCATGTAGGGCCGAGCACCTGCAATAATTATGGTCTCACGCCTGGCGGGGGTCGCAACCGACCTCCGCCAGCCCTGTTTCGGGATGGACAACATATGCCATATGTCGCAATGGCGCAGGTCCCTCTCGGCTATGGTGGGACGGGTCGCACGATCGAACGTAGGATCTCGAAACCTCAAGTGAGGAGGGATGGATGGACTTTCTCTCGAACCTGATCAACGGACTCTCACTCGGGAGCGTGTATGCCATCATCGCCCTGGGATACACGATGGTCTATGGCATCGCCAAGATGCTCAACTTCGCCCATGGCGACGTCATCATGGTGGGTGGCTACATCTGCTTCTGCGCGATGAGCTACCTCAACCTGAACCCGTTCCTGGCGGTCCTGCTCTCCGTCGCGGGATGCACCGTGGCCGGCATCGTGATCGAGCGGCTGGCCTACAAGCCCCTGCGTAACGCCCCCTCGCTCGACGTCCTCATCACGGCCATCGGCGTGTCGTACTTCCTGCAGAACGCGGCCCTGCTCATCTGGGGGTCTGACCCGAAGTCGTTCACCTCGGTGGTGGACCTCCCCTCGCTCGTCCTCTTCGACGGGCAGCTCACCATCACCGCGGTCGCGGTCGTGACGGTCCTCTCGTGTGCCGTCATCATGGTCGGGCTCACCCTGTTCACGACCAAGACCCGCATGGGCAAGGCGATGCGCGCCTGCTCCGAGGACCAGGGCGCGGCCCGTCTCATGGGCATCAACGTCAACTCCACCATCTCGCTCACGTTCGCCATCGGCAGCGGCCTTGCCGCCATCGCAGGCGTCCTCCTCTGCAGCGCCTACCCGACGCTCATGCCCACCACGGGCTCCATGCCGGGCATCAAGGCCTTCACGGCCGCCGTCCTGGGTGGCATCGGGTCGATCCCCGGCGCCGTCCTCGGTGGCGTCCTTCTCGGTATCATCGAGATCTTCGCCAAGGCATACATCGGCACGCAGCTCTCGGATGCCATCGTCTTCGGCGTCCTCATCGTCGTGCTGCTCATCAAGCCTGCAGGCCTTCTCGGCAAGCAGATCAGGGAGAAGGTGTAGACGATGGGAGCCCTCAAGGGGATAAGCAAGACGAGTCGTTCGAACCTCGTGACCTACCTCATGGTCACCGTCGCCTTCATCATCGTGCAGACGCTCGTGTCGACGGGCTCGCTCACCAACTCGCTCACGGGCCTGCTGGTTCCCATCTGCGCCTACATCTGCATGGCCATCTCGCTCAACCTGGTGGTCGGCATCTCGGGGGAGCTCTCCCTGGGCCATGCCGGCTTCATGAGCATCGGCGCCTTCTCGGGCGTCGTGGCCGTGGCCTGCCTCAAGGGGAGCATCGCGAACAGCGCGCTCCTCCTCGTCTGCGGGCTCGTCATCGGCGGCATCCTCGCGGGCGTGGCCGGCTTCGTCATCGGCATTCCTGTCATGCGCCTGCGCGGCGACTACCTCGCGATCGTGACGCTGGCGTTCGGCGAGATCATCAAGAACCTGCTCAACAACTTCTATGTGGGCCTTGATGACGCCGGCCTGCACTTCTCGATGCATGATGCCAACTCGCTCGGCATGCACGGGGGCACGATCCTCATCAACGGCCCCCAGGGGGCGGTCGGCATCGACAAGCTGTCGACCTTCGTCGCCGGCTTCGTGCTCATCCTCTTCTGCCTCTTCGTGGTGCTGAACCTCATCCACTCGAGGTCGGGCCGTGCCATCATGGCCGTGCGGGACAACCGCATCGCGGCGGAGTCGGTCGGCATCAACGTCACCAAGTACCGCCTCATGGCCTTCGTGGTGTCGGCGGTGCTCGCGGGCATGGCCGGGGCCCTCTACGCCATGAACTACTCCACGATCGTGCCCAAGAAGTTCGACATGAACACCTCGATCCTCATCCTGGTCTTCGTGGTGCTCGGCGGCATGGGCAACATCCGTGGCTCCATCGTCTCGGCGACGGTCCTCACGCTCCTGCCCGAGATGCTCCGCGTCATCTCCGACTACCGCATGCTCATCTATGCCATCGTGCTGATCCTGGTCATGATCGTGACCAACAACCCCACGCTGAGGCTGTTCTTCCATGGTCTCAAGAACCGATTGCTTGGCTCGTTCAGACGTTCGAAGGGCCTGTCTACGGAAGGGGGCGAGGTCGATGAGTGAGCCCATCCACGAGGTGGAGCGCGCCGAGAAGGCCGGGGAGCAGACCCGCATGGTGCCGCTGCCCAGCGACTACATCGTCCCTGAGCGCGACGTGGACGAGACGCCCGTGCTCGAGTGCCGACACCTCGGCATCGACTTCGGTGGCCTCCATGCCGTCGAGGACTTCAACCTCACCGTGGGCAAGACCGAGATCGCGGGCCTCATCGGCCCCAACGGTGCCGGCAAGACCACGGTCTTCAACCTGCTCACGAAGGTCTACCAGCCCACGCGCGGCACCATCCTGCTCGACGGCACCGACACGGCCGGCATGAGCGTGGCCAAGGCCAGCTCGGCAGGCATCGCCCGCACCTTCCAGAACATCAGGCTCTTCTCGTCGCTCACGGTGGAGGAGAACGTCGAGATCGGCCTCCATAACCAGGTCTCCTGCGGCATGTGGAGCGGCATCCTGCGTACGCCTCGCTACTGGAAGAGCGAGCGGCAGTTCCACGAGAGGTCCCTCGAGCTGCTCGACGTCTTCGACATGGCCGTCTATGCGGGCCACGTCGCGGGGTCGCTTCCCTATGGGGCCCAGCGCAGGCTCGAGATCGTCCGCGCGCTCGCGACCAACCCGAAGCTGCTCCTCCTCGACGAGCCGGCTGCCGGCATGAACCCGTCCGAGACGGCCGACCTCATGACCAACATCCGCAAGATCCGCGACCAGTTCGGCATCGCGGTCATGCTCATCGAGCACGACATGGACCTCGTGATGGGCATCTGCGAGGGCATCGCCGTGCTCAACTACGGCAAGATCATCGCCAAGGGCACCCCTGCCGACATCCAGGGAAACCCACAGGTCATCGAGGCCTATCTCGGCAAGCAGAAGGAGGCATGAGGCCTGTGAGCATGCTCAAGGTCGATGACATCAACGTCTACTACGGCAGCATCCACGCCGTGAAGGGAATCTCCTTCGAGGTGAACGAGGGCGAGATCGTCACCCTCATCGGTGCCAACGGGGCCGGCAAGTCGACGACGCTCAACACGGTCGCCGGCCTCCTGCGTCCCAAGCGCGGCACGATCGAGTTCGAGGGCGAGAGCCTCACCGGCATCCCCGCCCACAAGATCGTGAGCAAGGGCATCGCCCTGTGCCCCGAGGGCAGGCGCGTCTTCCTGCAGATGAGCGTCCGCGAGAACCTCGACATGGGCGCCTTCACCCGCGATGACGCGGAGGCCAAGGAGACCCTCGAGGTGGTCTTCGACAAGTTCCCCCGCCTGAAGGAGCGCGAGAACCAGAGCGCCGGCACCCTCTCGGGCGGCGAGCAGCAGATGCTGGCCATGGGGCGCGCCCTCATGAGCAAGCCGCGCCTGCTCATGCTCGACGAGCCCTCCATGGGGCTTGCGCCCATCCTCGTGCAGGAGATCTTCGACATCATCGAGACGCTGCACGACACGGGCACAACCGTCCTGCTGGTCGAGCAGAACGCCCAGATGGCCCTCTCCATCGCCGACCGTGCCTACGTGCTCGAGACGGGTGCCGTGTCGATGGAGGGCTCGGCAGCCGAGCTCGCCGCCGACGACCGTGTGCGGAAGGCCTATCTCGGCGGGTGAGGCCGCAAGCGGGCTTGGATCAGGCAAGAGCGAATGACGGGCCCGCCGGCGTGAAGCCGGCGGGCCCGTGTCATGTGCGGTGCCTGGGCGTGCCGTGCGTGGCAGGCTAGCGCGCGAGCTTGTCCTTGAGCGCCTTCGCCTTGGTGAGCGCCGTGTAGAAGCCGTCCCTCACGGGGATGTCGCGATCGGGGGCGACCTCGATGGTGCCCTCCTTCGCGAACTTGGTCTTGAACTCGTTGAGTCCCATGAGGCTGGGGGCGAAGTCGCTCCCGATGCCCATCATGTCATAGTCGGCACAGCCCCGCTCGCCGAGCGAGACGCACTCGAAGAGCACGAGCTTGTCGGTGACGTGCGAGCGCATGGTGTCGGTGCGCGAGGCCCCGTAGTAGCGGACGGCGCGCGTGCCCGAGATGGTGACGATCGACCAGGTGACCACCTTGCCGTCGATGCGCCCGGCGAAGACGCGGCAGTGGTCGGGGCCGAGTATGCGGAGCATGTCCTCGTAGTCCGAGATGGGGGAGGGGGCGAAGCCGTCGCGCTCGCCCGTCTCGCGCATGACGTCGTAGTACTCCTCGAACGAGGCCGCTGCCTGGTCGGTCTCGTCGGCGCAGGTCGCTGGGCTCTCGCGGAGGGCCTTGCGGACGTCGCGTCGGCCTCGCGGCTTCATGCGCGAGAGGACGTCCTCCTCGCCGCCGGCGAGGTCGATGACGAGGGTGTGGTCGTAGGGGACCGTGGAGAGGGTCGGCCGGCACTGCGGGACGTCATGCGCGACCGACATCCTGATGAACGCCTGGTCATGGTCGGCCTCGTGCACGAACGCGCGCAGCGCCTCGACCGCCTCGGCCTCATCGGCCTCGGACGGTGCCGCCAGCCAGACGGGGCCATGGCAGCTCCTGAGGAAGTGGTAGCCGTGGGTCTCGTAGTCGTGGAACGACGCGACCGCGAGGACGTCGTCGTCCCTCGTCAGCGAGACGCATCCCCAGGGGGTGCGTCCGGGGATGGTCTTCTGGTAGTCGGCCCAGAGGCCGGTCTGCTCGATGGGAAGGGTGACGTCATGCTGGGCCGCGGTGTCTTCGAGCTGCTCGAAGGAAATCCTGGCAACGCTGATCATGTGGTCTCCTCGACGGGTGTGGTGCGTGCCCTGAAAGCATACACGCATGTGACGGCGCTCCTGCGCAATCCCCTGAAACGCCACCCTTTGCGCTATCGTTGCAGTAAGGGCGTGCGGGCCGTCGGCCTGTGTCGCCTCCGGGTTGAACAGGAGCACTTTAGTGTGCTAAAGTGACCTCACCTGAGCTGGCATGCGTGCCATGAGTGGAGAGGGGCAGACGTGATCAACGGCACTCCCAGAGGTTTCCGTGACATCCTTCCCGAGGAGGCCCTCGCCCGCGAGGAGATCTCCTCCCATGTGAGCGCGACCTTCTCGGCCCAGGGGTACCTCCCCGTCGAGACGCCGCTCCTCGAGGACCGCGACGTCCTCGTTCGTGCGGGGCGCCTCAAGGGCTCGCCCTTCCAGCTCTTCGACTCGGACGATCGCCTCCTCATGCTCCGCCCCGACCTCACGCTGCCCATCGCGCGCCTGGCCGCCACCCGCCTGGCCATCACGCACGAGCCGCAGCGCCTGCGCTACCAGGCCCCGGTCGTGCGCGAGCAGGAGTCGCTCAAGGGCCAGCCCCGACAGTTCACCCAGATGGGCGTCGAGCTCATCGGCGGCGAGGACGTCTCGGCCGAGTGCGAGGTCGTCTCCCTGCTCGCCACGACCCTGGACGCGCTCGACGTCGCCGGATGGCGCATCGTGATGGGGTCCGTGCGTCCGCTCATGGCCCTGCTTGACGCCTCGGGTGTCGACGAGGCCCTCCGTGACCAGGTCCTCTCGCTGGTGCACGCCTCCGACCTCGTCGCCTTGGACGAGACCATCGAGAAGGCCGGGCTCGCCCCGGACGTCGCCTCGGCGCTCCATGCCATCCCGCGCCTCCATGGGGGGCCGGACGTCATAGACCAGCTGGACGCCCTTCTCGCACGTGCGGGCGTGGCCGAGTCGGCACGGGGGACGCGCGAGCTCAAGGATCTCGTCTGTGGCCTGGCAGCCACGCCGGCGGCCGACAAGGTGTCCTTCGACTTCTCGATCATCAACTCCTTCGACTACTACACGGGCATCGTCTTCAAGGCCTATGCCGAGGGCATGGCCGCGAGCCTCGCCTCGGGCGGGCGCTATGACGCGGTTCTCGCCAACCTGGGCGTCCCTGACACCTGCGCCTGCGGCTTCGCACTCTCGCTCGAGCGCCTCGAGGAGGTCCTGGGCAAGCAGGGCGGATCCGGCGTCCCGACGCCGGGGGTGCGCATGGCAGGACGTCCCCTGCGCATCGCCGTCCCCAAGGGCTCGCTCAACGCGGACACCATCGCCACGCTCGAGGCGGCGGGCCTGCCGGTCGAGGGGCTCAAGGACCCCGGTCGCAAGCTCATCATCCCGGCCGGCGACGTCGAGTATGTGATCGTGCGAGCCACCGACGCCCCCGCCTTCGTCGCCTTCGGCGGCGCGGACTGCGGCATCTGCGGGTCGGACTCGCTCATAGAGGCGGACTTCGACCTGCTCCAGCTCGTCGACCTCCGCTACGGTGGCTGCCGCTTCATCGTGGCCGAGCCTGCCTCCGCGGCGGGCCAGGCCGAGCGCGCCTACGCCTGGCGTGGCACCATGCGCGTGGCCACCAAGTACCCGCGCATCACGCAGATGTACTACGACCGCATCGGCCAGCAGGTCGACATCCTGGCGCTCCACGGCAACATCGAGCTGGGACCCATCGTGGGCATGGCCGACCGCATCGTCGACATCACGGCCACGGGGACCACGCTCGCAGAGAACGACCTCGTCATCGTCGATGACGTCATGGAGTGCACCGCCCGCTTCTTCGCGGGCCCTGCCGCCTATCGCTGTGACACACGCATTCGCGACCTTGCCTCCCGTCTGGCCGAGGTCGCAGGAGGGAGCACGGAGCAATGAGGACCATCACCCTTTCTGGGGACCAGAGGCTCACGTCCCAGGACCTGTCCCGCACGGGAGCCCTGCCTGCCGACGTCATGACGTCGGCGGCGGCCATCGTCGACGACGTGCGTGCCCACGGCGACGCGGCCGTCCGTTCGTACTGCCTCAAGTTCGACGGCGCCTGCCCAGACGCGTTCCGCGTGCCGGACGAGGTCGTCCAGGGCTCGCTCGCCATGGTCGACGACGAGTTCCTCTCCGCCCTCGAGAAGGCCCACGAGCAGATCCGTGACTTCCACCTGCGAGAGGCCTCGCAGTCATGGTTCACCACGCGACCGGACGGCACCATCCTCGGCGTGAAGGTCACGCCCCTCGCCTCCGTGGGCATCTATGTGCCGGGCGGTCGTGCCCAGTACCCGTCGACCGTGCTCATGAATGCCATCCCCGCCAAGGTGGCCGGCGTGGGGCGCATCGTCATGGTGACGCCGCCCCAGAAGGACGGGTCGCTCTCGGCCTATACGCTCGCCGCTGCTGCCGTGGCCGGGGTCGACGAGGTCTATGCGGTGGGCGGGGCCCAAGCCATCGCCGCGCTCGCCTACGGCACGGAGTCCATCCCCTCGGTCGCCAAGATCACCGGTCCCGGAAACGCCTATGTGGCCGCTGCCAAGCGCCATGTCTCGGGTGACGTGGGCATCGACATGGTCGCCGGCCCCTCTGAGGTCTGCGTCCTGGCCGATGCCACGGCCGATGCCGTCGTGGTTGCTGCCGACCTCATGGCCCAGGCCGAGCATGACCCCATGGCGGCCTGCTACCTCGTGACCACGGACGCGACCCTGCCGGACCGTGTGGCCTCGGCCGCCCGTGACCTCAACGCGCAGAGCCCGCGCGCCAGCATCGTGGCCTCGTCGTTCGCCGACAACGGCACCTGCGTCGTCTGCGACGGGCTCGACTGCGCCGTCGATGCCGTGAACGTCATCGCGCCCGAGCACCTCGAGCTGCACTGTGACGACGCCATGTCGCTCCTCGGCCGCATCCAGAACGCCGGGGCCATCTTCGTGGGCCCCTGGAGCTCCGAGCCGCTCGGCGACTACGTGGCCGGTCCCAACCACACGCTGCCCACCGGTGGCACCGCGGCCTTCTCGAACCCCCTCGGGGTCTATGACTTCGTCACGCGCTCGAGTGTCATCGCCTACACCCGCGAGGGCCTCATGAACGACGCCCCTGCCGTGCAGGCCCTGGCGCAGGCCGAGGGCCTCTGGGCGCATGCCCTGTCGGTCGGCCTCAGGCGCAAGCTCGTGGAGCAGGGGGCCGACACGTTCGCCGACCCTGCGGCGGCCGTGGCTGATGCCGGTTCCACCGCCTGGCCGCGCACGCTCGATGAGCCGGGCATCCCCAACCTCGCGGGCGGGACGCCCAAGGCAGGGCAGTAGGGTGGCCGGCCTCTCCCCGCGCGTGCGGGCGCTGGTGCAGCCCCAGCTCGCCGACTTCGAGCCATACGACCCGGGCTTCAAGCCCTGCCGCATCAACCTCTCGGCAAACGAGAACACCTGGCCGCTGCCGCAGGGCATGCGCGGGGCCATGGATGCCTCGCTCGCGTCGACGCCCACCAACCGTTATCCCGACCCGATGTCGAACGCCCTGCGCGACGAGCTCGCTGCCTGGCATGGGGTCTCCCGGGAGAACGTGTTCGTCTCGAACGGCGGGGACGAGGCGCTGTTCGACCTGTTCCTCGCCTTCGGTGGCCCTGGCAGGACGCTGCTCGACTGCCCGCCGTCCTTCTCGGTCTATGAGCTCTACTCCACGATGGTCGGTACCACCTATGCCTCGGTGCCGCGTGATGCCGAGACCCTCGCACCCGACGTCGATGCCCTCGTGGAGGGTGCTGCCTCGGCGGACATCGTGGTCGTGACCTCGCCCAACAACCCCACGGGGGACCTCTTCGGGCTTGACGGCGTGGAGCGGCTCGCGCGGGCCTGCCCCGGCCTCGTGCTCGTGGACGAGGCCTATGGCGAGTTCGCGCCTGAAGGGACCTCGGCGGCATCGCTCATGGGGACCTATGACAACGTCATCGTGCTGCACACGCTCTCGAAGGCCTTCTCGTGTGCGGGGATCCGCTGCGGCTACCTGCTCGCACCGGCCGACGTGGTCGACGCGCTCGCGGCGGTGCGCCAGCCCTACTCGGTGAACGTCCTCACGCAGGCCGTGGCCGCCACGGTCGTGGCCAGGCGTGACGCCTTCGCGCCCACCATCTCGGGCATCGTGGCCGAGCGCGAGCGGCTCTCGGCCCGTCTGGCCGCCCTCGCAGGCGGCGACGCGGTCCGGGTATGGCCCAGCTCTGCAAACTTCCTGCTCGTTCGCCTCCCGCACGCATCCGAGGTACGCGCGCGGCTGCGTGACGAGTACTCTATTCTCGTGCGCGACTTCTCCGCGACGCCTGGTCTCGCTGACTGCCTCAGGGTCAGCGTCGGCACGCCTGCCGAGGACGATGCACTGCTCGATGCGCTCGCAACCCTCTTAAAGGAGGAGTCATGACCAGGACCGCCACTCTGACCCGTACGACGGGCGAGACGGACATCACCGTCACGCTCGACCTCGACGGCACGGGCAAGGTCGATGTCTCGACAGGCATCGGCTTCTTCGACCACATGCTCTCGGCCTTCGGACGACACGGCCTGTTTGACCTCACGGTGAGGGCGACGGGCGACCTCGAGGTCGACGCCCATCACACCGTCGAGGACGTGGGCATCGTGATGGGACAGGCGTTCCGCGAGGCCTTGGGTGACAAGGCCGGCCTCACGCGCTTCTCGGACGTGGCCATCCCCATGGACGAGGCGCTCGTCATGGCCGCCGTCGACCTGTCAGGCAGGGGAGAGCTCTTCTGGGACGTCCCCATCGGTCCCGACTTCGTAGGCACGTTCGACACCCAGCTCGGTCATGAGTTCTTCTGCGGCCTGGCGCGCGACGCCGGTGTCACGCTCCACGTCCGCGAGGTGACGGGCGAGAACGCCCACCACATCCTCGAGGCCTGCTTCAAGGCCTGCGGCCGCGCCCTGCGCTTCGCGTGCGAGGACGATGCCCGCGTCCAGGGCATTCCCTCGACCAAGGGATCCCTGTAATGGCCATCGCGCTCATCGACTACCACAAGGGCAACCTCCTCTCGGTCCAACGTGGCCTCGAGGCGGTGGGTGCCCAGGTCGTGGTCACCGACTCGCCGACCGACATCGCCGAGGCCGACGGCATCGTGCTGCCCGGCGTCGGCGCGTTCGAGGACGCGATGGACTTCATGAACGGGAGCGGCCAGGCGGACGCCGTCCGTGCGTCGCTCGGGCGTGGGGTTCCCTTCCTGGGCATCTGCCTGGGACTCCAGCTCCTCTTCGAGCGTGGCGACGAGCGCACGAGCGGGCAGGGTGCCGCCACGGACCGCTGGGTCCCGGGCCTCGGCGTGCTCGAGGGGTCCGTCACACGGCTCGTCTCTGACCGGCTCAAGGTGCCTCATGTGGGGTGGGACCAGGTCCACGTCACACAGGCCGGTCGTGCCTGCCCACTGCTCCGGGACTTCGCGGATGGGACCAACATGTACTTCACGCACTCCTATGCCGTCGACGCCGACTGCGACCCTGACGTGGTCGTCGCGCGCACGCACTATGTGAGGAGCTTCCCCTCCGTGGTGTGGCGTGGCAACGTCTTCGGCTGCCAGTTCCATCCCGAGAAGAGCTCCGGTGCGGGGGCGGCCATCCTGGCCGGGTTCGCAAGGGTGGTGGCGCAGGCATGATCCTGTTCCCAGCCATCGACCTCATCGCCGGCAAGGTCGTCCGCCTCGAGCGCGGCGACCGTTCCCACATGGACGTCTACTCCGACAACCCCGTGTCCGTCTGCGAGGACTTCGTCCATCGAGGCGCCACCTGGGTGCATGTGGTGGACCTCTCGAGCGCCTTCGAGGAGGACGAGGACGCGCGTGCGGCCAACGCCGCGGCCATCCGTGACATCTGCGCGGTCAAGGGCATCCGAGTCGACGTCGGCGGCGGCGTGCGCTCGCTCGAACGCATCGACGAGCTCGAGCGAGCGGGTGCCTTCCGCATCGCCTTGGGCACGGTGCTCGTGCGTGACCCGGTGTTCGCCCAGAAGGCCCAGGAGCGGTTCGGCGAGCTGCTCGTGGCCGACGTCGCCGGGCGCAACGGCCGCGTCCGCGTGAACGGCTGGCGCGAGGGGGCCGGCCTCACCGTTGACGAGCTCGTGGCCTCGCTCGCGCAGGTCGGCTTCAACCATCTCGTCTACACCGACATCGCCCGGGACGGCATGCAGACGGGCATCGACGTCGATGCCTACCGCGCGGTGGCTGCCACCGCGGGGTTTCCCGTGGTGGCCTCGGGCGGCATCGCCTCGCTTGACGACATCGCGGCGCTCGCGTCCGTCGGCCCCGGCGTCATCGAGGGAGCCATCACGGGCAGGGCGCTCTACGAGGGGGCGTTCACCTTGGAGGAGGCCCTTGCCGCGGCCTGGGGCCAGGCCAAGGGCGACGTTCCCACGGACGAGGGAGGCAACAGTGCTCACTAAGAGGGTCATACCGTGCCTGGACGTCAAGGACGGTCGTGTCGTCAAGGGCGTCAACTTCGTGGGCCTGCGTGACGCGGGCGACCCGGTCGAGCTCGCCGCCCTCTATGACCATGAGGGCGCCGACGAGGTCGTGTTCCTCGACATCACCGCCACCTCGGACGACCGTGCGACCACGGTGCAGCTTGCGAGCCGTGCCTCCGAGAGCCTGCGGATCCCCTACACCGTGGGCGGCGGCTTCCATGACCTTGCCGGCATGCGGCGCATGGTGGCGGCAGGCGCCGACAAGATCTCGCTCAACTCTGCGGCGGTGGCCGACCCCGGCCTCATCACGGCGGCCTCGAACGCCTTCGGGAGCCAGGCCGTCATCGTGGCCATCGACGCCCGTCATGTCGCGCCGGGCGACCGCTGGGAGGTCTATGTGGCCGGCGGCCGCACGCCTACCGGCATCGATGTCGTCACCTGGGCCGAGGAGGCGGCGCGTCGCGGCGCCGGCGAGATCCTGCTCACGAGCATGGACCGCGACGGGACCAAGGAGGGCTTCGACCTGGCGCTCACGCGCGCGGTGGCCCGTGCCGTCCCCATCCCGGTGATCGCGAGCGGCGGCGTGGGGACCCTTGAGCACTTCGCGGAGGGCATCATCGAGGGGGAGGCCGACGCCGTGCTCGCGGCGAGCGTCTTCCACTTCGGCACGTACTCGATCCGCCAGGTCAAGGAATACATGGCATCGCAGGGCATTCCCGTGCGGCTCGACTTCTAGGAGGCAGGCATGGTTGACGGAACGCCAGGAGGCGCCTATGCGGGCGAGCCCGTGGGGCTCGCGACGCTCGACTCGACGCCGGTGACCTATGACGCGGCGGGGCTCGTGCCTGCCGTCGTGCAGCAGGAGGGCTCGGGCGAGGTCCTCATGGTCGCCTGGATGAACGCCGAGTCGCTCGCGCGGACGCTCTCGACGGGAACCACCTGGTTCTGGTCGCGTTCCCGCCAGGAGCTCTGGAACAAGGGCGCGACGAGCGGCAACCTCCAGCAGGTGCGCCGCGTGCTCGTCGACTGTGACGCCGACACGCTCGTCGTGGTCGTGGACTCGCCGGGTCCTGCGTGCCATACGGGGCACAGGAGCTGCTTCTATCGCGAACTGCCGTTGGCCGGCGCTCCTGCCGACCACACCATCTAGGGAGGGAGTACCCATGGGAGTGAGAACCGCCAACGTGGAGCCCGGGGATATCGGCGAGACGCTCGACAGCCTTGCCGCGACGATCCATGGTCGCAGGGAGGCGAGCCCCGAGACGAGCTACACGGCCCGGCTCCTTTCCGGCGAGGAGGACGAGCTGCTGAAGAAGCTTGCCGAGGAGGCGAGCGAGGTCATCATGGCCTGCAAGGATGACGACCATGACCACATCCGCTACGAGGCCGCCGACCTGGTCTACCACCTGCTCGTGACCCTCGAGCGCTATGGCGTCACCACGGCCGACCTCGCGGGGGAGCTCAACGCCCGCATGCGATAGGGGCCGCTGGTCCTACAGCTCGAACGTCTGCCAGCCGCCGTGCGTCCGTGGGGCGTCGATGCTGGCGTAGCCCGCGGCCGCCGCATAGGCGTAGGCGTCGCGGATGCCCCAGCACACGTCCTGGGGACGGTGGGCGTCAGACCCCACGGTGATCGGCACCTCCGCGTGGCGGAATGCCAGGAGCAGGCCGGGGGCGGGGTAGTACCCTCCCACGGACTTGCGCAGGCCCGCGGTCGACACCTCGACGTGGACGCCGGTGTCATGGGCACAGGTGGCCATGCGCTCCCAGAGGGGGGCGAGGTCGAGCGTGGTGGCATATCCCTCGCGCTCCCAGCGGCGCGCGAGGTCGGGGTGTGCCATCGAGTCGAAGCGCGCGGGGCTCTCGCAGGCGGCACACCAGGCGTCGACGTAGCGTCGCCAGACCTCGTCGCAGCCGAGCTCGTCCCAGACGTGGCGGTCGCACGGGTCGTCGATCCACCCGCCGGCGACCCAGTGGACGGACCCGAGCCTGAAGGTCGCCCCGCGGCTCCACGACGCGATGTTCCTCTCGCACCCCTCGTACCAGTCACACTCATAGCCATGGACCACCTCGGGGGTGCCATCGCCGCATGTCGCGATGGCCGCGTCGATGTCACGGGCGCGCGAGGCGAGGTCGGCCTCGGGGACGCTGCACTCGCAGGTGGGGTCCATCGTGCGGGGGAGGGTGAGGTGGTCGGTGAGGGCCAGGACCGCGCATCCCGCCGCTGCGGCCGCGCCCACGATGTCGGCGACCTCACCGGTCCCGTCGGAGTAGCGCGTGTGGGTGTGACAGTCGACGATGGGTGCCATGGGACCTCCAGGGGTACCTCGTGCGGATCATGGCCGCGGCAGGGGCGCCGAGGGCCTCCCTGAGTATGGCATAAGGAAGATTGTGCGCCTGCGAGCGTGTTCTATTGGCGATTGATACACGTAAAGACATATCCTTTTACCGCTAAGGAATGTTAATACTACCTGGTAAAAGACTACTTTTGACCGTACGCCCTTAAAGAAGAACCGCTCGCCGAGAGAAAACCCTTCATAGCTGCATATCAGTCTGCGCATCATAGGATGCACGTGTTCCGAGTTTTGTCATATGGCAGGCGCACCGCGTCTGTCGGGGCCACACAGACAGGAGATAGACATGCAGAACAAGCAGGGCATGACTCGTAGGACGTTCCTCAGCCTCGCGGGTGCCACGGCAGCCTTTGCAGGACTCGGCCTCGTGGGTTGCGGAAGCTCCAGCTCCAGCTCGACCGCAGACACGACCGCGGCTTCCACGGAGGCGAAGGGCGGCGGCACGCTCACCGCAGCGGTCGCCTACGAGACCAAGAACTACCATCCCTCGACCACGTCCTCCGCGCTCGCGCTCGGTGCCAACTGGCACGTCGTCGAAGGCCTCTATGAGTTCGACATGCACACCATGGAGCCGTACGCGGCCCTGGCCTCCGGGGACCCCACCAAGAAGAGCGACACCGAGTACACCGTCACCCTTCGCGACGGTGCCAAGTACTCCGACGGCACGAGCGTCACCGCTGCCGACGTCGTGAGCTCCTGGCAGCGCTCGACCGCCGAGGGCAGCCTGTACACCTCGATGCTCTCCTTCATCAAGGAGATCGCGGCGACCGACGACACGACGCTCGACATCACCCTCAACTACGCCTTCGACCCCACGCTGATCAAGAAGCGCCTCACGATCATCAAGGTCGTCCCCACCTCCGCCACCGACGAGACCCTCACGGCCAAGCCCGTCGGCTCCGGCCCCTGGATGTATGACTCCATCGACGAGAAGACCATCGTCTTCAAGCCCAACACCAACTACAACGGCTCGGTGTCGGTCAAGGACAACGAGATGGACTGGTCCATCATCAAGGACGACACGGCCCGCACCACGGCCATGAACGAGGGCACGGTCATGGTCATGGAGTCGGTTCCCGCAGACGTGGCCGACCAGGTCAAGTCCTCCGGTGCCACCGTCGACGAGGTCCAGGGCTTCAACCTCCCGTTCCTGATGTTCAACACCAAGAAGGCCCCGTTCGACAACTATCAGGTCCGCCAGGCGTTCTTCTATGCCATCGACATGGACAAGCTCATCTCCAACGCCATGAGCGGCAAGGCCACGGCCGCGAGCTGCTTCCTGCCCGAGAACCACCCCAACTACCACAAGGCCGCCACGGTCTACACCTATGACACCGCGAAGGCCAAGGAGCTCCTCACCGCCGGTGGCGCCGCAGGTGCCGCGGTCGAGCTCATCACCACCGACCACAGCTGGATCACGGCCCTCGCACCGCAGATCAAGAACGACCTCGAGGCCGCAGGCCTCACCGTCACCATCAACTCCATGGCGTCGAGCGCGCTCTATGCCAACTACACCGACGTCGACAGCCCGACGTTCGACGTGGCGCTCGCCCCTGGTGACCCCTCGGTCTTCGGCAACGACCCCGACCTCCTCATGAACTGGTGGTACGGCGACAACACCTGGACCAAGAAGCGCACGCAGTGGAACGGCTCCGACAAGTACACCGAGCTCCACGGCTACATGCAGACGGCCGTCGAGGGCACGGGCACCGCGCAGCAGGATGCCTGGAACAAGTGCTTCGACCTCCTGGCCGAGCAGGTGCCCCTGTACCCGCTCTTCCACCGCACCGTCGCGACCGGCTACTACGCGGACAAGATCTCGAACTTCTCCGGCATCGGCACCACTGGTGTCGACCTCGTGGGGAGCATCACCAAGTAGCGTAGCCCGCGCGCCTCGAGGCGTAGCTCAAGCGGGCCCCGTCGGGCAATTCCTGTGCGACGGGGCCCGCACTCTGTAGGAACCACCACATGAAAGGAGTGGATCGCCGTGAACAACCTTTTGAGACTCATCGGGAGAAGGCTCATCGCCCTGCCCATCATGGTCCTCGGCGTGACCTTCCTGGTCTTCTTCCTGATGTCCTTCTCAAAGATTGACCCTGCGTACTCCGCCCTCGGCGAGGGGGCGTCGCAGGAGGCGCTCGCCTCCTATCGTGACACGCATGGCCTCAATGACCCCTGGCTCGTCCGCTACGGGAGCTTCCTGGGCAACATGTGCCAGGGCAACCTCGGCACCTACGGTGCCAACGAGAGCTCCGTCGCCGACAAGGTCGCAGGCGCCTTCCCGATCACGATGCAGCTGACCTTCATGGGGCTGCTCATCGCGGTCGTCTTCGCGTTCGTGCTGGGCACCCTCGCGGCACTCTACCGCGACCGATGGCCCGACCAGATCATACGAGTGGTCTCGATAGCCTGCATAGCCACACCCTCGTTCTGGTTGGCGGTGCTGCTCATACTGCTCCTCTCGTCGACGCTGCACCTGCTGCCGGCATCTGGCGCGCTCCCGGACTTCGCGGCTGACCCAGGCGGGTGGTTCCGACGCATGCTCATGCCCGCCTTCGCGCTGGGCGTGCCTGTCGCCGGCCAGCTCACGCGTGTGATCAGGACCTCGATGGTCGAGGAGCTCGACAAGGACTACGTCCGCACCGCCATCGGTGCAGGCGTGCCCAAGGGCGTCGTCGTGTCCCGCAACGTGCTCAGGAACGCCCTCATCACGCCCATCACCGTGCTCGGCCTCAGGATCGGCTACCTCATGGGAGGCGCCGTCGTCATCGAGGTCATCTTCAACCTCCCCGGCATGGGCATGGCGATCCTGCAGGGCGTCCAGGAGAACTACCCGACGCTCGTGCAGGGCGTGACCCTCGTGGTCGCCCTGGCGTTCATTGTCATCAACATCGTGGTTGACATGCTCTACATCCTGGTCAACCCGCGGATAAGGTCGGTGTAGCCATGACTACCTGGAGAAAGGGCCTCTCTGACAAGATGGTCGAGAACGCCGGCCACGTGCGCTTCCGCAGGTGGCGTGCCATGAGCATCGGCTCCCGCATCGCGCTCGTCGTGCTCATCGCCGTCGTGCTCATAGCCGTCTTCGCGAACTACCTCGCACCTCACAACCCGCTCGAGATCTTCGTCGCCCGGCAGGCGCCCTCGTCCGACTTCCTCTTCGGCACCGACGACAAGGGACGTGACGTCCTGTCACGCATGATGTACGGTGCCCGCTACTCGCTCGTCATCGGCATCGGTGCCACGGCGATGGCCTTCGTGTTCGGCGTCTTCTTCGGCTGCCTCGCGGCGGTCACGCGCAAGGGCATCTCCGAGGTCATCATGCGTGTCATGGACGTCATCATGAGCTTCCCGGGCATCGCCCTGGCCGCCGTGTTCGTGTCGGTCTTCGGAAACTCGCTGCCTTCCATCACGTTCGCCATCGGCTTCCTCTACATCCCGCAGATCACGCGTGTCGTGCGGGCCAACGTGGTCTCCGAGTATGGCGAGGACTATGTGCGTGCCGTCATCGTCTCGGGCGCACGTGCGCCCTGGATCCTCTTCAAGCACGTCATGCGCAACTGCATCGCCCCCATCATGGTCTACGTCATCGTCCTCGTGGCCGACGCCATCGTGTTCGAGGCCTCCCTGTCGTTCATCTCGGCAGGCATCCAGGAGCCCACGCCCACCTGGGGCAACATCCTCTCCGACGCCCGCGCCGGCGTGCTTGCCGGTCGCTGGTGGCAGGCGATGTTCCCCGGCCTCGCCATCATGGTGACGGTCCTGTGCCTCAACATCGTCTCGGAGGGCGTGACCGATGCCATGGTCGCGGCCCCCAACGCCCCGGTCGAGGATGCCGACCCCGAGGCCACGCGTGAGGCCGACCGTCTCATCGCGAACCCCGTGGCAGCCTACAAGGCGCAGGCGGCCTCGCTCAAGAAGTCCCTCACGGCGCTCCATGACGTCGAGGAGTCCCGCCATGACCGACATGTGGCCGACGACTCAGTGCCGCCGCTCCTCGAGGTCAAGGACCTCTGCATCAAGTTCCCGAGGCATGGCGACGTCAACGTGGTCGACCACGTGAGCTTCGACGTGCGCCCAGGCCAGACCATGGGCCTCGTCGGCGAGTCCGGCTGTGGCAAGTCGATCACGGCGCTCACGATCATGGGCCTCATCGACTCGAAGGCCGAGATATCGGGAGAGGTGCTCTATGGTGGCAAGAACCTGCTCGAGATGACCGACAAGCAGCGCAACGACCTGCGCGGCCATGAGATGGCCATGGTCTACCAGGACGCGCTCTCGTCGCTCAACCCCTCGATGCTCATCAAGAACCAGATGAAGCAGCTCACCGACCGCGGCGGCACGCGCTCCGCCGAGGAGCTCCTCACGCTCGTGGGGCTCGACCCGAAGCGCACCCTCGAGAGCTATCCCCATGAGCTCTCGGGCGGCCAGCGCCAGCGCGTCCTCATCGCCATGGCGCTCACGCGTGACCCCAAGCTCGTCATCTGCGACGAGCCTACCACGGCCCTCGACGTGACCGTCCAGAAGCAGGTCATCAAGCTCCTGAACGACCTCCAGGCCAAGCTCGGCTTCGCCATGCTCTTCGTGAGCCACGACCTGGCCCTGGTGGCCGAGGTCGCCAACAGCATCACCGTCATGTACGCCGGACAGGTCGTGGAGCAGGCCCCCACCAGGGAGCTCCTCTGCAACCCGATCCACGAGTACACGCGTGGGCTTCTCGGCTCGGTCATCTCGATCGAGGGCGGCGCCGGCAGGCTCCATCAGGTGCCAGGAACCGTCCCGAGCCCGTCCGACTTCGCCAAGGGCGACCGCTTCGCCCCGCGCTCGAGCCACCCCGACGTGGGTCTCGACGTACGCCCGCAGCTCAAGGTCATCCCTGGTTCACACCACTATTACGCCGAGCTCCCCGATGCCGACCTTGAGGCCGCCGGACTCGAGCCCTACTCAGAGGGAGGTGCGGCATGAGCGGAACGACCACCGAGGCGAACCTGCCGGTCACGCTGAACGACGGTACCATCGACGGTGTCACCCCGATTATCTTCCTCGATGACGTACATGTCACGTTCAAGACGCGTACGGGAAGCCTCATCCATCCCAACCTGATCCATGCGGTCCAAGGGGTGACGCTCCGGCTCATGCCCGGGCGCACCCTGGGCATCGTCGGCGAGTCGGGCTGCGGCAAGTCCACCACGGCCAACGTCATGTGTGGCCTGCAGCCTCCCACCGAGGGCAAGGTGTTCTTCAAAGGCACTGACGTCACCAAGCGCACGGCAGCCGAGCGTCTCAAGATCGGCCGCGTCATCTCGGTCGTGTTCCAGGACCCCGCCACGGCCCTGAACGCGCGCATGTCCGTCCACGACCAGCTCATGGATCCCATGCTCGTGCACAAGATCGACACCCCCGCCGAGCGGGAGCACCGCGTGCGCGACCTCATCTCGATGGTCGGCCTGCCCGCAAGCTCGCTGGAGGCCCTTCCCGGCCAGCTCTCGGGTGGGCAGCGTCAGCGTGTGGCCATCGCCCGTGCACTTGCCGTCGGCCCCGATGCCATCATCGCCGACGAGCCCACGAGCGCCCTCGACGTGTCGGTGCGCGCACAGATCCTGAACCTGCTCACCGACCTCAAGCGTGACCTCGGCCTTGCCCTCGTGTTCATCAGCCATGACATCCAGACCGTCCGCTACATCTCGGACGACATCATCGTCATGCATGATGGGCTCATCGCCGAGCAGGGGCCATCCAAGCAGGTGTTCGAGCACCCCCAGGATGACTACACCCGACTCCTGCTCGGCGCTGCGCCGTCCCTGCTCCACCCGAACCTCGGCAAGGACGAGGCGTGACGTCGCCCCCAGAGCCGCGTTCGTCCTGACCGTCATCTATCCCGAACCCATCTCATTCCATACCGAAAGGACTGGGTCTCATGGCTCAAAGCTTCAAGATCTCAGGTGTCGTCCCTCCCGTCGTCATGCCGCTCACGCAGGACCGGGAGCTCGACGTCGAGGCATTCGAGCGCCACATAGAACGGCTGATCTCGGCTGGTGTCAACGGACTGTTCTTCCTCGGCTCCTCGGGCGAGGTGGCCTTCTCCGATGACGAGCGTCGCGCCCAGGTCATCAAGGAGGCCTTGAGGATCGTCGACCATCGCGTGCCTGTGCTCGCGGGATGCATCGACACGGAGACCCAGCGCGTCATCCGGCACGCCGATGCCATGACCGAGCTCGGCGTGGATGCCATCGTCGTGACGGCGCCCTTCTACGCGCTTCCCGGGCCCCATGACGTCGAGAACCACTTCCGTGCGATCCACGAGCACGTCGACACCCCGATGTTCGCCTATGACATCCCGGTCTGCGTGCACCAGAAGCTCGACACGGACATGCTCGTACGCCTGGGCCGCGACGGCGTGCTCGCCGGCGTGAAGGACTCCTCGGCGGACGACATCGCCTTCCGCTACCTCTGCATCTACAACCGGGAGGCAGGACACCCCCTCTCCGTCCTCACCGGCCATGAGATCGTGGTCGACGGGGCCTACCTGTCGGGTGCTGACGGCTCGGTGCCGGGTCTGGCCAACATCGACCCCTACGGCTACGTCCGCCAGTGGAAGGCCTACCAGGCCGGTGACTGGAAGCAGGTCGCGGCCGAGCAGGACCGCCTCGCCAAGCTCATGTCCATCACGTCCGTGACCAAGGGCGTCGGCGGCTTCGGTGCCGGCGTGGGCGCCTTCAAGACGGCGCTGCGCGAGATGGGGATCTTCCCGACCAACCAGATGTCGCTGCCGGTCGAGGCCCTCGAGGGAGAGAACGTCAAGGCCATACGTGTCGTCCTGCGCAAGGCAGGGCTCATCAACTAACCATCGTCCCGTCTGCTCGGGAGGATCCGGGCAGGCGTCCGGGAGGAGAGGACATGCCAGACAAGACGAAGGTCGTCGCCCTCGACATCGGTGGCACCAAGATAGCGTGCGGCATCGTGGACCTCGGAGGGGACGTGCCCCTCGTGGGGTCCGTCGAGAAGGTCCCGACCGATGCCCTGCGTGGTGGTGCGGCCGTGCTCTCCCGGGTCATCGACCTCGCGAAGGCCGTCCTCTCGACGGCAGGCGGTGACGTCGCGGGCATCGGTGTGTCGAGCGCGGGCGTCATCGACCCCCGGTCGGGCGACGTCACCTTTGCCAACGACCTCATGCCCGGCTGGGGCGGCACGCACCTGGCGGCGGAGCTGTCCGGTGCCTGCGGCGTCCCCGTCCGGGTGATGGGCGACGTCCACGCCCATGCCTTCGGCGAGGCACGCTGGGGGGCCGGCCGTGACCTGGGGAGCTGCCTCGTGGTGGCTGTGGGCACGGGCATCGGCGGGGCCTTCGTCGAAAGGGGTACCATCATGCTCGGCGCCCATGACGTGGCGGGCCACGTGGGCCACGTCTCCTGCCTCGAGGCCAAGGGCATCCCCTGCTCGTGCGGCAGGAGCGGCCACCTCGAGCCCATCGCGTCCGGCCCTGGCATCGTCGCTGCCTACGTGGCTGCGTCGGGCACGTCCTGTCGCCCTGACGGCATGCCGATAGGCGGGGCCGAGGTGAGCCGTCTTGCCGATGCCGGCGACCCGTCTGCCGTCTCGGCCGAGGAGCGCGCCGGCCGTGCGTTGGGCGGCGTGCTCGGATCGCTCTGCAACACGCTCGACCCGGCAGGGATCATCCTCTCGGGGTCCGTCGCGCAGTCCGGGCGCGTCTGGCACGAGGCCCTCGCGGAAGGGTTCGCCTCACAGGCGATGGACCCCGTGGCGGCAACGCCCATACTCGAGGGGGCTCTTGGGGGCGACGCACCGCTCGTGGGCGCCGCGGAGAACCTCCGTGTGCCTGCCTATGCAGAGCTGCGCGGATAAGTTCCGACTTCGTTGATGCGATTGGAGAACCCGATGCGTTCCACAGAGATCATCGACTCGCTCAGGCATCAGCTCATCGTGAGCGTCCAGGCCTACCCAGGTGAGCCGATGCGACATCCCGAGACCATGGCACAGATCTCATGTGCCTGCGAGCTCGGCGGTGCCGCCGCCATCAGGTGTCAGGGCCTCTCTGACATCGCCGCCATCAAGGGCTGCGTCGACATACCGGTGATCGGCCTGTGGAAGGAGGGGCATGAGGGCGTCTACATCACGCCCACGCTCCGACATGCCCGTGCCTGCATCATGGCCGGCGCCGACGTCGTGGCCCTCGACGCGACCGCGCGCCCTCGACCGGACGGCCTCACCTTCGAGCAGACGGTCGGGGCCCTCAAGGACGAGGGCGCCATTCTCATGGCGGACTGCGCCTCCATCGAGGACATACGGCGTGGCTTTGCCGCCGGCTGCGACCTGTGCTCGACGACCCTCTCGCATGGCGTCGCTGCCGTCGACTGCACCCGGGACGACGGTCCTGACCTCGTCCTGCTCCATCAGGCGGCGCAGGAGTTTCCTGGCCGCCCGGTGGTCTGCGAGGGGAGGGTCCACACCCCGGCCGACGTCACGGCCGCGCTCGAGGCGGGGGCCTGGGCCGTGGTGGCCGGTACGGCCATCACGCATCCCACATCCATCACGGCCTGGTTCGCAGAGGCCGCGAAGGCATAGCAGGGGAGGCCTAGAACGAGGTGTCCGTGGGCTCGGGGTAGTACCGGGCGAACTTCCTGACCTGGTTGCGCTCCGTGAGCTCGACGTCGAGCATGCGCCTCGGACCTGAGTCGGCCTGGTAGCGCTGGGGGTCGAACACCCGCTTCTCGGCGATGAGGGCGCGCACCTCGGCAAGCAGGTCGGGGTCGCGCAGGTAGGTCGGGATGAGGCTCGTGGGCACGAGCGTGTAGAGGATCTTCTCCTCCGCCTTGAGGCAGCCCGCGTCGATGCCGTCGACCACATCGTCGACGAGCACGCGCATCGGGTTCACTCCGGCGGCGAGGTTATAGAACGAGTTCCTCCCGATGCGGGGGTTCATCTCGAGGAAGACCGAGCGGCCATCCCTCCTGTTGCGCTTGATGTCGAAGTTCGCGAAGCCGTGATAGCCGACGTCGGCCAGCATCGCCTCGACCTTCTCCCAGAGCTCGGGCATCGGGCGCGTGACCATGACCACGGGATTGCCGAGCATGGTGGGGGCGTGGTCCTCGAGAAGGACCTGCGCGCTGCCGAGCATGGTCGCCTTGCCGTTGGCCCCCATATAGATGGTGAGCGAGTCCATGTAGGTGTCGTCGCCCTCGATGAGCTCCTGGACGAGGAAGTCCCCCTCGAACCCGACGTCGCGCAGCTGCCCCCAGAGCTCGTCGAGCTCATGCTGGGCATGGATGAAGTAGACCTTCTTGAACCCCTGGCGCAGGAGGTGCGCATAGGCTGCCGAGACGGCGGGCTTGGCCACGAGCGGGAAGGGTATGCACGTCGGCTCGATCGGCGAGCTGCCGGCAAGGTGGGCGACCTCGGTCTCGGGGACGTCCAGGCCGTGCTGGCGGCAGCACTGGGCGAACGTGACCTTGTCCGAGAGGAGCCTGCAGGGTTCCTTGCCGGGAATCGCGCAGGTGACGTTGGACGGGAGGTCGTCAGCGACCTGGCCGAGGACGTCGACGAGATGGTCCGTGTTGTGCATCACGACGACGTGCGCGTCGGGCGCAGCCTCGCCGATCTGTGACAGCGCGCGGGCGATGGTGTCGGGCTCGAGGTCGGGGACCTCATGCTGCTCGAAGATGGAGGAGTGGCGGATGGCCCCGATGCAGCCGTCCGAGACGCAGGCGACCTTGGTCCCAAAGGCCTCATGGAACTCGCGGCCTATGGCATAGACCCCGATGTCACCTCCGATGACGACGGGGACCAGGTCATGTCGCGGCCCCTGGGACTTCCCAGAGGTTCCTTGCCCTGCCATCGGTCCCGTCTTCGACATCCCTTGTCTCCTACGCTCGCGCCTCCGGCCTGAACGGCCCTTGCCCCACACATTCTACGGGTTTCTTCCCGCGACGTCGCCCATGCACCGGACGCCCACCTCGACTCGGCTACACTCTGTCAGATGACGTCCCCCGGGCGGTTCGCGGCACGAGGGGCCAGGGGAGGGGAGGCCCGCGTGTCCGAGGCACCATCTTTGGCGAGGCAGGTGGAGTCCGTGCCCACGGACCCTGGCTGCTACCTCTGGAAGGACGCGTCCGGCAACGTCCTCTACGTGGGGAAGGCCAAGAACCTCCGTGCACGCATGCGCCAGTACGTGCAGCAGACCGACGACCGGGCGATGATACCGCTCCTCATGGCCGAGGTCGCGAGCTTCGACTACGTCGTGGTCACCTCGGAGCACGAGGCCCTCGTGCTCGAGATCAACCTCATCCAGCAGTACCGCCCTCCCTACAACGTCGACCTCAAGGATGACAAGAGCTACCCGTTCATCGCGCTCACCAAGGGCGACGTGTTCCCGGCCATCAAGTACACGCGCGAGCGTCACAAGGCGGGGACCAGGTACTTCGGTCCCTATACCGATGCCCGTGCCGCACGCGAGACGGTGGACATCGTGCGGCGGGTCGTGCCCCTGTGCTCGGCAGGCTGTGCCGAGTGGCGTCGCGTCAAGCGCATGGCGGACGCGCACCCCGACGACGCCAGCCTCCTCACCATGTCGTGCTCCGAGGATGGAAGGCCATGCTTCGACTACCACGTGGGGCGCGGCCCCGGGGTCTGCTGCGGGGCCATCTCGCCCGAGGAGTATGCGGACAACGTCGCCCAGGTGGAGCGGTTCCTCTCGGGTCATCGGGGCGGGTTCGTCTCGGAGCTCACGTCCGAGATGCAGGAGGCGGCGGACGGCCTCGACTTCGAGAGGGCCTCGCGCATCAAGCGCCGGCTCGAGGTCATCGAGGGCCTCGACGACAAGCAGCAGGTGGTGTTCCCGACCGCCCTCGATGCCGACGTGCTCGGCTTCTGGCGCGAGGAGACGATCGCGGGCGCCTGCGTCTTCGTGGTCCGCGAGGGCAGGGTGGTCCGCACCTGCGAGTTCATCCTCGACAAAGGTCTCGACGTGGGTGAGCAGGAGCTGGTCTCGGGCTTCGTCAAGCGCTACTACGGCCATACCGGCGACCTCCCCCTCGAGGTCGACGTGTCCGTGGCCCTCGACGATGCCGAGGCGCTCGAGGCATGGCTCTCCGACCTGCGCGGGCGCAAGGTCTGCCTCCATGTCCCCAAGCGGGGCGAGAAGGCCCACCTCCGACAGATGGCCGATGCCAACGCGCACCATGCCCTCATGCGCTACGAGCTGCGTACGGGCTATGAGGACCGGCGCTCCAACCTCGCGCTCACCGAGCTCGAGAGCGCGCTCGCCCTGGACGAGGCACCCATGCGCATCGAATGCTTCGACGTGTCGACCATCCATGGCAACTTCACGGTGGCGTCGATGGTCGTCTTCACGGGAGGGCACCCCGACAAGGGCCAGTACCGGCGCTTCAAGGTGCGCACGGAGCTCGACGAGGCCAATGACTTCGTCTCGATGGGCGAGGTCCTGGCAAGGCGCTACTCGCCTGAGCGCATGGCTGACGAGCGCTTCGGGTCGAAGCCCGACCTGCTCATTCTCGATGGCGGGAAGCCCCAGCTCACCGCAGCCATGGAACAGCTTGCGGCGCTTGGCCTCGATATCCCCGTGGCAGGTCTCGCCAAGTCGGACGAGGAGCTGTTCGTGCCGTGGGACGACACGCCCGTGGTCCTTCCCAGCGGGTCCGCCTCGCTCTACCTCGTGAAGCGCGTGCGCGACGAGGCCCACCGGTTCGCCATCACCTTCCATCGCGAGCTTCGCGACAAGGCCATGACCAAGTCCGTCCTCGACGAGGTGGAGGGCCTCGGTCCCAAGAGGAAGAAGGCCTTGCTCAAGGCATTCGGCGGGATGCGGAGGCTACGCGGGGCGACCCTGGAGCAAATCTCGGCCGTGGACGGCATCCCCGATGCGGTGGCCCGGAACGTCTTCGAGACCCTGCGTGGATGGGACGCCGAGCTCGCGAAGGGCCGCAAGGCGGCAGGGGATGACGACGGGAGGGGCTGACCCTACTCGGTTCCCTCGGTCGGCCCGTCCTCCTCGGCCGTGCCCATGAGCTCGCTCTTGTAGCTTGCCAGCTGCTCGCGCTGCTCCTTGGGGAGCTTGGGATAGTGCGGGTCGCACTCCTCGAGGACGTCGACCACGGCCTCCGAGACGAGCCAACGGGCAAACCACTTCTGGTCGGCTGGGATGCAGAACCAGGGGCTGTGCTTGGTGGACGTGCCGTTGATGGCATCCTCGTAGGCCTGCATGTACTGGGGCCAACGGGCGCGCTCCTTGAGGTCGGAGCTCGAGAACTTCCAGTTCTTGCTCTCGTCGTCGATGCGCGCGAGGAAGCGCCGCTTCTGCTCCTCGAGGCCGACGTTCAGGAAGATCTTGAGCACGCGGTACCCGTTGTCATAGAGATACTCCTCGAACGACCTGATCTGGTCGAACCGGTGGTCGAAGAACTCCTTCTCGGGGAGGTCGAGGCACCGGTCGGGCATGGAATAGCCCTTCCTCAGGTCATGCACGCGCACCACGAGCACGTCCTCGTAGTACGAACGGTTGTAGAGGGCGATCTTGCCTCGGCGGGGAAGCTCGCGCGACGCGCGCCAGAGGTAGCCGTGTGCCAGCTCCTCGGTCGAGGGCTGCTTGAAGCTGAAGACGTCGACCCCCTGGGGGTTCACGCCGCTCATGACATGCTTGATCGTCGAGTCCTTGCCAGCTGCGTCCATGGCCTGGAGCAGGATCACCACGCCCTCGCGACCCTCGGCATAGAGCTTGTCCTGCAGCTCGCTCATGCGCTGGTTGTTGGCCTCGGTCCGTGCCACGTAGTCTGCCTTCAGGGCCTTGTCCATGTGCATGCAGGTGGGGTGCTCGTCGATCTTGAAGTGGGTCGATCCGTCGATGCGGCAGTCCTTGAGTTCCATGGTGTCTCCTTGTCCGCCTGGGCGCCTCGGAGCACGCCTTACGGCAATATATTGCCGACGGGGGCGGCATCTATTCACGTGGCCGCCATCGGGCGTGGGCGCATGGTGACCGGGCATCTGGCCGGGGGGCGAGCGGGTATACTCAGACCAACGGCTCGATGGGGCAGGCGACCGCGCACTCGTGGCGGGTCTTCAGAGGGAGAGGTCATGGCAGAGGATTCCGAGAGGGGCATGGGTCCCCGGGAGGTGGCGCAGGTCCCTGACGACGTCCGCCGCCAGGGCGACGGCATGGCCTCCGACGTCGTGATCATCACCGGCATGAGCGGGGCCGGTCGCACCGAGGCCATGCATACCTTCGAGGACCTCGGCTACTACGTCATCGACAACCTCCCTCCCTCGCTCATCCTCACGCTCGCGCGGGTCGTGGGCATCAACACGGGGGTGGGGCGGCATCTCGCCATCGTGTGCGACCTCAGGAGCCAGGGCCTGTTCGACGAGCTCCTTGGGGCGCTCGACGAGCTCTACGACCATGAGATGAGCTACAGCATCCTCTTCCTCGACGCCACGGACGAGGTCCTGCGTCGCCGGTTCAGCTCCGTGCGACGCAGGCATCCCATCGCGTCCGAGGGCGAGTCGACGCTCTCGGCGATCAAGCGCGAGCGCGTCCAGCTCGCGGACGTCCGCGCGCGTGCCGACTATGTCATCGACACCTCCTCGCTCAAGCCGCTCCAGCTCAGGCGGAAGATCCAGTCGCTCTATTCGGAGCTCTCGGACCAGCAGCTCCTCGAGGTGCACGTCTTCTCGTTCGGCTTCAAGTACGGCATGCCCGACGAGGCCGACCTCGTCATCGACGTCCGCTTCCTGCCCAACCCCTTCTATGACCCCGAGATGCGGCACCTCACGGGCATGGACGAGAAGGTCTCGACGTTCGTCCTCGAGCGCCCCGAGACCAAGCGCTTCCTCAAGGCCTGGTACGACCTGCTCGACGCGGTCATGCCCGGCTATGTCTCCGAGGGGAAGTCACAGCTCTCCATAGGCATCGGATGCACCGGCGGGCAGCATCGCTCGGTCACGCTCGCCAACTCCACGGCCGGCTACCTCGCGGCCCAGGGCTACCAGGTCGAGGTCACCCATCGTGACCTCCCTCGTGCCGAGAGGGCCTGACGTGTCGTTCACGGCAGAGGTCAAGGACGAGCTCTCGCGCGTGGAGGGTACCTGCCCGGAATGCGACATCGCCGAGCTCGCCGCCCTCGTGCGTGTGTGCGGCACCCTCTCGTTCAGGGGCTCGGGGAACTACTCGCTCAAGGTGGCCACCGAGACGGGGGCCGTCGCGCGGATGGTCATCAAGCTGGTCCACAAGTGCTTCGACCTCGACACGCAGCTGACGGTGCGCAGGTCGGTGCTGCACAAGACCCGGAACTACCTCATCGAGGTGCCCTGACCAGGCGGACCTCGAGAAGGCCCTGGTGCGCATGGGGGTCCTCGTCCCGGGGCGCGGCCTCGCCCAGGGCATCCCCCGTCGGCTCGTCGAGCGCGACTGCTGCTGTGCCTCCTTCGTGCGGGGTGCGTTCATGGCTGGCGGCTTCGTCGCCGACCCCCGGGGCGACTTCCACCTCGAGATGGCCGTGACGGGGGAGGACCTCGCCCTCGACCTCGTCTCGCTCTGCTCGCGCCTTGGCGTCAAGGCGCGGCTCAACCGCCGGCGTGGGGCGTTTGCCATCTACCTCAAGAGCTTCGATGACGTCGTGCGTCTGCTCATGGCGCTGGGGGCGACGCGTACGGCCCTGGCCGTCGGGCAGGCACGCAGGTTCAAGTCGGTGAAGAACGACGTCAACCGTCGCGTCAACGCAGAGATGGCCAACCAGGCCCGCTCGTGCGGTGCGGCGGCCGACCAGCTCGACCTGATCGACCAGGTCGAGCAGGAGGTGGGTCTCGACGCCCTGCCGCCGGCGTTGCGCGCCTTCTGCGACCTGCGTCGGGAGTACCCCGAGCTGTCGCTCAGGGACCTGGGGCAGATGAGCGACCCCATCCTCTCGAAGTCCGCCCTGTATCACCGTGTCCTGAGGCTCGAGGCCCTTCTCGCCGAGGCGCGCGGCTGACTCGCGCGGCAGGCCGCACCTCCGGGGACGAGCCGGCCATCTTGACCACCCAGACGTGGTCAACTATTGCGTTGCGCTGCGGTTTTGGGTGAGTTTTTCAGTCGATTGCCTGATGAGTGATTTGAGCGCCCGATAAAGCGGTAGTATCATCACCGTGGTTCAGTTGTGGTCCGGAACGGCGCAAAGAGCGTCTCGGAAGGGCCCCCGAAAGGAGAAAGAATGGCAGTCAAGGTTGCTATCAACGGTTTTGGTCGTATCGGCCGTCTCGCCTTCAGGCAGATGTTTGGCCATGAGGGCTCCGAGATCGTCGCCATCAACGACCTCACCTCCCCTGAGATGCTCGCCCACCTTCTGAAGTACGACACGATGCATGGCAACTATGCCCGTGAGCACGAGGTCACCTTCGATGACTCCTCCATCACGGTCGATGGCAAGCAGATCACCATCTACAAGGAGAAGGACGCCAAGGACCTCCCCTGGGGCAAGCTCGGTGTCGACGTCGTCCTCGAGTGCACCGGCTTCTACACCTCCAAGGCCAAGAGCCAGGCTCACATCGATGCCGGCGCCAAGAAGGTCGTCATCTCCGCTCCCGCAGGCAACGACCTGCCCACGATCGTCTACAACGTCAACCATGACATCCTGACGGCTGACGACGACATCATCTCCGCCGCCTCCTGCACCACCAACTGCCTCGCCCCCATGGCCAAGGCGCTCAACGACTATGCCCCCATCCAGAGCGGCATCATGAGCACCATCCACGCCTACACCGGCGACCAGATGATCCTCGACGGCCCCCAGCGCAAGGGCAACCTGCGTCGTGCCCGTGCCGGCGCCATGAACATCACCCCCGCCTCCTCGGGTGCCGCCAAGGCCATCGGCCTCGTGCTCCCCGACCTCAACGGCAAGCTCATCGGCTCCGCCCAGCGCGTCCCCGTGGCTGACGGCTCGACCACGCTCCTCTATGCCGTCGTGAAGTCCGACTCCGAGGTCACCGTCGACTCCGTCAACGCTGCCATGAAGGCCGCCTCCGACCCCGAGACCTTCGGCTACAACACCGACGAGATCGTCTCCTCCGACATCATCGGCATGACCTATGGCTCGCTCTTCGACGCCACGCAGACCATGGTCCAGCCGCTCGACAACGGCGAGTACCTCGTCCAGGTCGTCTCCTGGTACGACAACGAGAACTCCTACACCTCGCAGATGGTCCGTACCATCAAGTACTTCGAGAAGTTCGTCGCCTAAGCATATCTGCTCCGTGGCAAAGCCCGAAGTAGACGAAGTAGGGCGCGGTCGCAGCACACGTTGCGCGGCCGCGCCCTTTTCCTTGAAGGAGGAAAGCATGGCATTCACCAAGAAGACCGTCCGCGACATCGACGTCGACGGCAAGCGCGTGCTCGAGCGCGTCGACTTCAACGTGCCCCTGAAGGACGGCGTCGTCACCGACGACACCCGCGTCAAGGCTGCCATCCCCACGATCAAGTACCTCGTGGAGCACAACGCCCGCGTCATCCTCATGAGCCACCTCGGTCGCCCCAAGGGCGACGGCCCCGAGCCCGAGCTCTCGCTCAAGCCCGCTGCTGACAAGCTCCGCGAGCTCACCGGCTTCGACGTCATCTTCTGCGACGACACCTACGGCGACAAGGCCAAGGCTGCCGTCGACGCGGTGAAGCCCGGTCAGGTGCTCGTGCTCGAGAACGTCCGCTTCGACAAGCGCGAGAAGAAGAACGACCCCGAGATCGCCAAGCGCCTTGCGAGCTACGGCGACATCTTCGTGCTCGATGCCTTCGGCACCGCGCACCGCGCACAGGGCTCTGTCGTGGGCCCCGCCGCCTACATCCCGGCCGTCGCGGGCTTCCTGCTCGAGAAGGAGGTCGACACCCTCACGGGCATCTTCGCCGACCCCAAGCGTCCGTTCGTCGCCATCGTCGGTGGCTCGAAGGTCTCGTCCAAGATCGGCGTCCTCGACCACCTCATCGACTCCGCTGACACCCTCATCATCGGTGGCGGCATGGCCTACACGTTCTTCATGGCCAAGGGCTACACCGTGGGCACGTCGCTCCAGGAGCCCGACTGGGTCGAGCGCGCTGGTGAGATGATGAAGAAGGCCGAGGACAAGGGCGTGAAGCTCCTGCTTCCCGTTGACAACATCGTCGCCGACCACTTCGGCGAGGACGCCACGGGCACCGTCGTCGACTCCAACAAGATCCCCGACGACCGCATGGGCATGGACATCGGCCCCAAGACCGAGGCCCTCTATGCAGAGGCCATCAAGGGTGCTGCCACCATCTTCTGGAACGGCCCCATGGGTGTCTTCGAGATGGACCAGTTCGCGCACGGCACGCAGGCCGTGGCAGAGGACATCGCCGAGAACGAGTCCTGCACGTCAATCATCGGTGGTGGCGACTCCGTCGCGGCCATCAACAAGTTCGGTCTTGCAGACAAGATGAGCTGGATCTCCACCGGTGGCGGAGCCTCCATGGAGCTCGTCGAGGGCAAGGCCCTTCCCGGAGTGGAGGCGCTGCTCGATGCCTAACAACAGCCGTACCCGTATGATCGCGGGCAACTGGAAGATGAACAAGACCTACAGCGAGGGCGTCGAGCTCGCGCAGAACCTGTCCGACGAGCTCAAGGAGGCCAAGGTCTCGGGTGTCGACGTCGTCGTCTGCCCGCCCACGGTCGACCTCAAGGGCGTCTCCGGCGTCATCGAGTTCGATCACGCCCCGTTCGCGCTCGGTGCGCAGAACTGCTATTGGGAGGAGTCTGGCGCCTACACGGGCGAGACGGCCCCCGACATGCTCAAGGACGTCAACGCCACGTACTGCATCATCGGTCACTCCGAGCGTCGCGGCTACTTCCATGAGACCGACGAGGACATCAACAAGAAGGCCAAGGCCCTGCTTGCGCATGACATCGTCCCCATCCTCTGCTGCGGTGAGTCCCTCGAGGTCCGCGAGGCCGGCACGCATGTCGACTTCGTCGTGGCACAGATCAAGGCCGCCCTCGACGGCGTAGAGGTCCCTGACGCCTCCAAGCTCGTCGTCGCCTATGAGCCCATCTGGGCCATCGGCACGGGCAAGACCGCCACGGCCGACAACGCCCAGGAGGTCTGCGGGGCCATCCGTGCCACGCTCGCCCAGATCTACGGAGAGGCCATCGCCCAGGGCATCCGCGTGCTCTACGGTGGCTCCGCCAAGCCCGGCAACATCGCCGGCTTCCTCGAGAAGACCGACGTCGACGGCGCACTCGTCGGCGGCTGCTCGCTGAAGGCCCCCGACTTCACCGAGATGATCAAGAAGGCGGCGGAGTAATGGCTGACAAGAGCGTGCGCACCCCGGCCCTCCTCGTGATCATGGACGGCTGCGGACTGGCTCCTGCCGGTCCGGAGAACGCCGTGTCGCTGGCCAAGATGCCTTACCTCCAGTCGCTCTACGCGACCTATCCCCACACCACGCTGGGCGCCTCCGGCGAGGACGTGGGCCTTCCTGACGGCCAGATGGGCAACTCCGAGGTGGGTCACCTCAACATCGGTGCCGGCCGGATCGTCTTCCAGGAGCTCTCGCGCATCAACAACGCAGTGAAGGACGGCTCCATCAAGGAGAACGAGGCCCTGGTCAACGCCATGGAATCCGTCAAGGCCTCAGGTGGGTGCCTGCACATCATGGGGCTCATCTCGACCGGTGGCGTCCATTCCTCGATGGCCCATGCCGAGGCGCTCGTCTCGATGGCCGCAGAGCGTGGCCTCAAGAAGATCCGCATCGACGGCTTCGGCGACGGCCGCGACGTCGACCCCCAGTCGGGCGTCGGCTTCGTGGAGGACCTCTCGGCGTTCCTGGCCAACGTCTCAGAGCAGACCGGCACGGACGCGGCGTTCGCCACGTTCTCCGGCCGCTACTGGGGCATGGACCGAGACAACCGCTGGGAGCGCGTCGAGAAGGCCTACAACGCCATCGTCTGTGGCGAGGGCGTCTCCGCGCCGTCCGCGGCCGAGGGCCTCAAGGCCTTCTATGCCAAGGACCCTCGTGGCGACGAGTTCGTCGACCCGCTGGTCATCGACCCCTGCGGGCTCAACGACGGCGACGCCGTGATCTTCTTCAACTTCCGTCCTGACCGCGCCCGCGAGATGACGCGCGCCATGATGCAGAAGGACTTCACCGGTTTCGACCGTAAGAAGGTCCCCGCGCTCGCCGACTTCGTCTCCATGACGGAGTACGACCCCGAGTTCACCTCCTTCGGCGTCCACGTCGCCTTCCCCAAGACGGTACCCCCCGAGGTGCTTGCCGACGTGCTCTCCGAGCACGGCCTGAAGCAGCTCCATACCGCCGAGACCGAGAAGTACGCCCACGTGACGTTCTTCCTGAACGGCGGCGTCGAGGCACCCAAGGACGGCGAGACGCGCGTGCTCGTCCCCAGCCCCAAGGTCGCGACCTACGATCTGCAGCCTGAGATGAGCGAGCCTGAGGTTACCGCCAAGCTCGTCGCTGCCATCAACGATGATGCCGCTGACTTCTATGTGGTCAACTATGCCAACTGCGACATGGTGGGGCACACCGGCGTGGTCGAGGCGGCCGTCAAGGCCTGCGAGGCCGTCGACGACGGCCTCTCCAAGGTCATCCCGGCCATCCTCGCGAAGGGCGGCTTCGCCCTCATCACCGCCGACCACGGCAACGCCGACCACATGTACGACGTCGATGCCGAGGGTCAGAAGCACCCCTTCACGGCACACACCACCAATCGCGTGCCGCTCATCGTCGCTGATGACCAGAAGCCTCAGCTCGCCGGCATCGAGGACGGCCGCCTCTCGGACATCGCCCCCACCATCCTCGCGATGATGGACGTCGATCGTCCTCAGGAGATGACCGGTAGGGTTCTGGTGCAGGGCTAGCGCTCGGTGCCGTACCTGTGGTAAGCTCCACCAGGTCAGACGTATTCGAGACCGGCGCCGGTATACGGCGCCGGTCTTTGGGTGAAAGGTTCAAACGTGAGCGTGCTCAATATCATCTGCGTCGTGCTCTGGGCCATCTCGGCCGTGGCCGTCATCGTCCTCGTCCTCATGCATTCGGGCAAGGGAACGGGCGTGTCAGACATGATCGCAAGCTCGATGTATAACTCCAACGCGGGCTCTGGCGTCTGGGAGCGCAACCTCGATCGCCTCACGGTCATCGCTGCCTGTGTCTTCGCGGTCACGATCGTGGTCATGATGCTCACGTTCCCCGTGGGCACCATCGGGTAGCCTCGCGGGATTCCTGCATCGAACCAAGGGCCACCTGCCGCATCGCGCGGCGGGTGGCCCTTTCGTTGCGAATCGGTTACAAGCGTTTCGTCACGGTTAACAATTGCGTATGAAATGGTTCCATATCTCGTGGGGTCGATGGGTTACGCCTAACATAACCAAGACCGAGGAAAGGTCGAAACCCCATCAAGGAGGAACCCATGGACCAGACCACCATGTCCAGGCGGAAGTTCGTTGAGCTGTTCGGGGCGGTATGCGCCACCGGAAGCGCGGCACTGTTCACGTCTGGCTGCGGCAGCACGCGTGCGAGCGATACCACGACCTCGAGCACGTCGAGCGACCTCGCCGACACCATCACCTTCGCCCAGGGCTCCGACCCTCGTGGCCTTGACCCTGCATACGTCGACGACGGCGAGTCCGCCAAGATCATGTGCAACATCTATGACACCCTGCTCCGCTATGACAAGACCAACTGCGACATCCTGCCCGGCCTTGCCAGCGAGTACAAGGTCTCCGATGACGGCCTCACCTACACGCTCACCCTCCACTCGGGCGTGAAGTTCCATGACGGAACCGACTGCAACGCCGCCGCCTGCAAGTCCTCCATCGAGCGCCAGCTCGAGGGCAGCCGCAACGACGACATGCCTTACGCGTCCTTCGTCTTCGGCACCGCCTCTGAGGGCAACGGCGTCTCGAAGGTCGAGGCTCCCGACGACACCACGCTCGTCATCACCCTGGTCGCCGCCTCCACGCCGTTCCTCAAGAACCTCGCCATGGCACTCGCTGCCCCCATCGTGAGCCCCACGGCCGTCGAGAAGGCAGGCGGCAACATCAACGAGGCCCCCTGCGGCACAGGCCCCTACACGTTCGTCTCGTGGACCAAGAGCCAGAACGTCGTCCTCAAGGCCAACGATTCCTATTGGGACACCGACAACGCCCCCAAGACACCCAACATCATCTTCAAGTTCATCTCGGAGAACGCGAGCCGTGTGACCGCCCTCAACAACGGCGAGGCCGACATCATCGACGGCATCGACGACTCCGTGGTCCAGACCATCACGGATGCCGGCAACTCGCTCTATGACGAGGACGGCATGAACATCAACTACATGGCGTTCAACACCACCTCCGACACCTTCAAGACCGCCGAGGCCCGCAAGGCCTTCGCCAAGGCCGTCAACGTCGAGGAGATGGTGAGCTCGCTCTACGGCGACTACGCCTCCGTCGCCACCTCGATCATGCCGCTCTGGATGGCACCGTACGACTCTGCCGTCTCGCAGACCGCCTATGACGCCGATGCCGCGAAGACCGAGCTCGCCGCCGCAGGCGTCACGAGCGTGAAGTGCATCACCTACTCCAACTCGCGTCCCTACAACACCAAGGGCGGCCAGGTCCTCGCCGAGGCCATCCAGGGCTACCTCAAGAAGGTGGGCGTCGAGGTCACCATCGACACCTATGACTGGACCACGTACAAGACCAAGGTCCAGACCGAGGCCTACGACATCTGCTTCTATGGCTGGGTCGGCGACAATGGCGACCCCGACAACTTCATGAACCTGCTGGCTGACAGCAACGTATCCATGAACGTCGCCCGCTTCGACGATGCCGACTACAAGGCCCTCATCGCCAAGGGCGTGGCCACGCCTGACGGTGACGACCGCAACGACGTCTACCTCCAGTGCGAGCAGATGGCTGCCGAGAAGCAGCCGTGGCTGCTCATCTCGCACTCCAAGAACCTCGCCGGCTACAACCCCAAGGTCAAGGACTTCGTCATCCACCCGACGGGCGACGTCTGGATGTGGGGCGCCACGAAGACCAAGTAGGAACCCCTGTCCGCGGCTCGATGCCGCGCCAGAGGTGTCATGCGACAGGCCGGGCCTTGCGCTCGGCCTGTCGTGTCACGTGAAGAAGCCTGAAAGGGCCCTATAACGGAAAGGGGGTCTGCCCAGTGGCGAAGTACATCATCAGAAGAATCCTCCAGTCGATCCTCGTGCTCTTCGGCGTGTCCATCGTCGTGTTCCTCATCATGCGCGTCTTCTCTGCCGACCCGGCGCCCGTCGTGCTCGGCGAGCATGCGACTGCCGACGCCATGCAGGCGTGGAGGGATGCGAACGGCCTCAACGACCCGATCGTCGTGCAGTATCTCAACTTCATCGGGGGAGCGCTCCATGGTGACCTCGGGACGTCGTACTACACGCACACCTCGGTCACGACCGAGATCATGAGCCGCTTCCCGGCCACCATCGAGCTCGCGCTCGTCGCCATCGTGATCGCCACGATCCTGGGCCTCGTGCTCGGTGTGGTCTCCGCCGTCCACAAGGGGACGGCCATCGACGGCATCTCCATGGTGATCGCGCTCGTCGGCGTCTCGATGCCCATCTTCTGGCTCGGCATCCTGCTCATCATCCTGTTCGCCGGCCAGCTCCACCTGCTGCCTTCGGGCGGCCGCATCGACCCGCTGCTGCAGCCCGTGGGAGGCACTGGGTTCTACCTCATCGACACCCTGCTCTCGGGTGACTTCGAGGCGCTTGGCAACGCCCTCCAGCACATCATCCTGCCGGCGCTCGCGCTCTCGATGTACTCCATGGCCATCATCACGCGCATGACCCGCTCGAGCATGCTCGACACCCTGAACGAGGACTACGTCCGCACCGCGCGCGCCAAGGGCCTGCGCAAGGGCGTCGTGACTCGACACCATGCGCTGCGCAACGCCATGCTCCCGATCACCACCGTCATCGGCCTCCAGCTGGGGAGCCTCCTCGGCGGCGCCGTCCTCACCGAGACGGTCTTCGCCTGGCCGGGCATCGGCAAGTACACCGTCGAATGCATCCTGAAGAGCGACTTCCCCGTGGTACAGGGCGTGGTCCTTCTCATCGGATGCATCTTCGTGATCATCAACCTCGTGGTCGACATCATCTATGCCTACCTCGATCCCCGCATCAAGTACTCGAAGGAAGAGGGGTGAGCGCAATGGCAGATACCGCTTCGGCCACGCTGGACGAGAAGCCCGGCATGGTCCCCAACGACACCCCGCCCGAGGCGGAGGCCAAGGAGAAGCCCGAGTCGCTCTGGAAGGACGTCTGGTACTCGCTCTGCGGCAACAAGGCGGCCATGATCAGCCTGGTCTTCATCGCGCTGCTCGTGGTCATCGCCGTCACCACGGCGCTGTTCCCGTCGATACTCCCATACGACCCCTACGAGCAGGACCTCTCGCAGTCCTTCGCGGCACCTTCGGCCGCGCACTGGTGCGGCACCGACCAGCAGGGCCGCGACATCTTCAGCCGCATCCTCGTGGGTACCCAGATCTCGCTCACGGTCGGTCTCCTCGCCGTCGCGATCTCGCTCAGCATCGGTGTGACCCTGGGGGCCATCGCCGGCTACAAGGGCGGCATCGTCGACACCGTCATCATGCGCATCATGGACGTCATGCTCGCCATCCCGTCGATCCTGTTGGCCATCGCCTTCATGGCCGCGCTGGGGACCGGCATCGACAAGGCGGTCGTGGCCATCGGCCTGGTCTCCATCCCCGAGTACGCGCGCATCGTGCGCAGCCAGATCCTGTCGGTCAAGCAGGACGACTACGTGGCCGCCGCCCGCGTCATCGGCGACAAGGACAGCGCCATCATCTTCAGGCACATCCTTCCCAACGTCATGCCCTCCATCATCGTGCGCGCGACGCTCGGCATCTCGGGCGCCATCCTCGACTGCGCGGCGCTGGGCTTCCTGGGCCTCGGCGTGCAGCCGCCTGCGGCAGAGTGGGGCGACATGCTCGGACGTGGCCGCAACTACATCTTCTCGGCCCCGTACACCATGATCTATCCCGGCCTCGCCATCACCCTCACCGTGCTCGCGTTCAACCTGCTCGGTGACGGCATCCGCGATGCCATCGATCCCAAGTCGAGAAGGAAGTGACGCCCATGCTGCTCGAGGTAAAAGACCTGGTGACTGAGTTCCCAACGCGCAGGGGCATCGTCCGCGCCGTCGACGGCGTGACCTTTGGCGTCGACGCCGGCGAGACCTTGGCCGTGGTGGGGGAGTCCGGCAGCGGAAAGTCCGTGACCAGCCTCTCGATCATGCGCCTGCTCCAGGAGCCGGGGCACGTCGCCTCGGGTTCCATCACGTATGACGGGCAGGACCTGCTGGCCCTGTCCGAGCATGAGATGGAGTCCGTGCGCGGCGGCAAGATCTCCATGATCTTCCAGGAGCCCATGACGAGCCTCAACCCGGTCTACCGGGTGGGCGACCAGATCGTCGAGGCCATCCAGGTGCACTCCGACCTGAAGAAGGACGCGGCCTGGGAGCGCGCCGTCGAGATGCTCCGCGTCGTGGGCATCCCCAGCCCCGAGGACCGCGCACGCGACTACCCGCACCAGATGAGCGGCGGCATGCGCCAGCGCGTCATGATCGCCATGGCGCTCTCGTGCAACCCCCGCATCCTCATCGCCGACGAGCCCACCACGGCCCTCGACGTGACCATCCAGGCGCAGATCCTGGACCTCATCTACAACCTACGCGAGGAGTACAACATGGGGGTCCTGCTCATCACGCATGACCTCGGTGTCGTCTCCGAGGTGGCCGACCGCGTGGTCGTGATGTACTGCGGCCAGGTCGTGGAGCAGTCGCCCGTGACGGAACTCTTCGAGGAGCCGCTCCACCCGTACACGCTGGGGCTGCTCGAGTCCATACCGCGCATCGAGGATGACGAGGACGAGCGCCTCTACCAGATCAGGGGTCAGGTACCCAACCCCCTGCACATGCCGCCCGGATGTCCCTTCTCGGACCGCTGCGACCGTTGCATGGACGTCTGCCGTGAGAGGCGCCCCGAGCTCAAGGCTGCGCCGGGGCACCCCGGTCGGTCGGTCCGCTGCTTCCTGTACGAGGAGGGGAGGAACAATGGCTAAGGATGACGACGTCCTTCTCGACGTGCAGCACCTCACCAAGAGCTTCGTGGCCGACTCGAACTTCTTCGGCAAGCCGACCTCGTTCGTTCAGGCCGTGGATGACGTGTCCTTCCAGATCCATCGTGGCGAGTGCTTCGGCCTCGTGGGCGAGTCGGGCTGCGGCAAGTCGACCATCGGCAAGATGCTCGTGGGGCTGCTCAAGCCCACGTCGGGCACCATCACCTTCGACGGCCAGGACCTCACGGCGATGAGCGATCGCGAGCGCAGGAGCCATTGCTGCGACATCCAGCTCATCTTCCAGGACCCCTATGCGAGCCTCAACCCCCGCATGACGGTAGGCAACATCATCGCCGAGCCCATCCGCACCAACAACGTGCTTCCCGCCGACAAGGTCGACGACCGCGTGGACGAGCTGCTCGAGTGCGTGGGCCTGGCCTCATACATGCGCAACCGCTACCCGCATGAGTTCTCGGGCGGCCAGCGTCAGCGTGTGGGCATCGCCCGTGCCCTGGCCGTGAACCCGAAGCTCATCGTCTGCGACGAGCCGGTCTCGGCCCTCGACGTGTCCGTGCAGGCCCAGGTGCTGAACCTCCTGGGGGACCTCCAGGACGAGTTCGGCCTCACCTACCTCTTCATCGCCCACGGCCTCTCGGTCGTGAAGCACATCTCTGACCGTGTGGGCGTCATGTACCTCGGCAAGCTCATGGAGGTCGCCGAGAAGGGCGAGCTCTACCATGAGCCCCTGTGCCCCTACACGCAGGCGCTCCTCTCGGCCATCCCGTCGGTCGACCCGAAGCTCCGCCGCAAGCGCATCATCCTCGAGGGCGACGTCCCCAGCCCGATCGACCCGCCGGCAGGCTGCCGCTTCGCGAGCCGCTGCTTCGCCAAGATCGGCGCGTGCGACGTGGCCATGCCCGACCTCTACGAGGAGCTCCCCGGCCATTGGTGCGCCTGCCATCGCTATGACGGCGTCACGCCCGACGACGTCGTGGCGAAGGCCCATGACCTCTCGCGCACGTCGGCAAGCCAGACCTTCGGGCGTACGGCCCACTCCGGACCCGAGTCGCGCGGGATGACGCCTGAGGAATAGGGCGTCGACACCAGGAAGGTACCTCTCGAGGGGTCGTCCCACATGTGTGGGGGCGACCCCTCGCCCTCTGTGTCAGGTTCGTTCCCTGCATATGTCGTTTCCCCGTCAAAGGCAGGTCCTTCGCCGTCAATTGCTTGCAATCGACCTTCAGATAGGGGAGAGTAAACGGGTGATTGTGGTCGGGCGGGGGATGCACGGCAGCCCGACGGTTTGGCAAGGGGACCCATGGCCATACAGGTTGACCTGCCCCTTGTCGTAAGCGAAGGAGGAATTGCATGGCAGATTTCAAGCAGCCCGTGATGGGCCGCCGTACCTTCGTCAAGGGAGGTATCGCCGCGAGTGCGCTCGTGGCGCTTGCCGGCTGTGGCAAGAAGGGTGGGGACACCACGACGGCGTCCACCACGTCGACCTCGGGAGGTACGCTCAACTACTACCTCAACAACCCCGAGTGCATCGATCCGTTCAACTGCCAGGAGGACCAGGGCACGCAGGTCTGCTACCAGCTGTTCGATTCCCTCGTGAGCTATGACTTCTCCAAGAGCCAGCTGGTTCCCCTTGCCGCCACGTCCTGGGAGGCGTCCGACGACGCCACCAAGTTCACCTTCCACCTTGCCGAGGGTGCGAAGTTCTCGAACGGCGATGCCGTCGACGCCAAGGCCTTCAAGCGTGGCTGGGAGCGCATCGTGAACCCCAACACGCTCACCACCGGTGACGACACCGCGTCCGCGAGTCCCTCGGTCATCTCGTACCACCTCGCCATGGTCCAGGGCTATGACGAGCTCCAGGCCGGCAACGCCACCGAGATGCCCGGTCTCACCTGCCCCGACGACAACACCTTCGTCGTCCAGCTCACGGCTCCCTACGCCGACTTCCCCTACGTCTGCTCGCACCCCGCGCTCGTGCCGGTGCCCCAGGCCGCGATCGACGACCACAAGACCTTCTACTATGCCCCCATCGGCAACGGCCCCTTCAAGATGAGCGGCAAGTGGGAGGACGGCCAGTACATCGACATCGTCAAGAACGATGACTACTACGGCGACTCCAAGGCCACCATCGACGGCGTGCACTTCAACATCCAGAAGGATGCCGAGACCGCCTACAAGGAGTTCCAGGCCGGCAACATCGATGTCGCCGAGGTCCCGACGTCCATGATCGACGATGCCCTCAAGACCTACGGCCAGTCCGACGACGGCTTCACCATCACCCCGGGCAAGCAGATCCTCCTGGGCGACGAGCTCTCCACGTACTACATCGCCGTCAACGTGAAGGACCCCGTCATGGCCGACGTCAACCTCCGTCGTGCCATCTCGCTCGCCATCAACCGTCAGGCGATCTGCGACACGCTGTTCTCCGGCACGCGCAACCCCGCCGACAACATCGTCCCGCCCGGAATCAAGGGCTACGAGGAGGGTGCCTGGGCGTACTCCAAGTACGACAAGGACGCTGCCGTGGCGCTGCTCGACCAGTACTACCCCGCAGGCTCCGACGGCAAGCGCAACCTCTCGCTCACGCTGTCCTACAACCTCGACGGCTCGCACAAGCAGATCATGGAGTCGGTCATCTCCGACCTCAACGCCGTGGGCATCGACGTGGCCTCGACCACCAAGGAGTGGGCGGCCATCCTCGACGACTATGACGCGGGCGACTTCCAGATGGGGCGTCTCGGCTGGATCGCCGACTACCCGATCATGGACAACTTCCTGTATCCGCTGTTCTACACCGGCAACGGCGACAACCGTTCGCAGTACTCCAACGCCGACGTCGATGCGGCCATCACCGAGGCCCGTACCACGACCGACGACGACCAGCGCATCTCCAAGCTCCAGGCGGTCAACAAGACGATCGCCGAGGACATGCCGGTCATCCCGCTCATGTTCTACAAGCACCAGGTCTGCGGCTCGAGCAAGATCCAGAGCCTCTATGTCGACCCGCAGAAGAAGGCCGACATGTCGCAGTGCGAGCTTTCCTCGTAGTCTGCATGGCCCGTGTTTGACCTGCGGCGGGGCATCCTTCGGGGTGCCCCGCCGCGTGCTTGCCGCGCTTCTCGTTTGTTAACGGACTTGTTACATATCCGTTCCCACGGGGCGGAGCGGCTCTCGTACGGGTATACTTCACCCTCGATTGCATACTCCGTCCCGTAAGAGCAGATACGCTTTCAGTTTCGCGCATCAACGGGCCGGCATCTGTCCACCGAACGTCAGGAGACCTGCGTATGGTCAAGTACATCATCAAGCGCATCCTGCAGTTCATTCCGGTGTTCATCGGCGTCACGATCATCCTCTTCGTGGTCAAGAACGTCGTCCCCGGAGACCCCATCAAGTTGATCGCCGGCGACAAGGCGCTCACTCCTGCGGTCGAGCTGCAGCTGCGTGCCTCGAATGGCCTCATCGAGACCAACAGCGATGGCAGCATCGTGTATGACGAGGACGGCAACACCATAAAGACCCCCCTGTGGAAGCAGTACCTCAGCTACATGAACGGCCTGCTCCACGGTGACCTGGGTACCTCCTACACGCGCGGTGAGGCGGTGACGGACATCTTCGCGCAGAAGTATCCATACACCATCAAGCTCGCTATCGTCGCCATCATCATAGAGACGGTGGTGGGCATAGGTGCCGGTATGATATCGGCCATCAAGAGATACTCCTTCTGGGATGTCCTCGTGACGCTCATCACCTCGCTCCTGGTGGCCATGCCTGCCTTCTGGCTAGGCATGCTCTTACAGCTGTTCTTCGGCATCTGGATGAAGGATTGGACGGGCGGGGGATTCTACCTGCCCATCTCGGGCGCTGGAAGCCCAGGGTCAGAGTTCCAGGACTGGGTCTACTACATCCTGCCGGCCTGCACGCTCGCGGCCGTGTCCACCGCCTATGCCGCCCGCATCATGCGCTCGCAGCTCCTCGAGGTCATGAACCAGGACTACATCCGGACGGCCAAGGCCAAGGGCCTCTCGCGGCGCAACATCATCGTGCACCACGCGCTCAAGAACGCCCTCATCCCCGTCGTGACCTACATCGGCATCGACTTCGGCTCGATGCTCTCGGGTGCCATCCTGACCGAGACGGTCTTCAACTGGCCCGGTGTGGGCTATGAGATCTACCGAGCCATCACCCAACGTGACTGGCCCATCGTCATGGGCGGCGTGACCCTGGTGGTCATCGTCGTGCTCATCATCAACCTCATAGTGGACGTGAGCTATGCCTTCCTTGATCCTCGCATCAGGTATGGCGCGCCCAAGGACAAGGCATAGGGGGGCGTGACATGGTAAAGAAGGAAAAGAAGACTGAGGACCAGTACGTAGCTCATGTCGAGGACACCATGCAGGCCCATGAGGAGGAGACCAAGCCCACACGTACGCTCTGGAGCGACGCCTTCAGCCGCCTCAAGCGCAACAAGCTCGCCATGGTCGGCCTCGTCTGGATCATCATCATCACGCTCATCGCCATCACGGCCGACCTCTGGGTCCCCCAGTGGCTGGGCTCGCCCACGCAGATCGACTCCTCGCAGATGGCTGAGCTCTCCAAGCTGCCGCCGTCGCTCGAGCATCCGTTCGGCACCGACGCCATGGGCCGCGACGTGCTCTGCCGCGTCATCTATGGGTCGCGCATCTCACTTGCCGTCGGCCTCCTCGCCACGGCGATCTCCACGGTGATCGGCCTCGTCATGGGTGCCCTCGCTGCCTACTACGGCGGCATCTGGGACACCATCATCATGCGCCTTGCCGACATCTTCCTGGCGTTCCCGTACACGCTGTTCGTCATCGTCATGCTCGCCGTGATAGGGTCGGGCATACAGAACGTCTTCATAGCCATCGGCGTCCTGGGCTGGCCGAGCATCGCGCGAGTCTTCAGGAGCGCGATCCTCTCGGTCAAGGAGAACGACTACGTGGACGCCGCCCGCTCCATGGGTGCCTCCGACGCGCGCATCATCGTGCGCCACATCTTCCCCAACTCCGTCGCCTCCATCGTGGTCTATGCCACGATGAACGTCGGCGGCGCCATCCTCACCGAGTCGGCGCTGTCCTACCTGGGCATGGGCGTCACGCCGCCTACGCCCTCCTGGGGCATCATGATTCAGGATGGCCAGCAATACCTGCAGACGCAGCCTTGGCTGATGCTCATGCCCGGCCTTGCCATCATCTCCACGGTGCTTGCGTTCACCCTGCTGGGTGACGGTCTGCGCGATGCCCTCGACGTCAAGATGAAGGACGCGTGATCATGACGAAGAAGAACAACAGCAACGAGCAGCACGTCGATCTCAAGGACCAGCCGGTCCCCGAGGGATGCCATCTGCTCGAGCTTGATGACCTCAAGATGTACTTCCACACCCAGGACGGCGTCGTCAAGGCCGTCGATGGCGTCTCGTACACCCTCGACCGCGGCGAGACCCTCGGTGTGGTGGGGGAGTCCGGAAGCGGCAAGTCGGTCACGGCCATGACCATCATGGGCCTCATCGACATGCCGCCGGGAAGGGTCGAGGGCGGCGACATCCGCTATCGTGGCCACTCGTTGCTCGAGATGACCGACAAGCAGATGCAGGACATCCGTGGCAACGACATTGCCATGGTCTTCCAGGACCCCATGACCTCGCTGAACCCCGTCTATACCATCGGGCGTCAGCTTGGCGAGGGTCTGCGCCTGCATCGTGGGTACTCCAAGAAGGAGGCCTTGGCCCGCGCCGTCGAGCTGCTCGACATGGTCGGCATCCCCAACCCGGAGCAACGCGTGAAGGATTACCCTCACCAGTTCTCTGGCGGAATGCGTCAGCGCGTCATGATCGCCATGGCCCTTGCCTGTGACCCGGACATCCTCATCGCCGACGAGCCGACCACGGCCCTGGACGTCACCATCCAGGCCCAGATCATCGAGCTCATGCAGGAGATGCAGGAGAAGAACGGCAACGCCATCGTCATGATCACGCACGACCTCGGCGTGGTGGCCGACGTCGCCGACAAGATCATGGTCATGTATGCGGGCCGCCCCGTGGAGTTCGGCTCGGCCGATGACATCTTCTACAACCCGATGCATCCCTATACCTGGGGCCTGGTCCGCTCGATCCCCAAGCCTCTCGCGAACGAGAAGGTCCCCCTGACACCCATCAAGGGCAACCCGCCTTCGCTCGTGAACGTTCCCGCCGGTTGCTCCTTCAGCCCGAGGTGCCCGTATGCCACGGACAAGTGCCGCTCGGAGCGTCCTGAGACCTATACCACCGAGACAGGGCCACTATTCCAGGTGCCACTACTCGATGGATGCCGACTTCGTGGCCAAGAACGCACCGGCCAACTCCCGTACCAAGACGAAGGCACAGAGCTCGTCCGAGGCACCTGCTTCCTCGGCGACTGACGACGCGACCAAGAATGGGGGTGAGCGCTGATGGCAGACGAGAAGAAGCCGCTGCTCTCCGTGCAGCACCTCTCCAAGGCGTTCCCTGTGGACTCCGGCGTGTTCGCGAGCCGCATCTCCAAGAAGGTCTCGGCCGTCGATGACATCTCGTTCGACATCTTCCCCGGCGAGACCTTCGGCCTCGTGGGCGAGTCCGGCTGTGGCAAGTCGACCACCGGCCGCTGCATCATGCGCCTCACCAATCCCTCGGGAGGCAAGGTCTTCTTCAACGGCGAGAACGTCGCCGACATGAAGAAGAAGGAACTCAAGCACATGCGGCACGACATGCAGTACATCTTCCAGGACCCGTACGCGAGCCTCAACCCGCGCATGACCATCGGTGAGATCGTCTCGGAGCCCCTGGTCATCCACGGCGAGGGAGGTTCCAACGAGGAGCGCATGGACACCGTCCGCGCCCTTCTCGACGAGGTGGGCCTGAACCCCGAGCACATCAACCGCTATCCCCACGAGTTCAGTGGTGGCCAGCGTCAGCGCGTCGGTATCGCGCGCGCCTTCGCCCTGAAGCCCAAGCTCATCATCTGCGACGAGCCTGTCTCGGCACTCGACGTCTCCATCCAGGCGCAGGTCCTGAACCTGCTCTCCGGGCTCCAGGAGCAGTACGGCACGGCCTATCTCTTCATCGCCCACGACCTCTCCGTGGTCCAGCACATCTCGGACCGCGTGGCCGTCATGTACCTCGGAAACCTCATGGAGGTCTCCGACTGGAAGACGCTGTATGCGGCGCCTCAGCATCCCTATACGCAGTCGCTCCTCTCGGCCGTGCCCGTGCCTGACCCTGACCTGCAGCGTTCGCGCAAGCGGATCATCCTCCATGGCGACCCGCCCTCACCCATAGAGCCACCGACCGGCTGCCGCTTCCACACGAGGTGCCCAATCGCCAAGGAGATCTGCTCCAAGGAGCGCCCCGAGCTCAAGGAGGTCGAGCCAGGCCATTACTGCGCCTGCCACTTCTCGGCCCCGTTCCCGATCAAGCAGAGCTCAATAGAGCTGTAGGTGCGTCTTTCGTCAACCCCGTGTTCCCTCGCTCACGTCCTCGCGCCAAAGTACGGCGCTGCGGGATGTTCGCAAAGGAACACGGGGTTGACGCATGCCAAGGCGCCTCTGGCGGCGGAAGGGCATGTGCCCATGCCCATGCCTGCGCCCCTCCCATGGTCTTGTGGTATAGTTTCTCCCAGAGAGTTTACCTAAGTAAACTTTATCTGCCCGGAGCGACCACAGGGGATGAGCGATCATCAAGTCCAACGAGGTCTCGACCACCCTTGACGAGGGTGTCATCGGTACGAGTTATGAGGTGTCCTACCTCGACCTTCCAACAGCGACAGAGCACAGGCTCGAGGCTCTCGGCATGACGCCGGGGACCACCGTGGAGGTCCTCAACAACAAGAGCAGGGGAACCATCATCATCCGTCTCCGAGAGACGCGCTTCGCCCTCGGGCGCGGGGTCTCGTCGGGCATCCACGTGGAGCGCACCTGCTCGGTGGGAGGCGCCCATGAGTAAGGTCCTCTCCGACGGCGGCGCCCCCGAGCTCCGACCGCACCACGACTCCATGGGGGGGCATGACCTCAATCCTCCCGTCGCCGAGCCGGTCCCTGCCCGTGACCTCACGGTCGCCTTCGTGGGCAACCCCAACTGCGGCAAGACCACCCTCTTCAATGCCTTCACCGGTGCCAACCTCAAGGTGGCCAACTGGCCGGGCGTGACGGTCGAGCGCAAGGAGGGACACACCACCTTCCAGGGTCACGAGATCACGCTGGTAGACCTTCCCGGCACCTACTCGCTCACGAGCTACACCATGGAGGAGCAGGTCGCACGGGACTACGTCCTCTCCGATGACGTGGACGTCATCATCGACGTGGTCGACGCCTCGGCGCTCGAGCACAACCTCTACCTCACCATCCAGCTCCTCGAGCTGGGCAAGCCTGTCGTCATCGCGCTCAACATGATGGACGTGGTGCGCAAGCGCGGCATGGAGATCGACACCCACCGCCTCCCCGAGATGCTCGGCATGCCCGTGGTGCCGATCTGTGCCCGCAAGCGGGAGGGCCTGGGCCCGCTCATGCACGCGGCGGTGCACCACAAGGGCATGACGCAGCCGGACCCCATCATCCACACGCACTCCGTGCCCCACGACCTCTCCTCCAAGCACGAGCACTACGCGATGGTCTACTCCGATGAGCTCGAGCACCGCATCGATGATGTGGAGGACGCCTTCGCCTCGGCCTATCCGGACGTCGTGAACCCCCGCTACCATGCCATCAAGCTCCTCGAGGCCGACGAGGCCATGACGAAGCGTTACCCGGTCGACCTCCCGCAGGTGATCGACCGGAGCTACGAGAACGAGTTCATCCGCGAGAGGTATGACTTCATCTCGGAGGTGGTGGACGAGGTCGTCTTCAACCGAGACGTACGTGCTGCCTCGACCGACGCCGTCGACCGCGTGCTCACCAACCGCTTCGCATCCATCCCGATCTTCCTGCTCATCATGGCTCTCGTCTTCGCGCTGACGTTCGTGGTGGGCGATGCCGTGAAGGGGCTCCTCGAGGACGGCCTCGTGTGGTTCGAGGGTCTGGTGGGGACGGGCCTCGCCGCTGCCGGAGCGAGCGATGCCATCCAGAGCCTCGTCGTGGACGGCGTCATCAACGGCGTCGGCACGGTCCTCACCTTCCTTCCGAACATCTTCATCCTCTTCCTGGCGCTGGCCTTCCTTGAGGACTCGGGTTACATGAGTCGCGTGGCCTACGTCATGGACGGCATCATGGGGCGCCTCGGCCTCTCCGGTCGTGCGTTCATCCCGATGATCGTGGGCTTCGGCTGCTCGGTTCCTGCCATCATGGCGTCGCGTGCGCTCGAGAACCCCCGCGACCGCAAGCGCGTCATGCTCGTGACGCCGTTCATGAGCTGCTCCGCCCGCCTCCCCATCTACATCCTCTTCGCGGGCATGTTCTTCTCGGGAATATGGGCGAGCGTCGCGGCCTACTCCATGTACGTGGTGGGTATCGTCGTGGCCTTGCTGGTGCTTCTGGTGCTCCATGCCCATGACCACGAGACCGAGGCCGATGACATGCTCCTCATCGAGCTCCCCGAGTACAAGATGCCTGACGCCCATACGGTCTGGATCTACGTCTGGGAGAAGGTCAAGGACTACCTGTCGCGCGCCGGCACCGTGATCTTCGTGGCCTCGGTCGTGATGTGGGCGCTGCTCAACTTCGGGCCGCAGGGGGCCGTGGGCGACGACGTCGCCCTGAGCTTCGGTGCCTTCCTGGGCCATTGGGTCTCGCCGCTGCTGGCACCGCTCGGCTTGGGGGACTGGCGCATCGCGCTGGCGCTCATCGCCGGCATCTCCGCCAAGGAGGTCGTGGTCTCGAGCATGTTCGTCCTCTTCGGGGCCACGGGGGGCGCGGGCTCGGCCGCGCTTGCCACCCAGCTCGCAGGCATCGGCTTCGGTGCGGCCAACGCGCTGTCGCTCATGGTCTTCTGCCTGCTCTACGTCCCCTGCATCGCCACCATCGCCACCATCCGCCGCGAGAGCGGCTCCGGGCGCTGGACGGCCTTCTCGGTGGTGTTCCAGATCGTGGTGGCCTGGGTCGTGGCCTTCGTGGTGTACCTCGTGGCGGGGACGATCCTGGGATAGCAGCCTCGTACGCTGGGGCTATGCCTGCTGGTGGCGGGCTGCCCGTGGCCCTTTCCGCGGGGCTGCCAAGAAAAATCCCCTCGCCACTTGGCAGGCGCACACGTTGTGGTACGATTCTCCTTGCTTCAAACGCATGTCGGAGTGGCGGAATTGGCAGACGCGCTAGCTTGAGGTGCTAGTGACTGACTAAAAGGTCGTGCGGGTTCAAGTCCCGCCTCCGACACCATGCAAGCGCAACGGCCCTTCGGGGCCGTTTTCGTATCTAGGGGCCGTGTGTCATCTCCTGCCGCCGGCCCTCGCGGAGGGGGCGTCGTGGCAGCTGCTGGCTCCAAGCGCGTCGGTCGCATCGGCGAGCGCACCGTCTCTGGGGCGCTCGCGGCGCTTCTCGACCTCACCTGCGACTGCATCCTGTTCCTCGACGGCGACGGGCTGATCCTGCTCGCCAACGGCGAGGCCGCCCGTCTCGTGGGGAGCCCCTGCAAGGACATCGAGGGTTCGGTGGTGTCAGACCTCCTCGAGTCCGGTACCGGCCAGGACGACGCCTCCGGCTGGCCCTTCTCGCGCGACGGGCTCGCGAGCCGCTGCCGCCTCAAGCGGCCGGGCGGCCGAGGCTGCCCCGTCATGGTCCGGTGCGACCGCGTGTCGGGCCCTGGCGAGACCTACCTCCTGGTCATGGACGAGCTCGATCCCGAGAATCGCGTCGAGCGCGAGAACACCCGCCTGGTCGACGAGCTCTCGCAGGCGAACCACCGCCTCGCCGGCACCCTGCGGATCGTCCTCGGCACGCTCGACTCGCGCGACGTCGGCCACCTCTTCGGGCGCGTCCTCGAGGAGCTCCGCGACACCATGGAGGCGGAGGGGGCCATCATCTACCTCGCCGAGCAGGACGGGTTCCGCCTCCGCGGCATCACCGACTCGCTGGCGGACAAGCGTGTGCCCCAGTTCATGGCCTATGGCGAGACGGTCGAGACCCTCGCCACCCGCGTGGGCCATACGCTCAGGCTCCGCCTGGCGCCCCCCACCACCAAGGAGCTCCGGGGCGGGCACGTCACGCGTCGCGAGGTCATCGACGACGAGACGCACGAGGTCCACCGCATCTCGGCCAACCTCCTCCCACCCTTCAGGGGCTTCCTCTGCGTGCCGGTGTGGTTCGGCGGGCATGTGATCGCCATCATCGAGGTGGGCTGGTCCGACGGGCGCGCCATGCACAAGGAGGACGGGCGTCTCCTCGATGCCGTCGCGCAGTATCTCTCCGTCGAGCTCATGGCGGCCTTCTCGCAACTCCGGTCCCGCCGTGCCGCGCGGCTCGACACCCTGGCCGGGGAGCTCCGAGAGACGTTCGTGGGCAGTGCCGGCCTGGACGAAGGGGCCATCACGGACGCCTTCGACCGGCTCTGCGAGGAGCTCTCGGCCGTGCTCGCGGTGGTCCGCGTCAACGAGGCGCAACGGACGGCCATGGTCGACCTCCCTGGCAGGGACAGCGTCGAGCTCCCGTTCGACCTCGATGCCCTGGAGGAGGGCTTCTCTGAGGACGGGGTGGCGGTCCTTGCCATATCGGCGGGCTCCGACCTGTCATGCTGGCTCGCGCGCCAGGATGCCCCGTGCCTGGGCGCCCTCCTCGACATGGGGCGCATCTCGGGCACGCGCCGGTGCGTGCTGCTGCTCAGGGAGTCGGGCTCGGAGCCGTTCGAGGACGTGGACCTCGACTTCCTCCACCGCGTCGCCGATGACATCCGCCAGGCCGTGGCCGGTGCCGAGGCCCGCACCCAGGACACGCGCATCTCGCAGGCGCTGCAGTCCGGCATGCGCAACGAGCTCCAGAAGGTCGACGGCGTCATGGCGCGCGCCCTCTACTCGTCGGCGACGGCGGCCGCGTTTGTGGGTGGTGACTTCTACGACCTCATCCGCCTTCCCGACCGGAGGGCCTGCGTCATCCTCGGCGACGTGTCGGGCAAGGGTGTGGAGGCGGCGAGCGTCTCTGCGGCCGTGAAGACGGCGCTGGGCGCCTATGCCTGGGAGGGCCTGCCGCCGGCCCACATGGTGCGCTCCCTCAACGACTTCCTGCTCGGCTTCTCCCGACTCGAGACGTTCGCGACGCTCTTCGTGGGCCTCGTGGACCTCGAGGCCGCGACGCTCACGTACTGCTCGGCAGGGCATCCCCCCGCCATGTTGCTCCGCGCCTCGACCCACGAGCTGCAGACGCTCGACGTCCAGTCGGGCGTGGTGGGCGCCTTCCGCGAGATGACCTATCGCGACGGCGTCATCTCGCTGGAGCGCGGCGACCTGCTCCTGCTCTATACCGACGGCGTCACCGAGGCCAGGGGGCCCAAGGGTGACTTCTTCGGTGAGGACGGCCTCTCTGAGGCGCTCATGCGCGAGACGCAGAGAGGGACGGATGGGCTTCTCGACCGCCTACTCCAGACGCTCGACACCTTCACCGACCGTCACCTGGACGATGACGTGGCGATGATGTCGCTCCGCTTCGACGAGCTTGGTCCTGTGAGCGACTGAGAGCCGCTCTCCCGGCCTCGGGGGCCTGGTTCTGCCGTGGGCTCGCCCATCGGCGCCACGCGGCTCACAAGGCCGTGACGCCACGAGGGCGGACATCGGCGGGCGTGAGGTCCGTGCCTCTCATGGGCATCTGGCCCGACCGCGGCGTTAGCCCTTCGCATCTTTGGGAAAAACTAGGGCATGCAACCTATGTCTGACATACTGCTGGTCCCCGTGGAGGGCGACCTCGACGTCACGACGGTCCCGCGCCTCAAGGAGCGGCTCGAGGCGGCCGTGGAGGTCGGCTGCCGCCGCGTCATCCTCAACATGGCTGACGTATCCTACATCGACTCCATGGGGGTGGCGCTGGTCTTCACGCTCGCCCGCGACATGCGTGCCCAGGGAGGGCTCCTGAGCCTGAGCGGCGTGGGTGACGACGTCTATCACACCCTCGTGGTCACCTGCCTCGTGGACTTCGTTCCCGTCCTGCGCAGGGGGCATGTGCGTTCCGTGCCGGTGCTCGACCCGTCCGTGAGGCCGCTCTGGCGCCGGGTCATTCCCGTGAATCCCATGCAGCTCGGCCGGGCGCGCGACCGACTCTCCGAGCTCCTCTCGCGGCTGCCCCTCGGCAAGGATGCCGTCTTCGACATGACGCTTGCCGGCGGCGAGGCGCTCGGCAACGCCATCGACCACACCTGTGCCGAAGGCGTCCTTCTGGTGGTCCTGGCTTATCCCGACCGCGTGGTCGTGGAGGTCTCGGATTGCGGCGAGGGCTTCGAGCTCGCGCAGGACGAGGAGCCCGAGCAGAGCCTCGAGCGCGGGCGTGGGATCAAGCTCATGAGGATGCTCGCGGACTCCGTCACGATAGGCACCAAGTCGACGGGGGAGGGCACCGTGGTCCGTCTCGTCAAGCTGCTCGACCCCATGGCACCCTCTGTGTGAGTGGGAGGGGATAGGCTCCAAAACGAGCAGGGCGGCCATCCGAGGATGACCGCCCTGCGTCCTGAGCATGGAGGCGACGCCCAGATTCGAACTGGGGGTGGGGGCTTTGCAGGCCCATGCCTTACCACTTGGCCACGTCGCCATAGCTTAAGGGGCCGAGCACGCTCGACCCCTTTAAAGAACACGTGGAGCGGGCTACGGGATTCGAACCCGCGACCTCCACCTTGGCAAGGTGGCGCGCTACCAACTGCGCCAAGCCCGCGTGCGAGGAGTTACTATACGCGACCCGCTCGCCTCATGCAAGTGTCGATTTTCGCTAGTATGGACATGTCAGGCGTGTATCAGTCGGCACACCCCCGTGTTGCCGAGGTCAGGAGTGTCGTAGGTGCTTCCCGTCCTTGTCATCGTGTTCGCCCTCGTGCTGGCCCTGGTGGGCATCGCGGCACTCGTCCGTAGGCTGGGACTGCGCTTCGGCCGCAGGCGGACCCTCGACCGCCTCGTGGGAAACGAGCACATGCCTGAGGACGTGCGGCAGACGGCTCGCGAGATGGGCCGCTCCCGCATGACGGCCGCCCATGGCGGCATGCGCACCAAGGCTCGTCCGAGCCTCTCGGCCGAGCAGCGTCGTGCCGTCCTCCATATCAGGGCCGAGGAGCGCGAGGACTACCTCGAGCACTTGCATCCGGGCTTCTACCAGTTCCTCATCATCTTCGTGGTCTGCTCGGTGGTGGGGCTGTTCGTGGAGATGTTCTTCATGTACGTGACCTACGGCCGCACCGACCTGCGCGTGGGACTGGTGTGGGGGCCCTTCTCGCCGCTCTACGGGTTCGGCGGGCTCACCCTCACGTTCATACTCTGGTACTTCAGGAAGTCCAAGCCCATCCAGGTGTTCCTCATCTCGGCCTGCGTAGGAGGGGCCCTGGAACAGGTGGCCGGCATGGGGATGAGCTACTTCGCCCATGCCGAGTCTTGGACGTATGCGTACCTGCCCGACTCCATCACGGAGTGGGTGGCCTGGCGCTACCTGCTCATGTGGGGCGTCATCGGCCTCGTCTGGTACAAGCTCGTCATGCCGGAGCTGCTCTTCATCATCGGCAAGCCCACGCGCCGCGGGCAGATGGTCGTGGTGATCCTCATCACGGTGTTCCTCTCGGTGGACGTCATCGCCACGCTGGTGTGCTTCGCGCGGAAGGGCGCACGCGACGCCGGGATCCCCCCGGCCAACGCCTTCGACGTCTATGTGGACGACCACTTCTCGGACCAGTTCATCGAGGACCGCTTCCAGAACCTCGTGATAGGCGAGAGGCTGTAGGGGCTAATTTTGATCGGCCTCGCGGTCTGCCTGGCATTTGTGCGAGCAATTGCGAGCAGACCACGAAAAGGCGGCCACGACCCTTGCGCCAAGGCCCCGTGTTCGCGTACAATCAACTCCGCTGCGCGAGCGGCACCACATATTCGGGCGTTTAGCTCAGGGGGAGAGCGCTTCCCTGACACGGAAGAGGTCGCAAGTTCAAATCTTGCAACGCCCACCACATGAAACAGCAGGTCAGATGCCTAACAGCTCTGACCTGCTTTTTTTCTGCACCAAGGCCTGCACCACGGCTTGCACCAAATGAGCCGAAAACGGCCAATCGGCGAACGGTAATCGGCTGTAACTTATGCACGAGGCTGTCTCTGCCCGCAGATTATGCCGTCCTTGGCATTCGGGACGGTAGGAACCATGCAGGACATTGCATGCCATCTGCGTCACGGCTGCGGTCATGGTCGTTTCGTGACTCGCGTCCCTATGAGACCCTAAGAGACGTCCCCTCCCATGTCTTCCCGTTCGCACCCTCCGCATCGTCCTAATCTGCCTCTCGCATCGAACCGACAGCGACATGAGGTGGGACCGGACATGACAGCGAACCATATGGGGCAACACCATGACAGAGGGACGTTCTATGGGCGTAGGCCTGACCTCATTGACGTACGGGAGGCGGCGGACATCCTCAACGTCTCCTCCAGGACGGTAACGAGGCTCTGTGCCCTCAACAAGATCAGGAGCGTGAAGGTCGGCTATCAGTGGCGTGTCAACCGTGCCGCCCTCATGCGTTATGCCGGCCTCGAGGAGGTCCGCGACGATGGGGAGTTATGAGGAGGTCGCTCCAGGGCGCGGTGCCCTGCGAGGCATGGATAAGTGCCCTTGCCATGCGTTAACGTCAAGGGACCCATGGCTGGCAAACGAGGCTGAGACACCCTATCCACTGGCCCATGGGATTAGCTGCGCCTACGTGCCGGCCGTCCACCCCTCCGATTGGAGATGATCGGTCATGGCTGAAACGCGCGCGGACGGATGCACGACGCTCGGTTCCTGGGGCGTGAACATCAAGGAGTACTACACCATCGAGGAGGTGTCGCGCCTGCTCCACGTCCACGTCACGCGAATAAGGGAGCTCGCAGACCAGGCCGACGACCCGATGCCGTTCCGCTGCTTCGAGGGTCAGAGGAGGAACGGATTCATCTACCGCGAGGACCTGGTGGCATGGCTCGACAGGCACACGGTGCTCTGGAGGGACCAGAGGGCCATGAGGCCGGGGGCCGGGGATGGCTGCTAGCGAGAGGCCCGACGAGTACGTGACCATCTACCGCTTCATGACGCACGAGCTTGGCCTCTGGGGAGTGGATCTCCTCGTCTACGCAAGGGTGCTGAGCTTCTGCACCGACCCCGACGGCAGCTACTACGAGAGCAGGGGGAGATGTGCCGACTTCCTCGGAATCAGCAGTCGGCAGGTTGCAAGGTCGTTCGCAAGGCTATGTACGTCCGGACTCATCGACGACATTGGGATGAGGCGACATCAGACAGGCTGCAGCACCAGGGAGTATCGCGTGAACAGGGAAGTGATCTCGGCGATTCTCCATGGAGGCCAGTGGGGGTGACAGGATGTCATGACACCGTGTCACCCCCCTGACACCGTGTCACCCCCTATGGCCGAAAGGGGTGACACCGTGTCACCCCCACCCCTGACGCCATGTCACCCAAGATTAGAGAGGAGAATAGAGTGGATGGAGAAGAGAGGGGCAAGGGGCGCCTGATCTCGCCGTCGGAGGCAATGGCGGCGGGGCTCGTCGACCAGGAGCCTGACAAGGTTCCCTGCCCGCATTGCGGCAAACCGCTCGACCAGCTCGGGGCGGTCTTCGCCGGCAAGGTCTACTGGGTGTCGCACGCGAGGTGCGGGTGCCAGGGCGAGCGCCGCGAGGACCAGGAGGTCGCCGACGCGGCGGAGACGGCCGAGCAGGGCGAGAAGGCGCGCCTCCTCGCAAGGGCCGGCGTCCCGGCGAAGTTCGCCGACGCCACGCTCACGGACGGCTACTGCAGGGCGTACGTCGACTCGTTCGTGAAGGACGAGACTTCGACGGGGCTCTACGTGCACGGCCCGGTGGGCACCGGCAAGACGTACAACGCCGCCGGTATCGTCAAGGCCCTCATTGCGAAGAAGTGCGACGCGATCTTCTCGTCCGCGCTGGACATCTTCACGAACATACAGGAGACCTACGACAGCGGGTCCTCGAGCAAGCGCGAGATGGAGCGTTACCTGTCCTGCGGGATTCTGGTCCTCGACGACCTGGGCAAGGAGTCGAACACGCGGTGGGCCCTCACGATGCTCTTCACGCTCGTGAACGCCCGCTATGAGCGGATGCTGCCGACCGTGATCACGTCGCAGTACACGATGGAGGGACTCAGGCAGCGGCTCTCCCAGAAGGGCGAGCGCGAGACGGCGGAGGCCATCGTATCGAGGCTCTCGGAGACGTGCATGGACGTGACCCTTCTGGGCGGGGACAGGAGGAGGGTGGAGACCAGTCTTCCGATGAGGCCTCCGAAGGTCGACAAGGAGGACTCCGGGCAAGTGCTGTCAGGACTCGAGGGCTTCTGAGGCTTCAGCGAGAGGTCGCAGCACGTATACTGTCCGCCATGGGATGGTTGCGAACCGCGAGGAGCGCTCATGGCGAGCTCGGAGGGGTACCTGCGCTACGTCCTGGGGCAGCTGGACGGCGTGCCTGACGTCTCCTTCCGCAGGATGATGGGGGAGTACGTGCTCTATGCCTCCGGAAAGGTGTTCGGCGGCATCTATGACGACCGACTCCTGGCCAAGCCTACGCCTGTGGCCAGAAGGCTGATGGGCGACGCGGCCGAGCAGTTGCCCTATGAGGGCGCCAGACCCATGCTTGCGGTCGACCCCGACGATCCCGAGCTCCTCTCCGCGCTCATTGAGGCCATGCTACCCGAGCTCCCACGACCTCGGAGGCGGTAGGATGCGCAGGACCGACCGGCTGAAGACGCAGCCGAGAGAGACGGCCGACCCTCTTTCTTGTCTTGCGAGGGTGAGGGCCATCCTCCCCGACGCCATCACCATCAGCCGCATCGCCGTGGCACCGGCACTCCTCCTGCTCGCCCCGTTTGGCACCCCCTGGTTCGCGGCCTTCCTCTGGTGCGGCGCGAGCGACGTGCTCGACGGGGCGCTTGCCCGCCGCTGGCGCCACGGATCCCGCATGGGCGCTCGTCTCGACAGCCTGTCGGACGCGGTGTTCACGTTGGTGCTGCTCATCGTCCTCGTGCCTCTGTTGGAGTGGCATGTCTGGATGGTCGTCTGGGTCATCGCGATCGCGGTCGTCAGGCTTTTCAGCATCGTCACCTGCCGCCTGCGCTTCGGGACGGCCTCCCTCCTCCATACCTATGCGAACAAGGCGTGCGGCGTGGTCCTGTTCGTGTCCATCGCGCTCATCCCCTGGCTTGGGCAGGACGTCCCGGTCGTGGTCTCCTGCATGGCAGCCACGCTGTCGGCACTCGAGGAGCTGGTCCTCATGGCGACCATGAGGATGCTCGACCTCGACAGGGCGTCGATTCTCGTTAGGAAGCAGGACGATTGTCGCTGATGGGCATCGTTGGCGACCGGGGCCATTGCCAGGTGTCGCCGTTGCCCTTCGCTCCCAAGGAGCGCAAGAATGGTCGAGGATGGCCCCGCTCGTGCCTCAGGATGGTCGTGTCATAAGGGACGAGGCCGGCGGCGTGGTGCCGCGTCATCAGACGTCGCAGTACACGATGGAGGGACTCAGGCAGCGGCTCTCCCAGAAGGGCGAGCGCGAGACGGCGGAGGCCATCGTATCGAGGCTCTCGGAGACGTGCATGGACGTGACCCTTCTGGGCGGGGACAGGAGGAGGGCGGAGACCAGTCTTCCGATGAGGCCTCCTAAGGTCGACAAGGACGACTCCGGGCAAGTGCTGTCGGGACTCGAGGGCTTCTGAGGAAAGAAGCGTATCTCGCGTCGCCCCTAGTACACCCCTCTTGCCTTCCAGTCGATCTCCTCGCCCGTCTCGAGGTCGTAGGTCTCGCGGGGGAGCATGAAGCCGCCTGCCCAGGTCCCGCCGCAGACTGGGCACCATACATGGGCGTAGTACGTCGGGTCATACTCTACGGGAGGCTCCCGGACCGAGCGCAGACCGCCACAGTTGGGGCAGTACCCTGCCCTCCCTGGTTCGGCCCCGAGCCACTGGGCGAAGGTCATACGCGAGGGAAGGCCCCCGTCGACCAGCGATAAAGCCATCGTCTGCCGCCCTTCTGCGGGTGCCCCGCACTCGTCCTCGAACGACCTCGTGATGATTCGCGCGGCCATCGTTGCCGACCGACGCGAACGTAGCTTCCCTCCAGTGCTTATGGCCTAGACAACCGAGATGGTAGTGAAGCATGCCTACTAGCATCCTACCCATGCTCTTGGAGGGTTATCGCCCGTCCTCGCCAGCACGGACAACGCCGCCCACCTCGCCAGCCGTCTCCTGTGTAATCAGTCGCGGCGGGCCACGCTCGGCATCCAACATCGACTCGGTAAACAGTGGCCGCAAGGTGGCCCGTCAACGTCGAGGTGGCCCGCCGTCATCAGGGAGGTGACGGCATGGCGGAGGACTTCGGCGACGATGCCGGGCAGCAGCTCTACGAGTGGACCATGCGCATCGGCCTCTACGCGAACAGGCGCCCAGGGGCAGGCTCGTCCCAGGAGCAGGTGCAGAGGGCCGTCGACAGGCTGACGGCCGCGCTCGAGCACGCGCGGGACATGACGCCAGAGGCGGCGGGCCACGAGGCCTCGCTTCCCGAGTACGCCAAGCTCGACCTCCATGAGTTCAAGGATCTCGACGACTTTCCGACCGTCCGCTCCGCGATCGACGCGCGCCTGTCCTCGGACGGGCTCCTCCACTACTTCAACGACGACGAGCAGGGCAGGAGCTGGCTCGTCTTCCGCACGGCCGACGCGCCTGGCGTCTCCGCGAGCTTCGATACGCTGGCGGGCGATGCCAGGAAGGCCGGCGAGCGCGCCGCCGCCGAGATACGGTCGCGGGCACGATGCGACCGGGAGGCTGGTCGGGACGAGGAGCCGCTGTCAGAGCGTGCCACGCGCGTCAGGGCAGCGTCCAAGGCGCAGGAGGAGACCAAGGCACCTGAGCACGCTCCCGAGCCGCGGCACCACAAGCAGGAGACGAGGGCGAAGTGAGCAGGACCCGAGCCCTCCCCGCGCCCGTGGTCGCGCTCGCCTCCGCGGCGGCGTTCCTCGCGGGAGACCTCTACGCCGCCACGCTCTCGGCCATGCCGGGGCAGGCCGCCTCGAACCTCGAGGCGGCCGTCTCGCAGGTCCCGTCATACCTCGCCGCCAATGGCCCCGTCCCCTCGCTGGACCCCGTGCCGCTGGCGGTCGGGACGCTCGCGTGCTGCGGGGTGTGGGTCGCTTGGTCGTACCAGCTCGTCCGGGCCGGGAACTACCGCCAGGGCGAGGAGCACGGGTCGGCCAGGTGGGCCACGCCGCACGAGGCGTCGCGCTTTGCCGACCCCACGGACCCGTACGCCAACATCATCCTCACCAGCCACGTGTCGCTCGCGCTCGCGCGTGCCGACCACGACCCCCGCTATGAGCGCAACCGCAACGTGCTCGTCGTCGGTGGCTCGGGCTCCGGCAAGACGAGGAGCTACGTCCTGCCGAACCTGCTGCAGGCCAACGCCTCCTACCTCGTCACCGACCCCAAGGGCACCCTGGCCGACGATGTGGGACCGGTGCTCGTTCCCCTCGGCTACGAGGTCCGTCGCGTCGACACCGTCGACTTCCGGAGGTCGGACCACTACAACCCCATCGCGTACGTGAGGACGCAGCAGGACGTGCTGGAGCTCGTCGACTGCCTCATCGCCAACACGAAGCGTACGAGGAACGACTCGGCCGACCCCTTCTGGGAGAACTCTGAGCGCCTGCTCTACACGGCGCTCGTGACCTACCTCGTGGACCACTGCCAGCGGGAGGACGCGAACCTCCCGGGCCTCATGACGCTGCTGTCGCTCGCCGAGGCGAGCGAGGCCGACGAGGGGTTCGAGAGCCCGCTCGACCTCCTGTTCCGCGAGGTCGAGACGGGCTGCAGATGCGTCGTCGACGAGGGGGGCGAGGAGGCGGGCGGCCGGGCCTTCTGCGGCGGCGCCGCGAGGGTCAGGTGGGTGCGGGTGGCCGAGCCGCTCACACCCGACCAGGACTTCGCCCTCTCCCGCTACCGCGCCTTCAAGGCGGCCGCCGGCAAGACCCTGAAGTCGATCATCATCAGCTGCAACGCCCGGCTCAGCGCCCTTGACAGCGCGGAGCTCAGGGAGCTCCTCTCGCGGGACGACATGGGGCTCGACCGCATGGGCGAGGCGGGGCGACGCACCGCGATCTTCGCGACGTCGTCCGACACCAACGGCACCTACTCGTTCGTCCTGGCGCTCCTCGTGTGGCAGGCGACCAACCTGCTCTGCGAGCGGGCCCTCCGCGAGCACGGCGGGAGCCTTCCCGTGCCGGTGCACCTCGTCCTCGACGAGTTCGCCAACATCGGGCGGCTCCCCGACTTCGAGCGGACGGTCGCGGTCGTGCGCTCGCGCAACATCGGCGTCTCGGTGATCCTCCAGTCAACGGCCCAGCTAAAGAGCCGCTACGGGGACGACGCCCAGACGATCGTCGACTGCTGCGACACGACGCTGTTCCTCGGCGGCAAGTCGTCCGAGACCAACAGTGGCGTCTCGGAGCAGGTCGGCAAGGAGACCGTCTCGTTCCTCGGGACGAGCGAGAGCCGTGGGGCCAACCCCAACTCGACCCAGAGCAGGAACGTCGCCGAGCGGGACCTCATCCAGTCGGCCGAGGTCGCGAAGCTCGACCGCCGCCGCGCCATCGTCCTCATCGCCGGGGCCGACCCCGTCGTCGACGGGAAGTACGACCCGGCCAGGCACCCGCGCCTCCGCGAGGGGGTGGCCCCCATGAAATAGGGGAGCCCGCGGGGGAGGCGAAGCGCCGCGCCTCCCCCGGACGGGCGTCGCGGCGCACGGGAACGGTCGCGGCACCGCCGCGCCGACGTCATGGAGGCACCACATGCTCTCACAGATCATCAGCCTCGTTTCGGGGTGCGTCTCCTTCCTCGGGGGCTTCCTCGTCGTCTGGGGCGCCGTGTCGCTCGGCCTCGCCATACGCGAGCAGCAGGGCGGCGCGCAGATAGCGAGCGCCATCTCGACCATCGCGGGCGGGGCGATCATCATCGCCGCCTCGGTCTACTTCGGGATGCTCGACACCTCGTGGCTCCCGGCCTAGGGGGCGGCGATGTCGCTTTCCGTCGCGGTCCACAAGGACATAGGCGAGTACACGGAGAAGGTCGTAGGCAAGCTGAGCCTCAGGACGCTCGGCTGCGTCGCGGGCGGCCTCGCCACCTCGGTGGGGACGGCGGCCGCGTGCCACGTGCTGCTCGGCGTCGAGCCGGCCGACGCGAGCCTGCCCGTCATGGCGGCCTCGATGCCGTTCTGGCTCATGGGGTTCTGGCGCCCCCACGGGATGAGGGCCGAGAGGTTCGTGCCGCTCCTGTGGGAGCACGCGACCGGCGACGGCCTGCTCCTCTACAGGAGCAGCTGCTCGATGGCCGCGCCGCCGCAGGGGCTCGCCGCCAGGGAGTCGAGGGGATACCGGAGGAAGTCGAGGAGGAAGGGGGCGGAGCTCCATGAGCCGAGCCAAGAGGGGCAGGACGACGGACGAGGGGGACGGCCAGGGGCGCACGCCGCGGCCGGGAGGCAAGCCCATGGGCAGGAGGATGCGGGAGCAGGAGCGCGAGCTAAGCACCTCCGTCGCTGAGCGGCGCCGCCACCGCCGCGCGGCCAGGGACGTCTACAACGCGATAGGGTTCGAGGCGATGTACAGGGACGGCATCTGCGAGGTCGAGGAGGGGCTCTTCTCGCAGACGGTGTCGTTCTCCGACATCAGCTACCAGTCCGCCAGGAAGGACGCCCAGGAGGCGGTCTTCTCGGCGTGGTGCCAGCTGTTCGACTCCTTCGGGGCCGACAGCTCGGTCCAGCTCTCCGTCGTGAACACGCCGATACCTGCCGACGAGATCGGGAACAGGATCTTCTTCGACGGGTCGGACCCCACCACGGGGCGGTTCGCCGCCGAGTACAACCGGATCCTCAACGACAAGATGCGCGAGGGCGTCTCCAACCTCGTGCGTGACCGCTACCTCACGTTCTCGGTGGGCGCGGCCGACGCCGCCTCGGCCGTGCCGAGGCTCGCGCGCGTCCGCGGCGACGTCACGCAGGCGCTCCAGCGCATCCGATGCGACGTCGGGCTCCTCGACGGGGAGGCGCGGCTGCGCGTCGTGAACGACCTGCTCCGACCCGGGCGGAGGCTCGACTTCGACTGGGGCATGGTGGGCGCCGAGACGGGCCTGAGGACCAAGGACCTCATATGCCCGGCCTGCATCGAGACCAAGCCCGGCGGGTCGCCCACCTGCCTCAGGGTGGACGGCAAGTGGTGCCAGACGCTCGTGGTCCGCTCCTTCGGCAGCGAGCTCTCGGACCGCTGCCTCGCCGAGCTCATCGACCTCCCCATCCCGCTCGCCGTGGTCCTGCACGTGCAGGGCATGGACAAGGCGAGGGCGATCTCCTACGTGAAGCAGCGCCTCGCGTGGATGGACAAGGAGATCATCGACGAGCAGATGAGCGCCGTGAAGCGCGGCTACGACTTCGAGATCCTGCCGTCCGAGCTCAAGTACTCGAAGGCCGAGGCCGAGGACCTCCTCGACCACCTCCAGAACAGGAACCAGCGCCTCTTCTCGTACACGGGGCTCGTCCACACCTACGCGGACACCCCGGCCGAGCTCGACGACCAGGTCATGCAGATCATGCGCGCCGCGCGATCCAACTCCATCGACCTCGACACGCTCGACTACCGGCAGCGCGAGGGCCTCAACTCGGTCCTCCCGCTGGGGAACAACCACGTCGAGGTGAGCCGCATGATGACGACGGCCCAGGTCGCCATCCAGATGCCGTTCGCCACGCAGGAGGTCAACCAGGCGGGCGGCGGCTACTACGGCCAGAACAAGGAGTCCTCGAACCTCGTCATCTGCAACCGGAAGAGGCTCGCGAGCCCCATGGGCTACGTCGCCGGCAAGCCCGGCAGCGGCAAGAGCTTCTCGGTGAAGCGGGAGATAGAGAACACGATCCTCGCCTACCCCGAGGACCAGGTGATCATATTCGACCCGGCGGGCGAGTACTCGCCCGTCGTGGTGCCGAACGGGGGAACCAGCATCAGGCTCGGCCCCGACTCCGGCGCCCACCTCAACCCCTTCGACCTCGCCGACGTCGCGGAGCAGAGCCCGAGCGCCCAGCGCGCGTTCAAGATCGACGCGTTCCTGGCGCTGTCGGGCGCGACCATGGCCGAGGGCAGCCAGGGCCTCCCCGAGGCCGACAAGTCGATCATCAGCCGCTGCGTGGAGGAGGCCTACGAGGCGTGCGACGCCCGCGCCGCCACGCCGACGCTCCAGGACCTCTACGACACGCTCCTCGCCCAGCCGGAGCGGGAGGCGCGCGACATAGCCCTCCGCTACGAGCGCTACGTGAGGGGCGCGACCTCGTTCTTCAACCACGAGAGCAACGTGGGGTTCGAGGACAGGGTCACGAACGTGGACTTCCGCGACCTCTCGCAGAACATGCGCGTCTTCGGGATGCTCACCGCCCTCGAGAGCGTCCGCAACCGCATGTACTCGAACTTCGAGCGCGGCATCACCACCTGGCTCTACATCGACGAGGTCCAGTCGCTCTTCGAGCACCCGTCGATCGTGAGCTACTTCTCGAAGTTCTGGGCGGAGGGCCGCAAGTTCAACCTCATCTGCACCGGGATCACCCAGAACTCCGTCTACATGCTCGAGCACGAGGAGGCCAGGAACATGGTCCTCAACTCCGACTTCGTGCTGCTCCACAAGCAGAGCCCCCTCGACCGCAAGGCATGGGTCGACCTGCTCGGGCTCTCGGAGCAGGAGTCGCGCTACATCGACGAGTCCGTTAAGCCGGGCGAGGGCCTGCTCGTCGCCGGCGGGGCACGCGTCCCAATAAAGGACGACTTCCCCAAGGGCGCGCTCTACGACCTGTTCAACACCAAGCCGGACGAGGTCGCCGAGGCCAAGCGTGCCGCCGCCTCGTCCGCGGGGAGGCGCGCGAGGTGAGCGGGGCGGCAGAGGACGGACCGCGCACGCGGCCCAAGTCATCGGAGGTCGCGTTCGAGGGGAGCACAAACGCGGTCACGTCCGGCATCGTCCGCGACGCCGACGAGCGCGCGGGCGCCATGTCCCGACATGCCCATGGCGGGCGTGGCGCCGCTGCGGCCAGGGGCGCCAGGGCGCTCGGCACCGCACGCGACCTCGCAGGCGGGGCGACCGCCGTCGACCCCGACTCCGACGACGGCCGCGAGGCCTCCGAGGACGCCATCGAGGGGACGGGGCGGACGGCGTCGAGGGCCGCGCGGGCCCGGCATGACGCATCCCTGAGGAGGGACGGGCGGGAGCAGGCCACGGCCGGCAAGGGCGCCGAGGGGCAGGCGGGGACGGGTGCCGGCGGTCCCGGGGGCGCCGACGTCCCCAGGACCGGGGACACCGCGGCGCGCGCCGGCGAGACGCGGGCCGGCGCCGCCAGGGGAGCGGGAGGGAGGTCGCGCACCTCCGTCCTGCGCGCGACCCGCGCGCGGCACGGCAGGCACGGGGCGACCGCGCGGGGGGCGTCGCGCGCCATCGCGTCGCGGAGGGCGGCGAGCGCCGCGGCCGCCTCACAGGCGCAGGCAGCGGCCACCGGCGCGGCGGCCAAGGCGGGCGGCACCGCGGTCGCAGCGGCGGCACCGGCAGCGGCCGTCCCGGTCGCCGGCGTGCTCGCCGGCATCCTCGCGTTCGTGCTCGCCTCGGTGGTCGTCTCCCAGCTCCTGGGATCGGTCTTCGGGTTCTGGGAGAACGAGGAGTCCAAGCGGTCGGTCGCGGGACTGCCTCCCTACATCACCTACTCGATGGTGGAGGAGGCCCTGCGCTGCCAGGAGGAGTACGGGCACCCGGCGGGCTGCACCATCGCCCAGATCATCCTCGAGTCCGGGGTGGGCGACCACCTCTCGGGGCTCGCCACGCGGGACAACAACCTCTTCGGCATCAAGTGGGCCTCGAGCTTCGCCTCGTGCCCGGAGGTCACCGGCAAGGAGTCCTGGCAGACGGGCGAGGAGTACGACGGGCAGTCGGTGACCATCACCGACGCCTTCACGTGCTTCGCGTCGTACGAGGACTGCATCAGGTTCCGCTCGCGGGTGCTCCTGCAGAACAGCCGGTACGCCGACAACGCGCTCATCCGGCAGGCGATCTCCGAGCACAGCTCCGACCTCATGGCGGAGGGGCTCAAGGACGCCGGCTACGCGACGTCCTCCTCCTACGTCGACTCGCTCAAGTCGGTCATGGACACCTATGGGCTCAGGCGCTTCGACGCGATGGCCGTGGCCGACCTCGCCTCCTCCACGTCCGCGGACGGGGGCACGGTGGTCGCGGCGGCCATGACCCAGCTCGGCACGCCGTACGTCTGGGGAGGGACGACGCCCTACGTCGGGCTCGACTGCTCGGGGCTCACGCAGTGGTGCTACGCGCAGGCCGGCATCTCGATACCGAGGAACAGCGAGGACCAGCATGCCGCGGGGACGTCGGTCCCGCTCTCGGAGGCACGCGCCGGCGACATCCTCTGGAAGCCCGGCCACGTCGCCATCTACCTCGGGGGCAACTCGTACATACATGCGCCGAAGCCCGGCGACCACGTGCGCGTGGCCGAGGGGATCAGCTACTTCACCTGCGCCGTCAGGTTCTAGACGAAGGAGACCACATGGAACGGAAGAACAAGGTCATGGCCGCCGCGGCGGCAGGTGCCGTCGCGGTCCTCGTGCTCGCGAGCGTCGCGAGGTGCTCGGCCACGGGGCGGGCGGACGCGGTGGCATCCACCGAGGCGGCCACGGGCGAGGCCGCCCAGACAACGGCCGCAGCCACCACCGCCGGGACGCCCACGGCGACCGAGAGGCTGGCGTCCCGCGAGTGGATGTCGCCGGACGACACCGGCAGGCGCATGACGCTCTCGGACGGCAGGCTGGTGGAGACGGACGGGACCAACACCTACACGTGCTCCTACGAGGTCGTCTCGGACGGCACGGGCGGATGCGAGCTCGACGTGCTCAGGGCCGACGGGAGCAGGGTCACCGCAGACGTCACCGTCACGGGGTCGGGCGACGGCATGCGCGCGTTCTCGGACGCCTTCCAGGTGTCCCGGTCCTGGGTCCCCGCCCCCGAGGGGGACGGCACGGTGACGGTCACGGGAGTCGACCAGGCGTACCTCGACCTGGTCGGGGGAGACGGGCCCGGGCTCGAGGCCGCCGTGGCCTCCTGGTGCTCGGCCCACGCGCTAGCGGCCACCGAAGCCACGTTCGACGGGGAGGTCTACCTCGACACGAAGGCAGGCGACGTGACGGCGACGCTCACGTGCGACGACCCGGGCAGGACCATCCTGTCGGTCACCTGGTCCGACGGCACGTTCTCGGTGGCAGGCTAGCCATGGGGGCCATGACCGCACGTGCGGCCCGCCTGAGGGTCGCGCTCACCGCGACGCTCACGTTCGCCGTCCTCGTGTGCCTCCTCGCGCCGACCCCCGCCTGGGCGTCGATCGCGGACGACATCAACTCGTGGATGTGCGGGGTCCTGCGCGACACCTGCAACTGGATATTCGGGGCCCAGGCCGACGTGCTGGGGTCGATCGGGGTGGACGGGGTGCTCTCGAAGCCCTTCGACCAGATGCTCGGCACGGCCGGCGGCACCACGCTCTACGACATGGCCCGCGGCGTGTGGGAGACGGCGGTCCTGCCGATCGGCTGCGGTGTCCTGTCACTGGTCTTCACCATACAGCTCATCCACGTGTCCCAGCGCATGGACGGCAACGCGAGCATGCCGGGGGTGCGCGAGGTCGTGTTCCTGCTCGTGTTCTTCGCAGTGTTCCTCTTCCTGGTGCAGCACTCCTTCGACCTCATGGGCGCGCTCTACGAGGTCGTGCGGCTCGCGATCACCAGGACGACGTCGCTGTTCGGGGCGGGTGGCGCCATGGACCTCGACGCGGTGAGCATCGTCACCACCGAGGACGACGTCGCGGCCCTCCTCGCGATGATCGTGGTCGCGCTGGTGAGCTGGCTCGTGGTGCTCGTCGCCTACGTGGTCGCGCTCGTGGTCACGTGGGCGCGGGCGATCCAGCTCTACCTCATGGCGGCCCTGAGCCCGATCCCGCTCTCGCTCATCTCGCTCGAGGAGACCCGGCAGATGGGCGTGGGCTACCTCAAGCACTTCGCCGCCGTGTGCCTCGCGGGCCTGATCGTGGTCGTCCTGCTCATCTCGTTCCCCGTGGTGCTCGGCGGCCTCAACGCCGCGAGCGCCGGCACCGGGACGGCCGTGGACTCGGTCGTGGGCGGCCTCAGCTACGCGCTGCAGTACCTCGCCATGTGCATCCTGCTCATCCTCTCGCTCGTCAAGAGCGGGGCATGGGCCAGGGACGTGCTCGGCGGCTAGACATACCTGCCGACAAGGGCCCCGCCGGGGCCCCGGAGAAGAAGGGAGCAAGACAGGTGGCAGAAGGGGAGAGGGAGAAGGTCTACCTGACCTTCCACAGGAGCTTCGTGAGGGAGCACATCGGCTACACGGACGCCCTCACGGGCGAGGAGCGCACGTTCAACGTGGTGACGGTCCCACCGGGCACCGTCATCGACGGGAGGGACATGGGCGGCTGGGAGTTCAGCCCCCTGTTCGTGAACCCCTCGCGCTACAAGGGCGAGGACTTCCGGGACGTGCCCCTGCTCGCTGACCGGGAGGTGTGGCTCCGCCGCGACGTCCTCGACGCAGACGGCAACCCCATGCCCGACGGCAACGGCAGGAACGAGCGGGAGACCGTCAAGGTCATGCCGTCCGCCATCAGGCAGGCGATGGCGGAGGAGCGGGCCGCATGGGCCAGGGAGCACGCGACGGACAGGACGCTGGGCGAGAGGGCCCAGGAGGCACGGTCGGCATCCGACGTGATGGCGGGCACGCAGGTGCCCGCCGGGACACAGGAGAGGTAGGGAGCATGTCATCAAAGGGAAGAGGGGCGGCCGAGGCCGTCCGCAGGCACGTGAGAGGGGCGTTGCGCGGCGGCACCGCGGCACGGGTGGCCGTCGTCATGGCGGCCGTCGCATGCCTGGTGGGGCAGACCCTGGGCGTCTCGGGGGCCACGCCCGCGCTCGCGCAGGGGGAGCAGGCGTCCTACTACAACGACCACGGGGGAGACGTGGGGCCGTACGAGGCATCGAGCTTCGGCTGCTACCAGAGGACGGACGACGGGTCCGACTCCGGGGTGGCCTACTGCATGGACGGCGAGAAGCACGGGCCAAACGCCGAGGTCACATACACGAGCGAGGGCGGCTCGGACACCGTGCTCAGCTACCTCGTCGCCTACGGCTACCCCAACGGGACGACGATCTGCGGCCGCACGCTCAGCGCCGGCGAGGCGAGGTCCGTGACGCAGATCGCGATCTGGTACCACCGCGGCTACGACCTCACGGCCCAGGGGCTCTCCGGGGAGAGGCTCGACCTCGCGCAGCTGGGGATACGGTTCTGCCAGGAGGCCGAGGCCTACGAGGCCTCCGGCGGGGCCAACCTCGGGTGCGGCACGGTCTGGTACGCCAACGACTCGAGCCAGCGCATGCTCCTCACCTCCGAGGCCAAGGGCGGCGTGGAGCTCACCAAGTCCTCGGCCAACCACGAGGTGACGGACGCCAACGGGAGCTACTCGCTGGCTGGTGCGGTCTACACCGTCTACTCGGACGCGGCATGCACCAAGGCGGTCGCGACCATCACGACCGACGCGGCCGGGAGGGGATCGGCCTCCGGGCTCGTCCAGGGGAGCTACTGGGCGAAGGAGACCACGCCAGCGAGCAACTACGCGCTCTCGGGCGACGTCATATCGTTCCAGGTGAGCGGCGGCCAGGTCACCCAGGTCGCCGCCGAGGACGCGCCCCAGGTGAACGACCTCGGGACCGTCCTCGCCAAGCTCGACGCCGAGACCGGCAAGGCCTCCGCGCTCGGTGCCGGCACGCTGGGCGGCGCCACCTTCGAGGTCAGCTACTACGACGGCCAGTACGACGCAGAGAGCCTCCCGGCCAAGGCGACGCGCACCTGGACCGTGACCACCGAGGCGGACGGCACGGCCGACCTCTCGTCCGCCAAGGGCGACGCGCTCTACCACGACACGGCCGGCAGGGCCTGCGTCCCCGTGGGCACCGTCACCGTCCGCGAGACGGCGGCACCCGAGGGCTACCTCGCCGCCGGCGGGACGCAAGTCGCGCACGTGACCTCGTCCGGCACCGCCGAGCTCGTCTCGGCCTACGTCGCGCCGAAGGTCCCGGAGCAGGTCAGGCGCGGCGACCTGTCGCTCGTCAAGGTCCGCGAGGGCAGCATGGCCCGCCTTGCCGGCGTGCCGTTCCTCATCACGTCCAAGAGCACCGGCGAGGCCCACGTGGTCGTGACCGACGCCAACGGCGAGGCCAACACCTCGTCGTCCTGGAACGCCCACACCTCGGGCACCAACTCGAACGACGACGCGACCACAGGTGCCGCCACCTCCGCCACGGCGGGGGTGTGGTTCTCGGGGAGCACCTCGCAGGCCACCGCGGCGGACGACTCCAAGGGGGCGCTGCCCTACGACACCTACTCCGTGACCGAGCTCCGCTGCGAGGCGAACGAGGGGCTCGACCTCGTGAGCTTCGACGTCACGGTCACCCGCGACGCCACGTGCGTCAACGGCGGCACCGTCGACGACCAGGAGGGCCCGGCCATCGCCACCACCCTCACGGGGGAGGGCGGCGAGCACATGGCCCAGGCCGACGCCACGGCCACGCTCACCGACACGGTCGAGTACGAGAACCTCACGGCCGGCAGGGAGTACGAGCTCATGGGAACCCTCATGGACCGCTCCACGGGCAAGGCCGTGACCGACGCGGACGGCGACGCCGTCACGGCGACCACCACGTTCACCCCGCGGCTCTCCACGGGCACGACGACCGTCACCTTCGAGCTCGACACGTCGGCACTCGCCGGCCGCTCGGTCGTCGCGTTCGAGAGCCTGACCCTCGACGAGAAGGTCGTGGCCACCCACGCCGACATCGACGACGACTGGCAGACCGTGGACATCCCGAAGGTCGGAACCACGGCCACGGACGCCGAGGACGGCGCCCACGACGCCTGCGCCGACGGGGACGTCACCCTCGAGGACGTCGTGGCCTACGAGAACCTCGTCCCAGGCAAGGAGTACCAGATCACCGGCACCCTCATGGACAAGGGGACCGGCGAGGAGGTCACGGGTCCCGACGGCGAGCCCGTCACCTCGACCACCACGTTCACGCCTGAGGCGTCGTCCGGCAGCGAGACCGTGACCTTCAGGTTCGACCCGAGCCTCATGGCCGGCCGAACGGTGGTCGCCTTCGAGGAGCTCACGCACGAGGGCCGCACGTACGCGGTCCACGCCGACATCGAAGACGAGGGGCAGAGCGTGACGTTCCCCAAGGTGTCGACCACCGCGACAGACGCCTCCGACGGCGACAAGCTCGTCGACGCCACCGAGGGTGGCGAGGTCGTCGACGTGGTCTCCTACGAGGGCGTCACGCCCGGCGAGGCCTACGTCGTGTCCGGCACCCTGGTCGACTCCGAGACAGGCGACGTCCTCTCCACCGGCATCACGGAGCTCGTTCCCGACGGGGAGTCGGGCACCTGCGAGGTCAGGTTCGAGGTGGACGCGACCGGCATGGAGGGTCGCTCCCTCGTCTGCACCGAGGAGCTGAGCCGCGGCGGCAAGGTCGTGGCCACGCACGCGGACCTCTCTGACGAGGGGCAGACCGTGGGCGTGCCAGCCATCGGCACGACGGCCACCGACGCGGCCGACGGCGACCACGAGGCCGAGGCCTCCGCCGAGGTCACCATCGTCGACACGGTCGAGTACTCGGGGCTCGTCCCCGGGCGCGAGTACGAGGTCACGGGGACGCTCGTGGACAAGGGGACGGGCGATGCCGTGACGGGCGCCGACGGCGGGAAGGTCACCTCATCGGCGACGTTCACGCCGGAGGCCACCGAGGGCACCGTGGACGTCACCTTCACCTTCGACGGCACGTCCCTGGCCGGCCACGACGTGGTCGCCTTCGAGACCGTCACGCACGAGGGCCGCGTGGTGGCCACGCATGCGGACCTGTCCGACGAGGGACAGACCGTGAGCATCGTCGACGTGCCGGCCGTACCCACGGAGGGCCTCCCCAAGACCGGCGACGAGGGGCTCCCACTCGTCCCGATCGCCGTGCTGGCGCTCTGCGCGGCCGGTGCCGTCGCGGGCTCGTGGGCCCTCCGACGCCACGTGGCCCGCGACAGGGGAGGTGAGGGGGATGAGTAACCCCTACGCCACGCTCGCCTGGTTCTTCGGCGGGCAGTTCGTGGCCTGCGTATGGCTCTTCACGTACGCATGCTGCAGGGCGGCCGCGATCGCGGACGGCCCTGGCAGGGAGTGACGACAGGAGGGGGCGGGCACAATCGCCCGCCCCCTCCGCTCATCGGGCGGTCGACCGAGGGAGGATGGCATGGCGAAGGGCAGGGGAGGGGCGGACGACGCGATCGCGGGGGGCCGCGCGGAGGTCGTCTCGCAGATAGCGGAGGCCATGGAGAGGGACGGGCTCGCGTGGGCGGCCGAGTGGAAGGGATGCTGGTCGCCGACGAACCCCACGACCGGGAGGGCCTATCGCGGCCTCAACAGGGTCTCCCTCGCTGCGGCGATGCACCACGGAGGCTTCGAGGATCCGCGCTGGTGCACGTTCAACCAGATACGGGGCGCCAGGTGGCACGTGGAGCGTGGCGCCAAGGCCACGGGCTCAGTGGAGTTCTGGAGCTGGTACGTGCCGACCAAGCGCTTCGGCGGGACGCGTGTCGTGACGCTCCAGAGGGCCGAGCAGCTCGTGCGGGACGGCAGGCTCCCAGAGGAGGCCCTCGGCGGCGCGTTCCTGAGTGGCAGGCTACACCACGTGTTCAACGGATCGCAGATCGTGGGGATAGGGCCCTTCGACGTGAGCGCCCATGCATCTGCGTCTTCCGAGGTCGAGCGTATAGCCGACGAGTTCATAGCGTCATCACGGTGTCCCGTGGCAGAGGTCGCGGGGGACAGGGCCTTCTACCGCCCCTCCGAGGACAGGATCTACCTGCCGAGGCGTGCGCAGTTCACGACCATGGACGGCTTCGCGAGGACGGCGCTCCACGAGATGTGCCACTCGACGGCACGTGAGGTGGACCGTGAGGTCGAGCGGGGGCGGGAGGGATATGCGCGCGAGGAGCTCGTGGCCGAGCTGGGGAGCGTGTTCGCCGCAGCGGACGCCGGGCTCGACATGGGGGCCTTCGCCAACGCCGACATGGGGCAGACGTTCCTCGAGAACCATGCCGCCTACCTCAGGAGCTGGCTCGGTGCGATAAAGGACGACCCAGAGGCGCTCGCGAGGGCGGCGACGGCCGCGAGCAAGGCCGCGAGCTACGTCGGGGATAGGAGGGAGGGTCTGCTCGAGGAGCGCACGAGGGCCATCGCCCTGGATGCCAGGCAGGCCGTGCCAACCGATGTGAGGTCGCTCTCCGAGCGCGCCGGGACCGCGCGGGCTGCGGGCGGGCCCGTCCATGCGGGACCGTGCCGCGCCATGGGGGAGCCAGGGCCGCTTGAGCCTTGACATCGACCGCGCGGCATCCCTGCCACGTCGATGCGGCGTTTCCAGAACTTGCAGGTAGACTAGCCAACAGGAGCCCCTCTGAAGGCCGGTTGCACTCTCGCTGGGCCAGGTGCCCACGGTTTCGGGCTCGCTCACATCACGAAGCGGAACACCATCCGGAACAGCCAACGCATGAGCCTCATCATGACCAGGATCACCCCGAGAAGCACTCTTCCCAGAGCTCCCAACACCCTTCGCATCGTCTCCTCCGTCTCCGGCCCCAGGACGGCTCAGATGATAGCGACGAGGTCGGACAGGTATTCGTAGCTCGCCCGCGTCATGCCGAGCATGGAGCAGAGCTCCGTCTCGCCGTCCCGTGTGCCCAGGAGCTCCGGGTGCGCCTGGCAGGCGAGGTCGTGGAGCCAGGTCGCGAGCTGTGCGAGCGAGCCCCCGCCTGGGTGCCATGTCGCCCCAAGCTCTCGCAGGCGCTCCACGTCGGCGAGGTCGGGGCCGATGCGGAGCCACCTCGTGACCCCGTCGACGGCCACGGAGAGCACCAGCGGGGCCTCCTCGCGCGAGATGAGCAGGAACGACCAGCCCCTGCGCCTCCTTGCCGTGGCACCGGTCTCCATGTCCCGGACGTCATAGCAGTCGGCGCAGAGGACCATGGAGCCGTCCTCGCGGAACGCGAGGGTGAAGTCGGCGAGCATGCTCTTCGCGGCGAAGGGCTCGGGCCTCGTGAACCTGTCGGTGTCGAGGGACTCGAGCCTGCCGTCATCGTAGGAGACGTCGATCCTCATCGTTCCTGGCCCCTCTCCTCGCGCCGTGGCTGCCGTGCGGGTGCGTTGCCCTTCTCACTCGTCGCTCCTGGCCTGCGGGCGATGCCGTTCGTGCCATCGGTGATTCCGCCTCGGGCCTTGCCAAAGCCGTCGTCATGCTCGGGGAGGATGCCGTTCCTGCTCGCGTAGCCGCGCACCCGCGCGATCCTGCGTACGGTCTCCTCGTCGTTCCTCGACCTGGCCCTTGCCGCTCCGCCGTCTAGCTGGTCTAGGGATGTCGCATGGTTCTCCCGGGCCGTGCCCACGGCCTCGGCGAGGCGACGGAGCTCGGCCAGGTCCCGTACCTCCATGGCGTCGCGGGCGATCTCCTCGATGCGCCCCCGGGAGTCCTCGGGGAGTTTCGTCCTGCGTGGGCTCGAAAGCTCGCGGGTCACGTTCGACCTCTGGTAGTCGGTGCCGAGTCGCGTGCCAGTGACGCATCGGGACGGCTGGTCGGAGATCGCGAACTTCCAGTCGCCGTTCCTGGTGTCCTCGACCGTGACGCCCATCGTGGAGAGGACGTCCCTGAGGTCCTCCGCATCCCGTGCGATGCCCCTCGCGATGTCGACTCGGGCCCGGATGTCGGCCACCCAGGAGTACGCGCCCTTGGCGACGAGGTCCCTCTCCATGTGGCCGACGTTCGCCCTCTGGTAGTTGGTCCTGGAGCTGCTTTGCCTGGTGTCCGGGTGCCCGCCATCGACCCTGCCCTCGAAGTGGGCGAGCCCCATCTCCCTCGAGATGGCCTGGAGGCGTCCGTTCAACGCACCGGGGTCGGGGTCCTGCAGGCGTCTCCCCGTCCGGATGTTGGTATTGTTGACAATCACGTGTGCGTGCGCGATGTGCCTCTCGTTGTCGTCGTGGTAGACGATGGCGACCTGGAAGTCCGGGAAGCTCTCCCGCGCCCAGCGGGTCGTGAGCCTCCTCAGCGCGTCGAGCGGGATCCTGTCCTTGGGGTCGGGGGAGACGATGTAGTGCTTGTAGGTACGAGCCCTCCTGCCTCGCCAGGCGGTGTCGTTCCCCTCGGCTGCACGCCTTCTGTCCATGACGACGTCCCAGGGATAGTCCCCGTAGCAGGGGAGTCCCGTCTCGGTGTCGTCGATCACGGGTGCCGCGAGCTCGATGAAGTCCTTGGCAAGGGCACGACCGTCATGCTCGAGGTAGCGTCTTGCACCACCAAGTCCTGTATGTCCCGATATCGCCTTGACGTATGGCATGGCACTCACCAGATGAAGAACTCAGGGCGGTCGGAGAGGTTCGAGACGTCCTCCCTCAGGCACGCGATGGAATCCCTCACATAGCCCATGTCGTCGTTGACGGCGGCGAGCACCCGTACCGCCTCGGATGGGTCATCCTCCCCTTCGCGCATGGCCTTGGCGACGGTGTTGAGGGCGCGGAGGGACTGGTTGTAGAGGATCCCGATGGCGTTGAGGTCATACGAGATCTGGTGCGACGTCGCGTAGTCGAAGACCACCGGCGCTCCGCTCAGGAGGTGTGCGGACGGCGTCTGCACGTAGTGGGTGAAGAGCCGTATGAGGTCGGTCTTGTTGACGCCGTATGCCTTCGCGGCCGTCTTCAGGGCCTCGTCCTCTTCTACCGAGAGACGCAGCCAGAGGCGTCTCGGCCTTGTCTCGTTCCCGACCGTTCGCATCACCCCAGGGGCGCGGGGCCTCCCCCGCATCGCTTTCCAGCGAGGGCAACTCGCCGTTGCCTGCAGGCGATCCCTCTCGGACGACAGTCTGAGGGGATGCCGCGGGCAGCGAGGCGACGTTGGCGAGCCTGGCGAGCGCATACCTATCCGGCACACTTGTGTGTACCGGATAGGCTACTCGCTGCACGGTGAAGAGCAGATTATGCCATGGGGCATATTTGTCCGGCATAGGCGGTATCCTGAAGAGGTTTAGGACTGATTATTCATTTTGAAGGGGAAGACGAGAGCTGGCACATGGCCGAACCTTCTGCACATAACGTTGGGTTTGTTGAGGCCGTCGAGCAGGCCTATCCGCTGATGGCGCTCGAGGCCCTATTGATGGATAGAACGACGGGCCACAACATCATCTGGGCCGACTCAGAATATGAGGCTCTCGGCGAAGGCTACATGGCCCAGGACGAGATAACCACGGATGCCATCTCTGGCCTCAACTCTGGTGTCATCAAACCACGCATCGCCAAGGAGCAGGAGAGGCAGTCGAGACGCACGAGGAGCCGTGCCGAGGTGTTCACGCCCTCGTGGCTGTGCAACCAGATGAACAACGACATCGACGAGGCCTGGTTCGGCAGGCCTGACGTGTTCAACTCACAAGACGGCACCTCATGGAAGCCGGTTGGCGGAAAGATTCGGTTCCGCAAGATAGAGGGGCGCACCTGGCGTGATTACGTGGATTGTCCGAAGCTCGAGATCGCCTGCGGCGAGGCGCCGTTCATCTGCTCACGCTATGACACGGTGACTGGTGATATGTTGCCTGTGAAGCGACGCATCGGCTTTCTGGATCGGAAGCTGCGAGTGGTCGCCGAGAATACTGACACCTATGAGGACTGGCTGACATGGGCGATGCGGGCGGTGCAGAGTAGCTATGGCTATGAGTACCAAGGAGACAATCTGCTTCTTGCTCGGATCAATGTCCTTGAAACACTCGCCGAGTACATGGAAACAAAATGGGGCAAACGTCTCGATGATGCCGAGTCCATGGCCGTTGCCGAGGTCATCTCATGGAACGTCTGGCAGATGGACGGGTTGACCGGAACTGTCCCCTCGGACAAGCTACCAGAGACCATGCAGGACGATGCAGACTACGAGCAGATGTCCTTCTTTGACCTTGACGAGGAGCCTGAGGAGCGGGCTCCTCTCTGCCAGATTTACGACTGGACGGAGAACCAATCGCAGGCCTATGCGTCGCTGAAGAGTAAGGGGTTCTAGCCATGAAGAAGTTCTATGCGGTTATCGGAAATCCGCCATATCAAGGCGAGAATGATAGCAACGGTCGCAAACCTCCTATATACAACGACTTCATGGACGCTGCGTATCAAATTGGCGACATTGTTGAGCTCATCACTCCAGGAAGGTTTCTCTTTAATGCCGGACAAACTCTGACGTCTTGGAATGAACGAATGCTTGGCGACGAGCACCTTAAGGTACTCATGTATGAGTCCAGTTCTTCAGCAGTGTTTCCCGGTACCGACATTAAGGGCGGTCTAGCAGTAACGATTCGGAACTCGAATGAAAGCTACGGTCCAATTGAAGTGTTTACAGCTTATCCCGAGTTAAACTCAATTATTAGCAAGGTGAACAAGCGGGTTGGTCATGAGCGGAAGCTTGATAGTATCTTTGGATCTCAACGTCTCTATAAGTTTTCGGAGTCATTCTTTGCGGAGTATAGAGATGATCTCAATGTACAGGCAATTCTCGAAAGTGGGACAAGAACCAAAATAACATCTAGTTTTATGGAAAAGATGCCCAACGTATTCACCAAGGACAGGAATTCGCTAGTTGATGTTGTCAAGTTTCTCGGCCGCTTTGGCGGTAGAAGGCAATACCGCTACATCGAGCGGCGATATCTTAAAGACAACGAGTACCTTGATGCCTATAAGCTGTTCATTCCCGAGGCAAACAACTCTGGAGTGTATGGTGAATCTCTAGCAGAGCCGATAGTCGGCAATCCCGGCGAGGGCTCGGCGGACACCTTTCTAAATGCTGGACCTTTTAAAGCGGAAATAGAGGCTGACAGTCTTAGGAAATACTACAAGACTAGGTTCTTTCGGTGTTTGCTTGGCGTCAGGAAAGTGACCCAGCATAGTCCTGCTCAAGTGTGGAGAACGATACCTCTCCAGGACTTCACCTCCTCATCCGACATCGATTGGTCAAAGTCCATCTCTGACATCGATCAGCAGCTCTACAGGAAGTATGGGCTGGATGATGACGAAATCGCCTTCATCGAGTCCCACGTGAAGGAGATGGCCTGATGGGCGCACAGGACATCACCGGTCTGGTCAAGAGTTCGAGTCGTGTCGTTCCCGAGATATATGCCTATACGACTCCGGAGATCGCACGTCATGACGGTTGGACGAAGATCGGGTACACCGAGCAGGACGTGGGTACCCGCATCGCTCAACAGACCCATACGGCGGATGTCGTGTACGAGCTCGAGTGGCGTGGCAACGCCGTCTACGACGACGGCAGCGGGGACACGTTCCGTGACACCGACTTCCACAGCTACTTGCGCAAGCTCGATTACGAGGACAAGCCCGGCACGGAGTGGTTCGAGATCACGCCGGACGACTCCCATTCGCGCTTCTACGAGTATCGGGGGAACCGAGGCGTGCTCGAGACCCCGGAGGCGAGCGAGTACACGCTTCGCTCCGAGCAGGGGAGGGCCGTCGAGGAGACCGCCGACTACGCCCGCCTCCATGAGGAGGGAGAGTATCTCTGGAATGCCAAGCCCCGCTTTGGGAAGACCCTCGCGGCGTATGACCTCTGCAAGAGGCTCGACGCCGTCAAGGTGCTCATAGTCACCAACAGGCCCGCCATCGCGAACTCCTGGTACGACGACTATGTCGAGTTCATCGGGACCGAGTCGGGGTACTCCTTCGTCAGCAGCGTCAGTGCCCTTGTGGACAAACCCTTTGTCATGACCCGCGAGGAGTACCTGGAACATATCAACAGACCTGGCGCCTCTAAGAGGATCATCGAGTTCGTGAGCCTCCAGGACCTCAAGGGCTCCATCCGCTTTGGAGGCACCTACGACAAGCTCGACGAGGTGGCCGAGCTCGAATGGGACGTGCTGGTCGTCGACGAGGCGCACGAGGGCGTGGACACCTACAAGACCGACGTCGCGTTCGATCACATCAAGAGGAAGTTCACCCTGCACCTCTCAGGTACGCCCTTCAAGGCGATCGCGAACGAGAAGTTCGACGAGGACGCCATCTTCAACTGGTCGTATGCCGACGAGCAGAAGGCCAAGCGCGACTGGGACGACCCCGAGCTGCCGAACCCCTATGCCGACCTGCCACAGCTCAACCTCTTCACCTACCAGATGTCCGACATCGTCACGGACGAGGTGGCACGGGGCAAGGAGATCGACGGGGAGACGGTGGAGTACGCCTTCGACCTCAACGAGTTCTTCGCCACGAGCGCCAATGGCCACTTCGAGCACAACGAGGACGTCGACAGGTTCCTTGACGCGCTCACGACGCAGAGGAAGTACCCCTTCTCCACGCCCGAGCTCAGGGGCGAGCTCAAGCACACGCTCTGGATGCTCAATCGCGTGGACTCCGCCAAGGCGCTGGCGAGGAAGCTCAAGAATCATCCGGTCTTCGGCGAGTACGAGATCGTCCTTGCGGCTGGCGATGGCCGCATTGATGACCAGGATGCCATGGAGCAGTCGTTCGACAAGGTGCGCAAGGCCATCGCCGACAACGACAAGACGATTACCCTCTCAGTCGGACAACTGACCACGGGCGTGACCGTTCCCGAGTGGACTGCCGTGCTCATGCTGTCCAACATGAAGAGCCCCTCCCTGTACATGCAGGCGGCATTCCGTGCACAAAACCCATGCCTGTTCCGCAGGGATGGCAAGTACCTCCGCAAGGAGAACGCCTACGTCTTCGACTTCGATCCGGCGCGTACGCTCACGATATTCGAGGAGTTTGCCAATGACCTTTGCTCGGACACCGGTGCGGGCAAGGGCGACATGGACTCCCGCAAGGAGCACATCCGCACCCTGCTGAACTTCTTCCCGGTCATAGGGGAGGACGATCAAGGTGAGATGGTCGAGCTCGATGCGGAGAAGGTGCTCTCCATACCACGTAGGATCCGCTCGCGTGAGGTGGTGAGGCGTGGCTTCATGAGCGACTTCCTCTTCCAGAACATAAGCAACGTATTCCACGCACCCTCCGAGGTGCTGGCCATCATCGGGCAGCTCCATCCCATCAAGGAGCCAGATAAGGACCTGGGGATCAACGGGGGCACTGCCACTGATCTGAGCATCAATGACGACGGTGAGGTGGAGATACCGGAGGAGCAGGTCATCGGGAAGGCAGCGGACCTCTTTGGCGATAAGGTCTATGGCGACGTGTCCGAGGACCTGGAGCAGGATATCGAGGAAATCATCAAGGACCACGTCGACACGGACGACGACGCCGAACTTCTCGACAGGCTCGAGGAGGCCTTTGTCAGCAACGTCTCCGTACCGCTCGTCGAAGCCGCGAAGTCGGATTACGGCGAGGAACTCAGGCCTGCCCAGAAGAACAGGATTGAGCGAAAGGTTAAGGCTGACGCAGGGATGACCCTGAACAGGCAGGTCGGTGACTACAAGATTCAGAAGAGGCTGATCGAGCAGTCGCGTAGCGAGGCGCTTGCACAGGCCGCAACCGACGAAGAATCGGAATCGATCAACAAGGATCATGACGAGCGCAAGGTCAAGGCATACCAGGATTTGGTCACCACCCTCCAGAGCTCGCGCGACGAGCTTGTCAGGAGCGCTGGCGAGGACATCGTGCGCGAGGTCGAGACGGGAAAGAAGGAGAGGAAGAAGCAGGACATTGAAACGGGCGTGCGAGACCACCTACGCGGCTTCTCTCGTACCATCCCCTCGTTCCTCATGGCCTATGGGAATCAGGACACCTCGCTCGCATCGTTCGACACTGTCATTCCGGCGGACGTGTTCCAGGAGGTAACTAGCATTTCGGTTGACCAGTTCCGTTTCCTCCGCGATGGCGGCGACTTCACGAGCGAGGAGACCGGGGAGGTCGAGCACTTTGACGGTCATCTGTTCGATCCCGTGGTGTTTGACGACTCGGTAAAGGAGTTCATCCGCCTGCGTACCGAGCTCGCGAACTACTTCGATGACTCGAAGAAGGAAGACATCTTCGATTACGTTCCACCACAGAAGACGAATCAGATTTACACGCCCAAGCACGTGGTGAAGCAGATGGTCGATTTGTTCGAGGAGGAGAATCCCGGCTGCTTCGACGACCCATCCCATACCTTTGCAGATTTGTATATGAAGTCGGGCCTTTACATCACCGAGGTGATAACGCGGCTCTACAACAGTCAGAAGATGCAGGAACTGTATCCCGATGACGCCGAGCGACTGAGGCACATCCTTGAGAAGCAGGTATATGGTATCGCCCCGACAGAGATCATCTATCAGATAGCCACACACTTCATCCTCGGCTTCGACAACGAAATCGGTAAGGGCTGCAAGACGAACTTCGTCATGGCCGATTCGACGAAGCTGGCTACGGAGGGCAAGCTGGCGGAGTTCGTCGATGAGACGTTCGGGAACAAGCTCGAGGGATAGGAAGGCCGTTACCACGGAGGAGTCGTCGATGGCTGGAGGTAAATCGGATACAAGAGGAGGTCCCTCTGATCCTAACCGTCTCCTACTTAGCAAGGACGTCTACGCGATTCTTGACGGAGACACATCTCTTGGCGAGGAAGGAGGCCACGACCTGAAGATGCCGTATCTATCTGGTCTGGATATCGTGAGCCTATCCAATAAGTTCGGACTTCCCATGGAATACGGGGGCTCAAGCCGTTGGGAATACGTGGACGAGCTCATGAGGTATGCCATCAAGGTTGGAAGATTCTCCAACCTCCTGCGCTGCTTCTTCAACGGACAGGGCTTTGCAGATCAGTTATCGCATGTCCCTTCCGAGGACCTCGAGCCTGCCCATGCGTGCATTGTCAAGAGAGCTGTGGATGAGATAAATCGCCGTCTCATCTATGGCGGTCATGAGCTTCGCAACGTTGGCAACGGTTTTTGCGTGGTGGACCGGAACAACCCCTCACCGGTCGCTACCCCGATGCTAAGCAAGGTAAATAGCGACTATATCCGTGAACTCTCTTCTCGAGCACAGGCCGATGTTGCAGCTGGCCGGTTTGATAGCGCCGTTACAAAGTCACGCACCCTTCTGGAAGAGACATTCTGCCACGTGATAGAGCTCAAAGGGAGGACCCCCTCAGACAAGGGCGATATCGGAACGCTCTATAAGCAGGTCAAAGACCTGTACGACATGCACGCGGACAAGAAAATGGATAAGAGAACCAATGAGCTCATCTCGGGGCTCGAGAAGATCGTGTCGGCTGTTGGGTCAATGAGAAACATATGCAGCGATTCCCATGGTTTAGGAAGTCGACGGATTCTCATCAAGGACTATCATGCACTCCTCGTGGTCAACTCTGCGGAGACTCTGGCAGGTTTTATCTTGGCGGTGGCAGAGCATGCACAGGAAGACTAATTGGTGCCAGGGGGTCTGCTCCCCTCGCGCGCGTCAGGTGTTCCTGCGCGCGAGGGGAGCGGCCGCGGGAGGGCTTGGCTGCGGCCGTGGCGGCGGAAAAGGGGGTGCCGCCCACGTTCTCCGTGGACGGCACCTTTGCCACCGTGGGCGGTTGGTTCTTTGTCCTAGGGTTTATTCCTCCCACGAGTAGGCACCGATGAGGTGACGTAGGCGGGCGCAGCGCTCGCCTACGATGGCGATGGATATGACGTCGACGCGCGCCCTCTTGCACTCTGGGTGCGCGAACAGGTACCGCATGGCGAGCCTGCGGTATGACTCCTGCCCCTCGGCGTCGACGGCGAGCTCCGGCATGTAGGACTCCTCGCCCAGGCGCACGTGCGTCCTGACGTCAACGAGGACGACCTCCCCCTCGCTGTCGTCAGACGCCACGACGGGCACGCTGCCCTCCTCACACGTGAAGCCGTTGTCGTCGACAATGTAGCCGCGCCTCTTGAGGTAGAGCCTGGTGAGCTTCTCTCCCTCGGACTCGACCTCGGCTGGCGTCATTTCGTCCACGGGCGTGGCTTCCTGCTCTTCCTGGTTAACTGCTGTCTGCTGCTTTGTGCTCTCGTTGCTGGTCATGTTGACTCCCTAGGACGTGGGGGCCCTTTGCCCCCTCGGTTAAGAGAGCAAGCAAGGCATGGCCTCCCCATGAGCGCGTCCTTGCGGGCGTGGCGCGGCGCACATGGGGAGGTCATGCCGTCGGGGAGCGGGAAGAGGTGCTTGCTCCCCGTGCTAGCGTCTTAATCGAGGGGGCGAGACGTCGCGAGCGAAGCGAGCTCGCCCTTGGGGCCCATCGTCTCGCTTACGCCGGGCGGTCCACACGTATCCCCTGGCATAACGCCTCGTTTTATGGTTATTCCTTAGGTACGATGTGAGGCGATAGCCCGATAACAGTGGAGGCGACTGCCATGGAGTGGGTCTACCAAGATGTCGTTGTCGAGACGGTCGACTGGTTCGTGCGAAGAGCCATTCCCGATTCAGGTGACTGGCATGGTGAGAGCTACCGTATCCAGCAAGTGGCAATGATTGGCGGGAGCGCTTGGAGGATCGAGGTCGACATACCCACCTCCGCAGAGGATGCCTGGCTGAGCTTCACCATCGAGGCCTCTGATGAGACCGGCGAGACGTCCGTTTCCGACATTGAGTGTGTGCGTGGGGGACGTGGCGAGAATGACGGCAGAACATATAACTGGGACGATTGTTCGCGCGAATGGAGGATGGTCGACTCGTCGGATGGCGAGGGAGGATCCTCGTGAGCCCGGTCGCGGCTATCTGCTGACCTAGTTGGTGACTATGCTCTTCCGGTATTACGTATGAGCCCTTTTCCCGAAAACGCTATGACCTTGTCGTCGTCCGGGTCCAGCGGCGTGCGCGGCCTGGGCTCCGGCCGCTTGCCCATCACCTCGTCGATGGTCTCGGCCGCCGCGCGCTTGGACTCCGGGTCGGCGCTAGCGTAGATGTTGAGCGTCATCGCGGCGTTGGAGTGCCCGAGGATCGAGCTCACGGTCTTCACGTCCACCCCCTCTGCTATGGCATAGGTCGCGAACGTGTGCCTGAGGTCGTGGAAGGTGGGGACGCGGCCCTGCGTGCCCACGAGGCCCATCGAGCGTGCGAGTGCCCTCCACTGCCTCCAGACCTCGTGCGGCGGCAGGAACGACCCGTCGATCCCGCCGAGGACGTAGAGCTGGGCCATCGCGTCCTCGTCCGCGGGGACCCCTGCGACCTCCCTCTCCCGTGCCATGGCCTCGTGACGGCAGGCGAGCCTGCCTGCCAGGAAGCTGGCTATGGGGACGTCCCGCCTGCTCCCGTGCGTCTTGGGCTCCTTCACGTAGGACCTGGTGCCGTCCCTGGCGATGGACCTCCTGACCCACAGCACCCTGTCCTCGAGGTCGACGTCGCCCCATCTGAGGCCGCAGATCTCGCCCTCGCGCATCCCGGTGTAGATTGCCACGACGACGGCGAGGTTGAAGGCGGTGTCCGCACCCTCGTCGAGGAACTGCATGAGGCGTGCCCTCTGCGTGGAGGTCAGGGCGTTGGGCGAGGCGGCGGGGAGCTTGGGCGGCCTCACGACGTCCGCGGGGTTGCGGTCGATGAGGCCCATGCGGTAGGCGTTGCCCAGCGCGGACTTGAGGAGCACGTGGATCTTGCGCACCGACGCCGGTGCGAGCCCGCCCTTGAGGAGCTTGTTCTCGAGCTTCTGTATCTGGTCGGCCCTGAGCTCGGCCAGCTTGATCCTCCCGAGGTCTCGCTTGATGTGGTCGACGATGGCGCGGTACGTCGTGAGGGTCGACCTCTCCACGGACTGCGACTCGCTCAGGGACTCGAAGTAGCGGTCCATGTACTCGGCCACGGTGAGCCCTGCGAGCTCGAGCCCCTTCTCCTCCTCGAGGACCCTCGCTCGCTCCTCGAGCTCGGCACGCACCGTCGCGAGCTCCCTCTTGGCCTCCCGGAGGCACTTGGCATCCAGCTGCCGGGTCACCTGCTTCCAGCTGCCCTTGTCGTCCTTGTACTTGAAGATCCCTCGGAACGGGGGAGTGGTGCCCCTGACGAACGCGTTCGTGTATTTCATGCTCGCTCCAGACTTTTATGCACCAAGGCCCCGTGGTGCACGTGCACCAAACCTGGCCGTCCGACCTGTCCTGACATGGCGGACATTAACACCGCTGGCCGTATACGCTGGCGTTGTTGGCGCGAGTGGCGGGCATGGCAAGCTTGTCATGGTCTGGTTCCCGCTGACACGGAAGAGGTCGCAAGTTCAAATCTTGCAACGCCCACCAAAATGACGAGGTCAGCGGCTTGCCCGCTGGCCTCTTTTCGTATCTCGCCAACTATCGGTTCCCAAGTGATGTGACCCACGAACCTTGGACACCAAGACGACTTGGAAGGAGTCGCGATGTCCACCAACGAGAGGGTCATCCACTACCACTACCACTACCATCACCATCGCCATACGCCCGAGGAGATCATGCAGGCCTTCACCTACGAGGAGGAGGGCTGCACGATCCGGGAGACGGCGTTGCGCTGTGGGGTGTCCGAGTCCACGGTGAAGGACTGGAACAGGCAGTACCTCATCCGTGGCAAGGCGATGCTCAAGTCCAGGAAGAGGACCTATTCGCGCTACCCGGAGGCAACCAAGTCCTCCGCCGTCAGGGCCTGTCTCTCGGGCGAGGACGCCAACTCCGTCGCCGAGAGGTTCGGTATCCTGAGAATGCAGAGCATCTACGCGTGGTCGCACGACGACAGGTACAGGGGCAGTGTCGCGATGGAGGACGAGCGCAAGGCACCCAGGACCAACCGCAAGGTCAGTGCCCGGGACGAGCAGGAGGGCATGTTCCCCGAGGAGGAGCTCGAGTACCTCCGCATGGAGAATGCCATACTATAAAAACTAGAGGCCTTGAGGTCGGAGCGGCGCCAACCGCGGAGAAGGTAGCGGTTGTCCGGGCCTTGAGGCGTGACTTCCCGCTCGGGGCGCTCCTTGCCTACGTAGGGCTTCCCAGGTCGACCTTCTACTATCGCGTCTCGCACCCGACATCCGACCGCCATGCCGCCGTCCGACCGCTGGTCCGCTCGGTGTTCGGGGAATCGCGCGGGGCCTATGGCTATCGGAGGGTGACGCTGGCGCAGGAGAGGGACTACGGCTTGCGGATCGACCGCAAGACCGTGGCGAAGATCATGCGTGCAGAGGGACTCCGGGCGAGGGGCAGGCGGAAGAGCAGGTACAACTCGTACAGGGGCACCGTGGGTAGGGTGGCCCCGAACCTCCTCGAGAGGCACTTCACGGAGGAGGTGCCCATGCGCAGGCTGGTGAGCGACATCACCCAGTTCAACGTCGGTGACAGGCGGGTCTACCTCTCGCCTCTCATCGACCTCTACAATGGGGAGGTCATCTCCTGGAGGGTCGGTCCCAGCCCCGACGTCGAGTCCGCGCTCGGCATGCTCGCCGATGCCGCGGACAGGCTCCAGGGCAGCGGGACCGTGATACACACCGACCAGGGGTTCCAGTACCAGACACCCCGATGGCGCGACAGGCTGGCGTCGCTGGGCCGCACGCAGTCGATGTCGAGGAAGGCGACCTGCCTCGACAACGCGCCGGCCGAGAGCTTCTTCGGCAGGCTCAAGACGGAGTTCTCCGACGGCTCCGACTACACACAGCCCAAAAGGTTCGCCAGGGACCTCGATGCCTGGATAGTCTGGTACAACACCGACAGGATCAGGGGGCCACTCGGAGGTCTCGCCCCTGTAGAATACAGGTTGGCCGACCAGCGGCTGGCCTAGGAACATGTCCAAGATCGGCGGGTCACATCACCTGCGTAGAATCGGCGAAGAATTGCTTGTCTTGCCAGCTAGCATAGCGGGAATTCCGACAGAGTTGCCGATAATCCATTACAAAACAGGACTATTAGCATTAATGAATAGCCTTTATAGCCTAAAGCAGTTTAGGGAGTCCATGTGAATAACCCAACAATACGAAACGACGAAGCTTCTGCGAAGATGAGTAAGAAAGACGTGTATCTGTTCTTGCTAGTACTGATTGGAACAATTGCTCTCGCCGTTCTTCCTGGCGGTCCCTCATTCCGATTAGAACCGCCAACGCTGCCTGATATTATGTTTATGATTACTTCAGGACTTACGTTCTTTAGTCTGGGCAGTTCACTCAACAGTCTTCGTTCAAACAAAAAGTTGAGCGATGCTATGCTATCGGTTCTATTGGCCGTCTCTTTTGGTGTACTCGTTTCTGAAATTATCTATGCGCTTTTGTGCAATGACAGAACACTTTCCCTTACAATTCTCATGACTGTTATGAGCGCCCTCTCCTTTATCCTCTCGAGACCCTGGGACAAAGCAGAAAAAGCAGATAAAAGCACTCATATGATGAAATCAAAAGAGTAGCCAAGTCATTCACTCATCATGTTTAGACTATCCGTACATTAGGAATAGTGGGCAAGAAGAAAATCCTTGTGTCGCTAGATAAATGTAATGCCTTTCAACCTGCAAGTCCATTACCAATGTAATTGACAATCACGGAATGACCAACAGATGTGTTTGAAGGAAATGATTAGGTGGATCTTGAATCTCTACCAACAATCATGGCCTTTTGGTGGTTGAGTCCATGCCGCAATGGTTATATCGAAGATTATCGGTCCTTAGAACGCCTTACAACAAGCCGTTTACCAGGCATAATACTACTGTGTTCCCAACGTGACACACCTGCCGGAACTGCCGGATGTGGACCAGCGATCCTGATGACGCATCCCATGGTGCGTGCTGGGGGAGCAGGGGAGACGAGGTCCCCGTGACGGACTTCACCCACGAGTGCGACAGTGTCGGCTTCTCGCCGAGGAAAGCGCCGTCGCAGGAGTGATGACTCCCACGTGGGTCATCGCCCTCTCATCGCGACCTGTGTCGGACCCCTTCATGAATCGTGTCCTATCGAACGGTAAGGCTCGGTACCATTGCTGGGTAGGAACAATGAGAACCGCATCGAGCTGAATGGCTGGAACAAAGAGCTTCACGTATCTCTTCTTGTTACAGATATAATATATAAAAATGTCCATACTCTTCTTTGGATCTGAAAGAGAATGAATTTATACATTCTTGGCAATGGATTCGACTTAGCCCACCATCTACCAACAAGTTACGAAAATGATTATAATATCATTGTCAAAAACACTTGTAGCAGTGAACTGTGGGACAAGTTGAACGAGCTGTATTTTAGCTGCGGTGGGAAGCCACAGCCTAAACTTTGGTCGGAATTTGAGTCAAGAGTTGGCTTCATATCAGATGAGGAAGAGAAGAGACTTCGTGATACGGCAGATGGGAAGCTTGATGAGCTCAGAGAAGTTGCAAGTGATGATGGTATAGATACAACTCAAGATAGAGACATCGACATGCAGCTATTCGACAAGGACGATGAGATAGATTGTGCGGTGCCTTCACGAGAAAGCATGTTTCAGTTTATTCCCTTTGAGGATAGCCCATCCGACATCCATGCCATGCTCAATGTGTGTATGGAGGAAATGGTAGAAGCAGCCAACGATAAGCTTTCATCGACGAAACCGATTGGAACGATTAACCCTGAGAGCTACTTCATAACTTTCAATTACACCAATACGCTCGAAGACGTGTATCAGATTGATGAATCGAAGATCCTTCATATACACGGCAAGTTAAATGAGCCTCTCATTTGGGGCAACGACAAACATGTCATCGAAGGCAATGTTATCGATGTAGCACCTAACTATGACAGCATAATTGATGGCAGAGTGCCCTATGGCTCTAATGATGGATTCGCATCTTATTCTGGATATGCCGCGCAGCAAGACAGTATTGCTCAAGGAAGTACAACAGTATCGGATGCGAGTGATGTGGCGGTATCAACGCTATCGGCTATTGGCAATGCAATGGTTAAGACAATCGATGTCAATAAACTCGTGGACTTCATAAATGTAATACCTGGTGATGTGAGCACAATTTATGTCCTTGGGCATTCGCTTGGGTCGGTTGACGGAGAGTATTTCGAACAAATAGATAAACGATGTCCACGGGCTAAATGGGTGATTTCTTATCGTTGCAAGAAAGATCGTCTCACCCTGAAGAAGGCTGCAAATAGCTTGCTTGGCAATAGCAGCATAACCTTCAGGCAATTCGGTACACTTTTCCAGTCGACGAGCGGCCCTTTCGGTACCGCTCTGTCTGGTGTCAGCAGTATGGTAGTCGGACATGCATAGAGCAATGCCGAGCGATGCCTGCAGGCGGCATGCGAAGCGTGGGGCGAGATCGGAGAGGCCAAGCCGATGGTACTCACATCGAGCCCTGCGAAGAATCGGCGAAGAATCACTGGTGGATGATGTGACCCACGAACCTTGGACACCAAGACGACTTGGAAGGAGTCGCGATGTCCACCAACGAGAGGGTCATCCACTACCACTACCACTACCACTACCACTACCATCACCATACGCCCGAGGAGATCATGCAGGCCTTCACCTACGAGGAGGAGGGCTGCACGATCCGGGAGACGGCGTTGCGCTGTGGGGTGTCCGAGTCCACGGTGAAGGACTGGAACAGGCAGTACCTCATCCGTGGCAAGGCGATGCTCAAGTCCAGGAAGAGGACCTATTCGCGCTACCCGGAGGCAACCAAGTCCTCCGCCGTCAGGGCCTGTCTCTCGGGCGAGGACGCCAACTCCGTCGCCGAGAGGTTCGGTATCCTGAGAATGCAGAGCATCTACGCGTGGTCGCACGACGACAGGTACAGGGGCAGTGTCGCGATGGAGGACGAGCGCAAGGCACCCAGGACCAACCGCAAGGTCAGTGCCCGGGACGAGCAGGAGGGCATGTTCCCCGAGGAGGAGCTCGAGTACCTCCGCATGGAGAATGCCATACTAAAAAAACTAGAGGCCTTGAGGTCGGAGCGGCACCAACCGCGGAGAAGGTAGCGGTTGTCCGGGCCTTGAGGCGTGACTTCCCGCTCGGGGCGCTCCTTGCCTACGTAGGGCTTCCCAGGTCGACCTTCTACTATCGTGCCTCGCACTCGGCGGTCGACCGCCATGCCGCCGTCCGACCGCTGGTCCGCTCGGTGTTCGGGGAATCGCGCGGGGCCTATGGCTATCGGAGGGTGACGCTGGCGCAGGAGAGGGACTACGGCTTGCGGATCGACCGCAAGACCGTGGCGAAGATCATGCGTGCAGAGGGACTCCGGGCGAGGGGCAGGCGGAAGAGCAGGTACAACTCGTACAGGGGCACCGTGGGTAGGGTGGCCCCGAACCTCCTCGAGAGGCACTTCACGGAGGAGGTGCCCATGTGCAGGCTGGTGAGCGACATCACCCAGTTCAACGTCGGTGACAGGCGGGTCTACCTCTCGCCTCTCATCGACCTCTACAACGGGGAGGTCGTCTCCTGGAGGATCGGTCCCGGCCCCGACGTCGAGTCCGCGCTCGGCATGCTCGCCGATGCCGCCGGTAGGCTCCAGGAAAGCGGGGCCGTGATACACACCGACCAGGGGTTCCAGTACCAGACACCCCGATGGCGCGACAGGCTGGCGTCGCTGGGCCGCACGCAGTCGATGTCGAGGAAGGCGACCTGCCTCGACAACGCGCCGGCCGAGAGCTTCTTCGGCAGGCTCAAGACGGAGTTCTCCGACGGCTCCGACTACACACAGCCCAAAAGGTTCGCCAGGGACCTCGATGCCTGGATAGTCTGGTACAACACCGACAGGATCAGGGGGCCACTCGGAGGTCTCGCCCCTGTAGAATACAGGTTGGCCGACCAGCGGCTGGCCTAGGAACATGTCCAAGATCGGCGGGTCACATCACTTTCCGATGTTTTTCCCATTCTTGCAATGGAGTGGAATAGCAAAAGGAATGGATCGCTGACTCCGTCCGATGTTTCTGGTCATTCAAACCGGAAAGTATGGTGGACATGCCCAATCTGCGGCCATGAGTGGGCGGCTCGAGTGGATTCGCGCAGCGCTGGGTCCGGATGCCCAAACTGTCATCGTAGAGTTGCTTCTTCAGTCGGCTAGCTGTCGTACGCCAGGACATTGTTTACAGAATGGAGAGTGACAAACTGGAGGGCTTCCCGAAGCTGTGGATTGTCTAGATTTGCAGTCGGAGGGAGCCCTTCCATGTCCCAACATCCCAACGCACGGCTCACTCCGATGGGCTGTTGTGCCTTCTGCTGGGTGGAGGCATGAAATCTCGCGGCCTGGCACATGGTGTGCCGCGAGCACGAGGCACTTGTGGCAATCTGTACAGCATTCGCATCACCTGGGGCATTGTCACTCATGAAGTTATGATCGACATCGAAGCAAGCTTTGAGGCCTCGACCTTCATCGATGCACTTGGCACGAGCGGAGCGTGTTCACCAGGTCCTACAACTCCCGCAAAGCGACAAGGTCAAGAGGAAGGGCCAGGTGCTCTCCCGCGAGCAGGGCTACGTCGCCCATATGTGACGAATGCCGAGAGGCCCGTGGGTCTCCCGGCATTCGTGGATTACTTCAATCATGATAGGTTGTACAGCACTTGCTGGAACCTTTCCCTAATGTCACGCGTGAACAACGTCCCAGCACGTAGCACCGTGGACATCGATGATGCCCTTACGTACTGCTGCTTGTGCCGGAACAGAATAGTGAATGACACTTAAGCCAGTTTTTCTCCATACAATCAGTCCTTTGATTCAGAAGGTATCGACTACACCTTGTAATCTGTGATAAGCTCACAAAAAGTAGCATGAGAGCGCGGGTGGAGGTATATTATGCTGTTAACGTTCTCGTTCAAGAACTTTGGCCCCTATCGTGACGAGACCATTTTTGACATGCGTGCTGTCCGTTCCTATAAGGAGCATGAGCAAAACCTCAGGACTGTAGGGAACGAGCAAGTCCTCAAGACGGCTGCCATCTTCGGCGCGAACGCATCCGGCAAGTCACAACTCGTGAAGGCCTACGGTTGTTTCTTCCGAATCGTTGATGAGTCCTTCAGAAACCAGGAGAACTCCGAGGGGGATGGCAAGCCGGATCTTCCCCTGTCTGAACGAGGCAATGTCCTCAGGAAGAACTACCATCCCTTTCTGTTCTCCTCCGACGGTCAGGATGAGGAGACTGAGTTCGAGGGCACCTATTCTGGCCCTGATGGTGAATATCGCTATGGTTTCACCTACACGGCCGAGAGAATCACCTCCGAGTGGCTTTACTTTACCAACGAGGAAACCGGAAGGCAGTCGACGGTACTCGAGCGTTCCACCAAGGACATGAACACCATCAACCTCGGCTATTCTGTACGGTCAGAATGTAGGAAGTACATTGGCGAGATTCCAGACGATGTTCTCGCTCTGTCCTTCTTCGACAGCCTCACGCTCACGAACAAACTATTCTCCCATGCCTCGGACTGCGTTCTCAGCGTTCTTCCGGTGGGTGGAGTCATGTGCGAGGAATGGGTGCATGAGTTGTCGATGGACTACTTCACACGTTCCTTCGAGAGTGATCAAGGCGCGGGCCTTGTGAAATTCCTTAACGGTGTGGATGTCGCCATCACGGGGTTCACGGTTGACAGGCACAAGGACCATGTCCAGGTGCTCACACACCATAAAGGTCCTGACGGGATTGATTATACGGCGCGGCTTAGTATCGAATCGGACGGCACACTCAAACTTATCGCCCTTTACAGGTATCTCAAGATTGTCCTTGAGCATGATGTCGCACTCCTCATCGATGAGCTTGATGCGGAGCTGCATCCGCTGCTGCTCCACTATATCCTCAAGATGTTTCAAGGGGATAATGCGGTGGGTCAGCTCATCTTCACTGCCCATGATGTGACTCTCCTCGATCGGAAATATCTGCGTCGCGACCAGATCTGGCTCGTCGACAAAGATGGGAGCGGCGTCTCAAGCATGCACTCGCTCTCAGAATACAAGGTAAGAAACGATGCCTCATTCGGCTCCTCGTACCTGAGTGGTGTGTTCTCTGGGATTCCTCTATTGACCAGAGCCGCTGGAGTGGAGGAATGATATGGGAAGCGATGACCTCTTCAAGAAGCGGCGGTCTAAAAAAGTTCCCCGGCGCAAAGCGGGGACTCAGTCTGTTAGCCCCGAGTCCTACCTCATCGTTACCGAGGGGACAAAGACAGAGCCCATATACTTCGAGGAGCTAGCCAATACGGTAAAGGAAGGTCTTGGAGGAACCCTCGATGTCCAAGTTGAAGGAAAGGGTCGGGGTACGATTGCCCTCGTCCATGAAGCCGAGAGAATCGCCAGTGAACCCGGTAAGGACTACCAGCATATTTGGGTGGTTTTCGACAAAGATGACTTTGACAATTTTGACGAGGCAATCAGCCTAGCCGAAGCCGATGGGTATCAAGTGGCTTGGAGCAACCAATCCTTCGAGCACTGGCTCTATCTATATTTTGATTACTGCGATTCAGCCCTTTCGAGGAATGGCTGGTGCGACAAGTTGGATGCCATATTCAAGGGTCGTGGCATCTGCGCCGAAGGATATAAGAAGGCCCAGGAAGGGCTCTACTCGCTGGTCGGCGAGTACGGGAACCTCGAGTTCGCTATAGCAAATGCCTGTAGGGAACGCGAAGCGTACCGGACAGTAGGGAGATTGTCCAAGCCATCAACCTGTGACCCATGTACCACAGTTGACATTCTTGTGAGAGAACTCACGGAGTTGCTCAAGGACTAAGCCTCAACGCGTCCGCAGACAAAAGTAGTGTTGAGCCGCCTCTGCGATGCCCCTCGGTCAAGCCCGTTACCCTTGGCAGGCGCCCCGAGGTGGCCTATGTCATATGAAAACAATGTCTTGGCATGCAGCACCTAGGTCGCTCAGGAGGTCGTCGGCCTCTGCCGGTGTGATGTGTCCAAGCCGCTTGGCCTCGTCGACCGCTTCGGCGAGGCGTTCGGGCATCATGTGGCCCATGCAGGAGCGGATGGCATCCGCCGCGGGTTGGGAGGGGATCCCGACGTAGCTCGTCACGGGGGCACCCTCCTCCACGTGCGTGAGGCGGATGTGGGGCGGGAGGGTGCGCCGCACGCGCCTCGTGGTGGCGACCTGGATGTAGGCGGGGTTGGTGGGGGCCAGCTTGAGGAGCCCCAGGACGGACTCGCCCCAGAGGAACGCGTCCGGCCCGGCGAGCGCGACAGCTTCGGCATAAGGGTCCTCCTCGGTGGGGGAGTACCACTCGACGCGGTAGAGGCCCTGCCCGAGTCGTGTCAGCTTGCCTCGGTGGGCGAACTGCACGAGCTCATTGTTGGAGATGCCCAGTTCGCGTGCCTCCTGGGAGGTAATCATGCCCCTGGTGTCCGCTGTCGCCTCGTATATGTCATCGAGTTTCGTCATGCCAATAGTATAACGGAAACATGTTAGCTTTGACATAGCAACTCATGACTCGCTCGGTGCGATTGGCACGTCCTGCTGTCATGCGATTGTTAGGAGTCTTATCCGTCACCTTGCCACCCTGAACCGCACGACCTCGCCGGTCGGCTCGGGCCTCCTGCCCATGACCTCGCCGATGGTCTCGGCGGCGGCACGCTTGGCGGTGGGGTCCGCGCTCGCGTAGACGTTGAGCGTCATGGCGGCGTTGGTGTGGCCCAGGATCGAGCTCACGGTCTTCACGTCGACGCCCTCCGCGATGGCGGCGGTGGCGAAGGTGTGCCTGAGGTCGTGGAAGGTGGGGACGCGCCCCTGTGTGCCCATGAGCTCGAGGCACGACGCTATCGCCTTCCACTGGCGCCAGACCTCGTGCGGGTGCAGGAACGACCCGTCCACGCCCCCGAGGACGTAGAGCTGGCCCAGGCCGCCGTCGAGCTGCACACCCGCCTCGACGCAGCCCTCCAGCATCGTCCTGCGCCTGATGTCGAGGAGGCCGACAAGGTCCGCGGGCATAGGGATGTCGCGCATGCTCCCCGCGGTCTTGGGCGGTTTCACGTAGAAGCGTCCGTGGTCCCGGGCTATCGCCTGCCGCGCCCAGAGTGTGCGTGCCTCGAGGTCGACGTCGCACCACCTGAGGCCGCAGATCTCGCCCTCCCGCAGGCCGGTCATGAGGGCCATCCTCACGGCCAGGTTCGTGGTGGTGGGTGCGCCCTGGTCGAGGAACGCCATGAGTCTGCGCCGCTGTGCGTCGTCGAGCGCGTTGGGGGAGTAGGCGGGGAGCTTGGGCGGCCGCACGGCCTCGGCCGGGTTCCTGTCCAGCCGCTCGAGCATCACCGCCTGCTTGAGCGCGCTCTTGAGGAGCACGTGCGCCTTCCTTACGGTGGCCGGCTTGAGCCCGCGCGCGTTGAGGCCGTTCTCCCACCGCTGGATGTCGTCGTGCCTGAGGTCGAGGAGCATGATGTCGCCCATGCCCTCCCGGATGTGCTCGGTGATGGAGCGGTAGGCCGTCACGGTGGAGCGCTCGATGGCTTGCGACCCCTCCAGCGAGTCCACGTACTCGTCCATGAACGAGCCCACGCTCTGGTTACGCCTCCTGGCGCGGCCGAGCTCCCTCGTTGTCCGCTCCTCGAGCTCGTCGCGGGCCTCGAGCAGCTCGCGCCTCGCCGCGGCCTTGCCCCTCGCCTCGAGGGTCACGGAGGTCTGCTTCCAGACACCGTCCTCGTCCTTGTACTTGAGGATGCCCCGGAAGGGAGGCTTGGTCCCACGTATGCAAAAGCTGGAGTAGAGCATGTCTGCCTCGATTCCGCACCAAGTCTGGGCGACTGGTGGCTTCGACTTCCAACTAGCGGCACGGGCACCATCCTCTTTTGGGGCCCTTTCGCGAGGGCTCTCGCGCCGTCTGTCTTTGGCGGCGCTGATAACGGGGGGTATTTCCCTGATCGACTGATATGCTGCTAAGGATGCTTTTAACCTGAACGAACGGGGACATCATGCCTACTCGTCATCTCGTGCGTCCCGCCTCGCTCCGCGCGTCGCTCGTCTCGTCGCTCTCCGTGGTGCTGGTGCTGTCCGGGGTCCCGGTCAGCGCCCACGCCGACGCGACCTCCTCGCAGACGGATGCCTCGACCTCGGTCGCGCAGACGCAGTCCGACTCGACCACGGCTAGCACATCGACCACATCCGACAAGGACACGCAGATCGCCGACCTCCTGGCCGAGGGCGACTACACGCAGGGCGAGGTCGTGGCGACCGTGTACGGCAGGTATGCCTCGGTCGACGACTGGTTCGCATCCTCCTCCGATGCTTCCTCCGAGTCCCTGCTCGACACCACTGCCTCGACCTACGCCGTCGCGACCGACGAGTCGGTGGCGGCCTCCGCGGAGGACGAGACCGTGACGGTCATCCTCATCTCGAACCCCGACATGACCTGCGAGCAGATGCTCGATGCCCTCTGGGATGACCCGCGCATCCTCATGGTCGAGCCCAACTATGTGGTCCAGGCTTCCACGTCCGCTACGGGTGACGCGACGACGGCCACGAGCTCCGCTAGCTCCACGACGCTCTCCCTCCAGGGCGAGCTGGCGACGAGCTCCTCCACGGGGCTCCCGTTCTCGAGTGCCTCCTCGTTGGCGGACGGCACGTCGTGCCAGTGGGCCATGGACAACGACGGGTCGACCATGTATGACGGCAGGTCCTACGTGGGCTTCGACATCAACTCGCCTGGTTGGGGCGCCACCGGCGAGGAGAATGCCGCAGGCGTGGTGGCGGTCATGGACTCGGGGATCGACTGCGCGAACCCGGACCTCGAGGACGTGGTCCTCGATGACATGGAGACCTACAACTCCGACGGCGGTCCCCACGGCATCGACGTGTCCGGCTTTGGTGACCCCAAGGACATCACCGACGAAGGCGGGCATGGCACCCATTGCGCGGGCACCATTGCTGCCGCGTGGAACGGCTATGGGACGAGCGGTGTCGCGAACGGCGTCAAGCTCTGCGGCGTGAAGGTCTATAACTCTGACGGTGCGCTGACCCTCGCCGCGCTGGCACGTGGGTATGCGTATCTCTCCGAGTGCGTCGACAACGGGCTCAACCTGGTCGCCGTCAACAACTCCTGGGGAGACCGGGAGATCACCAAGACGCTCGACCTCCTCGTCACCCAGCTGGGCGAGAAGGGCGTCGTGAGCGTGTTCTCCTCGGGCAACGAAGGCTCCGACTCGAGCTATAACCCCAGGCCGAGCTCCGCTCTGAAGGACAATCCCTACGCAATCGTGGTGGATGCCACCAACAAGAACGGCCTGAACGCGTACAACTTCGGCCAGTCGACGACCAACGTGATGGCACCTGGTGTCGGTATCCTCTCGACTGCCTCCCAGGATGCCACGGGGAGGGGCGCGGCCACGTACGTCTCCGCGCTCGATGGGAACCCGCTCGTGAGCGACACCTATGAGCAGGGCACGACTGACCAGATCAAGGCCTATAAGAGCTTCGATCTCACCACCCTTGCGGCCACAGATCAGGTGGGCCAGAGGAGCACGGACCTCTATGCCGAGGGAGCGCAGTCCCTGTGCGTTGCCTACGACGACCAGACCACCGATGACGTCAGTTCCGGCTACGGGAGCCTTTCGTGCCGAGCGACCTATCTCAAGGTCCCCATGGGCGGATATGAGGACTCCGTGGTGTTTGGATGCGACGTCCTTCAGCGCGCAGCGGGAGATACGACCGCGCGCTTGATCCTGGTCCGAGTCGCCGTGAAGGCGGCTGATGGGACCGTTGACTGGAGCACGTACAAAGGTGCGGCCTCCTTCGCTGGCGGATCGGAGTGGTTGAACCTGTACGCTGACACCAGCACCTTGCTGACGGATGGTCAGACGATCGCCCGCGACGCCGATGGGGCGATGACGGTAGAGGTCCTGGTGATGGATGATGGGACGGCCGCGGAGCCTTCGATCTATCTCGACCGATGCTCGCTCGGTACGAGCATGACGCCATACCTCTATCTGTCCGGAACATCGATGGCCGCCCCGATGGTGTGCGGTGCGGCCGCCGTGGCGGCGAAGGACCAGGGACTCGATAACGCAGCTCCCGTCGAGCTGCGCGCCCAGCTCGCGCGTGACCGTGTGGCCTGGGTCGAGTCCCATGTGAACCAATACGACGGTAGGTTCCTGGGGATGTGCACGTCGGGCGGTCAGATCGACCTCTCGGTGACGGCACAGAAGACCTTGCCGGTCATATCGACGGCCGCGGTCGTGGACGGGTCTGATCCCACCGAGGTCAAGATCGAGGGCTCGGACTTCACATCCTCCGGCTCCGTGACGATCGCCTCGAAGGCTGCGGAGGTGGTCTCGTGGTCCGACGGCGAGATCGTGGTGAAGGCCCCCGACGGCCTCACGTCCGGGGTACTGCCTGTCAGCGTGACGACGTCTGCCGGTACCTGCACCAAGGCGTTCCTCATGGACCTCTCGTCCGCGAGCGACAAGCCGCTCTTCGAGCGCGACATAGCGATGCCCTCGGAACTCTCGGACTCGAGCATGGACAACCAGATGCTCGGTGTCGACGGGGGGCTCCTCGTCTTCACCCAGGACCAGTTCAAGGCGTACTACCAGTCTGACCAGGGGACGTCGAACGAGATAGGCAGCTATCGGCACGTCTGGCGCTATGACGCCTCGGCTGGCACCTGGAAGCAGTGTGCGGACCTGCCCGACACCCTCAACTCGCTCTCGGTCACCATGCACGACGGACAGGTCATCGCATGCGGCGCCGTGCTGGACTGGACGGCCAAGACGCTCGTCTCGCACCTCTATTCGTATGACCTCGCCTCTGACACCTGGCAGGCGCTCGATGCCACCAACGTTCCCCCTATGGCATCGATCGCGGACGTCTCGGGGCAGTTGGTCCTTGTGGGAGGGGCCTCTGGGTTCGAAGATTCCGGTATGGCGGCCTTCGGGACCTCCGTGGTGCCGCTCCAGAAGGATGATGTCGCCACGCTCGACCTCGCGTCCGGGCAGGTCGAGCCCGTCGCCAGCCTGGCGACAGAGGACCTGATGCCCAAGATCGCGGTTGATGGGTCGAGCATCTACGTGTGTCAGGGGAAGTCGTTCTCGAGCGTGGGCATCGGGACCACCAGCGGCATGGCGCGCGTGACGAACGATGGCGGCTCTTGGACCACGACCGACCTGGCGTCGTCGTTACCGAGCGTGATGGCGGATGCCTTGTCCGCGACCAAGATAATCCATGGCACGTATGGGATTGCCTCCACATCGGCCGGCGTCATCATCAGCGGTGTCCTTGCCTATGCGGACTCCACGGACACGACGTTCGCGGACGCGGACACCTACGTCCTGTCCGATGGCGCCACAAGCTTCGTCGACTTCGGCAAGCGGGCGGCCTACGAGCCGATCTTCTACTCGTGTGCCGCCTCGTCGGGTGGATGGCTCTACGTCATGGGGAGCTCCGCCTATGACGACGACGTCCTCATCCTTCGGGCGACGCAGATCGATGCGGAGCCCACCACGCCCACGACGCCCACGACGCCCACGAGCCCCGACACGCCTGATGCCACGACCCCCGAGGCGTCGACCACCGAGGCGGACGACGTCCAGGGGACGGATTCGCAGGTCGTGCCCAAGACGGCCGACGAGACGCTGCCTGCGGCCCCGATTGCCCTCTCCGCTGCAGCCCTTCTCGGGGGTGCCCTCGTCCTGCGCCGCAGGAGGGGGTAGGCACGCCGTCCGACCATGGCCCGCTCGGCGGTGGCGCATGCGGCTGACAGGGCCTTGTCGTGCGACGAGAAGGGAATGCGGGACGGCGGGTCGCCTGTCCCGTCAGGTCTTCCCGACAGCCGTTAACGTGCGAGCGCGGCCTTGGCCTTGTAGAGCTCCTCGTCGGCCCGCGCGATGAGGTCCTGCCGCGACGTGACGTCGCTCGTGTACCGTGCGGACCCGATGCTGACGGTGAGGGGGTAGGGCGTCTCGACCTCGGCCAGGGCGGCATCGATTCTCTTGTGGACGTCCAGGATGGACTGGTCCTTGTCGAGCTCGCATATGACGGTGAACTCGTCCCCGCCGTAACGCGCGATGAAGAAGCCCCGGCGGCTGCACGCCTTCCTGAGCGCATCGGCGACCAGCCTGAGCGCCTTGTCCCCTTCGATGTGGCCGTAGGTGTCGTTGATCGCCTTGAACTTGTTCACGTCGATCATGAGCAGGTAGAGCGGCTTGTCGCCCTGGTCGCGCCTGAGTCTGACCGACAGGTACTGGAACAGTTGGTTTCGGTTGTTGAGCCTGGTGAGGGCGTCGATGGAGACGAGCTGTGCCTGCAGGGTCAGGTAGACGTAAAGGAGGCCGAACGTGTTGCCTACGCACAGGATGGGATAGCGCGGGAAGAGCACCTGGAAGACCCCGGTGATGACGCTGGGGACTACGAAGGTCGACAGGGTCCTCAGCTCCATCCTCCTGGCATAGTCGTTCGTCCTGTTCGAGAGGACGTACGCCTTGGTCGCCGTGAGGATGACATACCCGTACGTCACGACCACCTGGAGGAGGTAGGCAGGGCCGCGGTGGTACTGGTTGGCCGCATCGACATAGAAGAGCCAATGGGTCCAGTACGTGAGGAACGTGAGCGCGATCAGTATCAGTGCGGGCGCGAATGCGACGAGGTGCCAGCGCCTGTCGCGTGCGAACCTCGACTGCTGGACTGACTCCGAGTAGCAGAACCAGAAGTAGCTGACGAGACATCCGAGGATGTAATATAAGCCGTTCAACAGCCAGTTCAGGGCAGGGGAGGAGAGCGCGGCATCGCTGTCCACGAAGATCCAGCAGGCATCCACGACAAAGAGCAGCATGTTCGTGAAGCAGACGGCGAGGTAGCTCTGCCGCTGGGACTGCGGGAACGCAGAGCGCCTTGCCTTCAGGGCGATGAGCAGCAGGAAGAGTATGCAGATGATGCAGACTTCCGCATAGAGTACCGTGACCGACATGGCGCACCTCCTCTGCGGTCATGTGCTAACAAGAGCATACCGAGCCTCAGGTCAGCTAATCCGAGGTTTCGGCCAGTGTGGCTGGGGGATGGTTGTGCGGCGGTCTTGTCGGCTGCCGCTACCTCGTGCCGCCCATGGCCGAGATGTCAGTCGCGCTGGCGTTCGGCAGGACCGACGTGCAGTGGGGGCAGCGCACGGCGTCGTCGACGATCTCCTCGCCGCAGTAGGGGCACGTGCGTGCCGCAGGGGCATCGGCCGGCTCCTCGCCCCAGCCGCTCCTGACCTTCTCGGCTGCCGCCTTGGCCTTGTTGTAGGAGCGCACGAGCATGAAGACGACGAACGCGATGAGGACGAAGTTGATGATGGCCGAGATGAACGCGCCGAAGTCGATCACCTGGTCGGAGCCGGGGATGGCTATCGCGAGGCCTGACGCCGAGCCGGTGCCGCCGGTCGCCATGGTGATGATGGGGTTGATGACGTCGGTGATGAGCGCCGTCACGAGTGCGGTGAACGCGCCGCCGATGATGATGCCGACGGCCATCCCCATGACGTTGCCCTGGTCCAGGAACTCTCGGAACTCCTTGAAGAGGCCCTTCTTCTTGTCCGGCATGCTGACTCCTCACGTTGACCTTGCAGCTTGTGCGAATGCGCCCTGGGACGATGTCGTAGGAACCTGATGCGTCAGATGATATCGCCGGGTATGGTGGTCATGGGCCTGCTGCTCCCTCCTTTCGGTCACGTGCGCCATTCGTCGGTGGATGTGGTTTCATGGATGCCAACGGACGGCGAAGGACGGCGCAGGGAGGGGCATGCATGGCCAAGGCAGCCGAGAGGAACGAGGTTGGGTCGAGCATCGGGGAGGTCACGTCGCTCATCGGCCACGAGTCTCCCTTGGGACCCATGACGCTTGCCGAGCGGGGCGGCGCGCTCGTCGGGTCCTGGTTCGACGGGCAGGCGCATGACCGGGCGAACGTCGGGGCCTGCCGTGAGGCGGTGGGCGGCGAGGTCCCCGTCCTCGATGGGGCCGTTGCGTGGCTGGGGCGTTATTTCGCAGGTGTCGACCCTGGTCCCCTGCCGCCGGTCGCGCCTTATGGGACCACCTTCCAACAGGCGGTCTGGTGCGAGCTCGTCGGCATCCCCCGAGGCCGGACGACCACCTATGGGGCCATTGCCGACCGTCTGGGCGTGGCGCGCGGCCGGCGTGCGTCGGCGCGGGCCGTCGGGGCCGCGGTCGGGAGGAACCCGCTGCTCGTCTTCGTGCCATGCCATAGGGTGGTCGGGTCGGACGGCAGCCTCGTGGGATATGCCGCGGGCCTCGGGCGCAAGGAGGCCCTTCTCGTCCTGGAGGGCGTGTGCAGGTAGGCTCTCGTGGTCGGGTCGGGTCGGTCGGTGCGTCGAGGCGCGCGAGCGTCGGACGGGCGATACGTCGCCCCGTGGGTGCGGCCCCTGTCGTCAGGTCGCGCGCTCGAAGAAGAGGAAGTCCGTCCAGCCGGTGTTCTCGGCGTAGAGGTTCTGTCTCCCCCTGGGCTGGAAGCCTTTCGAGGCATACAGCCGCTGCGCGGGCGTGTTGGTGGCCAGGGCGTCCAGGCGCACGGCCCGCTTGCCCTCATCCTGCGCGAGGCGGACGGCCTCGTCGATCATACGGCTCGCGAGGCCCTGGCCCTGCCGGCTCGGCCTCACGGCAAGGAGGTGTATGACGGCGACCTCGTCGTCTGCGGCGTCGACCTGCCAAGGCACCTCGTGGTAGTCCTCCTCCTGCCCCATGCTCATCGCCATCGCGGCCACGACCGTGCCTCCGTCTGCCAGCAGGTACATGGACCCGTCCTCGATGAAGCTGGCAAACAGCGCGTCAGTCGGGTAGAGGCCGTGCTTCCACCGCGCATGCTGGTCCAGCTGGGGCGTCTGGTCGATGACGTCCCGATAGAGCACCCTCACGCTTGTGAGGTCTGCCGATGTCGCCTTGACGAAGTCCATATGCCTCCCTTGGGACCGTTCCTCTCGCTTCCGTTGCTTGGAAGGTACCCCGCCTCCCGGGTCGCTACCATGGGATGCGACGATCGGGCGCTCGGCGGCATCTCTGTGCGTGCCCAGGCTCCCCTTCGGGTACATCCAACTGGTACGCGAATCCGAGCAGGGGAGAATAACGTGGCGAAGAAGATGGCCTATGTGGCCCTGAGCGTCGTGGCCGTGACCCTCGTGGTGGTTGACGCGCTGCTCGCCCTTGGCACGCTGTGGCAGGGGCTTCCCTGCATCGGGACGTTCGCCAACCTGCTCACGGTCGGGAACATGCAGGCCTGGGTACCCCTCGTGGCGGTCGTGACGCTGGTCTGCGTGCTCGTGGCGCACTTCCATGGCGGCCGTCTCTTCGGTGCGCTGTGGGTCGTCTCCTTGGTGACGCTCGCGTGCGGCGTCTACTTCGCCGCGACGGAGCTCTTCTCGATCAATGACTCCGGCGGCGATGCCAGCCTGCTCGCGAGTTATGAGGGCAAGGCCGACCGTTCTGATGTGACCATGGACACCGAGCGCTACGAGGACACGATCAGCGATGACTCCCTCCTGGACGTCTACCGCGTGGACGATGGGGCCACGGACAAGCCGGTGGTGCTCTACGTCCATGGTGGCGGCTGGAGCGGTGGGTCGCGCAAGGAGGGCGAGGCGTACCTCGAGCAGTTCGCCGAGGACTGGCTATGTGGCGGTCTCTGCGGAGTACGACCTGTCGTCCTCCGAGTTCCATGGTGCCGCGACGGTCGAGCAGCAGCTCACCTATGCCGTCGCCTGGATCCAGGACAACGTCGCCGCGTACGGCGGCAGCACGGACCGCTTCTATGTCATCGGTGACTCCGCTGGCGGCAACCTCGGCCTCGACCTCGCCTACAAGATCTGCGACGGCACCTACCGGGAGGCGGGTGGCACCACGTTGCCCAAGGTCGACGCCGTGAGCGTCCTGTACCCGGTGACGGACATGGCGGCCTGCTACACCAACGACTATCCGCTCTTCACCGACGCCGCTCACCAGATGGTGGGCGACTACATGGGCACCACGCCAGACGAGGACCCCGAGCTGTACGCATCCCTCTCGCCGATCAACTACGTGGGCTCCGACTCGCCCGCGACCTGCATCATGGTGGGCGACCACGACACGGCCGTCTCGCCCACGCAGAGCTACACCCTGCAGGAAAGGCTCGCCGAGGCTGGCGTGGACAACAAGCTCGTGAAGGTGGCCTATGCCAACCACCTCTTCGACATGGGTGGCACCAACATCGGCGCGCAGGGCTACATGGGCATCACCCTGTCGTGGTTCTCGGCGCATCAGTGATCGTCGAGAAGAACGACGCACCCCCGATGCAGATGGCTGCGGCGGGGGTGCGTCCGAACCTCTGGGGCAGCGTGGCCAGCTAGGCTGCCAGGGCAAGCAGGGTATAGGACGTCACGCAGAGCGCGGTGAAGCCCATGATGACGCTCGCGAAGGCGACGTTGCTGCGAAGGGGCTTGAGGTGCGCCAGGGCCTCGCAGATGAGCGGATAGAACACCCACAGGTAGAGCATCGCGACCATGCCGATCACGACGTCGTTCACGAGCCATGCCTGGCCCATGATGTTGAGCGGCAGGTGGGAGTTGTCCCAGTAGGGGTAGACGCCGGCCGCATCGGGCTGGTTCACGATGAGGCCGATGACGAGCTC